>JADHUC010000108.1 GCA_016784735.1 Pirellulaceae bacterium | reverse complement strand
GGTTTCAATAACAAGTTAAAACTGATCACCAGAAGATCCTATGGTTTTCGAACTCAAACAGCCTACGAAACCGCACTATATCACAACCTTGGCAGCCTACCACAGCTAGAATTCGCCCACAAATTCGCCTGAACAGGCACAAATTGGACCCGTTCGTTTACCTCCGGCGCCGATCTTGACGCCCCCTCGACGGCGCCGAAAAGGGCTTGGAGCATGCCCCGTTGCGGGTTGGCACCACGATCATTCTCGCACATCCAAGGATTTTCGATCGCCAACCTGCTGCATCCACGTACTTAGCTCGCGCCGTAGTTCATCGGCTATCGGCTTCAGTTCTGGGGTGTCGATTCGGTTTCGTAATTCGAACGGGTCCTTCTGCTGATCGAATAGGTACTGCTCGTCTGTGCCGGTCAGTATGTACTTCCATTGTTTGGTCCGGGCCATGCGGTGCCCCTGGCCGACAGTGCCGCCGACCCCCACGCATTCACTGAAGACGATGGTTCGTACTTCCGCTTGCGGATCTTTCAGAATCGGAACCAATGACCGTCCCATTAGATGCTCTGGCAGGTCCCGCACGCCAGCCAGTTGCAGCAAAGTCGGGTAGACGTCCAGGCTGGAAACTAACGCCGAGGTCCGGACACCGGAAGGCACGCCCGGCCCGACAATGAACATGGGAACCCGCGCGGATTCCTCGTGCATCGTGATCTTATTGCCCAGGCCATGGCTGCCGAGATGATAGCCGTTGTCGGAGAGAAAGACGATGACGGTGTTTTCAAGGACGCCCAGCGATCGGAGTTTTGCGACGATTTGCCCGATCTGATGGTCAAGGTGGCTGATGACGGCGAAATAGGCGCGAATGAACTCGCGCATCGTCTTCACGTCACGTGGCGGCCCGGCAGGAAGGTCGCGGTGGTTCCTCCGGTAATTCGAATCCCGGTAGAAGTGTTGACCGGGTATCCCTTGATTGTTCAGGCTGGACTGCCTGGGTTCGAGGCGATAATTCTCAGGCAGCGCAAGTTTGCCTTCGGGGTAGAGATCCAGCCACCGCTGCTCGGGCAGAAGAGGGACATGCGGCTGCCGAGGCGCGAGCCAGAGAAAGAACGGTTTCGCATTCGTTGCCTGGACATCCAAATACGCCGCGGCCTTCTCGAAAGTGGGCTTGTCGTCGTATGCACCCCGTTCATCGCCCGCAGCAAACCCATAGCTCGTCGGCGCTCCCAGGTGAGACTTCCCATAGAAACCAGTGTGGTATCCCGCCAGGTTTAGCTGATGGGCCAGCGTCTGGTCGGACCGCGTGCCGCCGGCTTGATACGCGCGGAATTCTCTGTACTTCAGGGCAATCACCCCGTGTTGTTGAGGAAAAACGCCGCTCATCATCGAAGCGCGGCTGGCCGCGCAGATCGGACTGGCAACGTAGGCGTTGTCGAAGATCAATCCTCGCTTGGCCAAGGCATCCAGGTGCGGAGTCTGGACTTGCGGGTCGTTGTAGCCTATCGCCCGAAACGTCTGGTCGTCGGTGAAGATTACCAACAAGTTGGGTTGCGTTGCCGCGGTCGCGGTCGCGGCTGACCACAACGTTGAGGTAACGAGGCCGAAAACGAGGAGTGTGAGTCTCATTGTCGTCTTCTTCGTGCTGGTGTTGCGACTGCTGGGCTGCGTTGCCTAGGGTGCAGGCGTACCGTAGATGAGATTCCCATGTTTTGGAGGTCGCCTGCGTGGCCAACCGTAGTCGTTCAGTAGCTCGCGGGCAAGGTTATCCGCGCGTAATTGTAATCATTCGTCGTGAATTGAACCGAGATTTGAGACGACTCCCTCGAGTGAAACACACCGATGCGGGCCATAGATGCCGGAGCCCCACTTCACGTCTTTGAGCGACCCCGCCTTGCCTGTCTGCTCGGCTAACGATCCAGTCAGAGGGCTCGTCGCAAGCAGGACGCCGTCCTGGCGAATCGACATCTCGCGTTCGCGAATGATGAATTCTAGCTTTGTCGGGCTATCCGTCCATTTTGTCGACGCAGACAGGTGGCCGGGCATGGTTGCGCGATAGACCTTTCCATAGGACTTCCATTTGTCAGGAGCCAGGAACAGGTATTTTTCAGGCTCCCATTCGAAAGGCGATTTCGCGGATGTGGAGATGAAGAGGTTCGATCCGCTGGGAACCAGGCTGGTGACGCGCTGGCCCCAGAGATTCTGAGGCGAGTTGTCGCGATTCTCGACATCGTAGGGGTGCACGATGTTCGATGAGAGTGCCGGCTGTGCAAACATTCGTCGCATGAAAGTCCACCCGCGACTGTCCGCATTGTAGCGCCAGACTTCTCCCCACGGCCACACGCCGACCATCAGGTCACCGCCGTAGATGGCGGTGGTCTGCGCTTCGCGAGCCCGGTCCGATACTCCCTCGAGCACAGGCGGCCAGCCTTGCTGATCGGTGATCTTCTTTCCGTCGTACTCGAAGACACGACCTGTCGGATATTGGCCCATCAGCAGCCGGTCGTGGAACGCCAGTGTCGAGTAGAGCTGATAGCTGACACGGGTGTTCGGTTCAAGGAGCATTCTCCAGGCTCCGTCTTCAAAGACGTAAAAACCGCCGATGTTTGATCCGGTCACGATCTGGTCACGCAACTGTCCCCAGGCAAACGTCGTTTCGCCTACGACCGGTAGCCGTAGCACAACCGCTTTGGAGAGATCGACTTCTTCCTCTGCCGGTGTCCAGGGACAGGCGTAGAGCCGGCTGAAGCCGTCCTCGTCATTCTTGTACAACCGATACGGGCCGTCTCGGCGATTGACATGGTAAAAGCACAGATTGCCGTTGGCGTAGAAGAACAGTTGGTAGCTTCCCTCGCTCGGCGGCTCGAGAATCGTCCGACCGTTCCAGCTCACTTTGCTGTCGCCAAACACAAGCGTGCCATTCCCGACGCGCATCGTTTCCTGCGTTCCGCCGCTCTCCTCAGCACGGTGCCATGTCCGAGTCTTCGCATTCCACGACTGCAGGCCGCCGTAGGTCGAATAGACTGTCCCATCACGTTCGTAAAGGTAGGCTCCGGTGAGATTCTCAGTCGGCCGAAGCAACTCCTCGGTCGTCATATCGCGCTGGCCGTTGGTCGGCCGGATGAAGAACTGGATGGCGTGTCGGTCTGCCCGGTATCGCGTGTTGTAAGCGTTCTGAAAACCAGCACCGACAACGAGGGAACCGTCGTTGCTCGTGGCTTCAAACAGCGACCCGAAACATTGCCCGAGGTCCTGTCCGCGGTCGATCGTAACGATGACTCTGGTCCCAGCCGCTGGTTTCCCATCCGCTGCAGTAAGCGACTGACTTGCCGCGGAGACTGCAAGCAAAAGGGCGAGAAACGTCATGCTCGAAGGGTGCTGTTGTTTCATGGGTTACTTCTTTCGCGTGTTCACATTGAGGACTAAGTTCTCGTATTACTCGTTGCGGAACCAACCGATCGGAATGATCTTCAGTTGGGCTGGAGCGACACGATATCGAGGCTCAAAGCTCTGACAAAGTGCTCTTTCCGCTGCTCTTCGAGTCGACTCGGATGATGAACTGACCGTGCAGATAGTAGGATGGCTTGATCTCGACGGTGACCTCATTGTCCTGGACCAACGTACGGCATTCAATCGCTTCGTTCCCGCCGATCAAGTCGACCGAGGCGCTGGCCGTTTCGTCCGATCCTCGTTTGCCGCTGACGATGAACTTCGCCGCGCTGTGGTTGCTGCTGCTCGCGTGGCTCGACGTGACGCTCAGCTCGATCATGAAGACTTGGTTGGGCGATTCGCACGTGAACTTCAGCATGCCCTGGAATTCCGGCGGTTTGCTCGGCGTGAACGTCTTGACGAAAACGTCGCTGTGCTCGCTGCTGGTTTCTACCTTCAGCGGTGAATTGAAGTTCTCGGCCGTGAGCGTCTGGGCCTGAAGTGAACTCGTCGACACGGAGCCGAACAAAGCACCGCGGCCGTGGCTCAACGCGGCGTGAGTGATGATGAGCGACGATTTGCTCTCGTTGATGTAGCTGTGGCCGGTGTTGCCGTGGCCGATGATCACGTTGTTGCTCGAATCGGCCGACACGTCGCAGAAGCGACTGTATCGTCCGTTGGGCGCGGTCGGGCCTGGCTCGGCCATTACTCCGTAGCAATGGTTGTAGCCCGTCTCGCGTAGCCGGATGACTGTCACCCCTGGATCGCCGTGTACGAAGCAGTTGGTAAATAGGTTTTCCGTCGTGTGCTCAGAGAAATAGCAGCTATGCGTGATGCGGTAGAAGTGGTTGTTCGTGAACATGTTGCCGTTCGAGATCGGGTTGGCCTTGATGGCCACGCCCCCGTACCGGAACAGGCAATTGGAAACTCTGCCGTTGTAGCAACTGCCTCTTTTGGCAGATAAGGGCGCGCTGCAAACGAGTGTGAGCAGTTCGTTCTTGTCAACATCCGCCGGGTAAGGTCTCTTTTGGTAAGCGTTCCAGGCCGCGGCGCTGCCGCTGATGGAGATCGAGTCGACGACCCACCAGTTGATATTGGTGTAGAGATCAGCTCGAACGGGACCGACGTTGACCACGCCGTTGTTGATGATTTCGTCTCCGGTGCTTCCACCGCTGGCATTCTCTGACGACACGCCGCATGCATGGCCGTCGCCCGTGAGTCGCGAAAAGTTGCCGGTTAGACGCACGACGGGTTCGGTACTATCAGTGCGATCAGCCAATCGCCGCAGCCACGCCCCGTGTGCCAGATGAAGATACTCGTTGTTGCCAATGACCAATGTACCGTTGACAGCATAGATTCCCGGCGGAACGACCGTCTTCTTTCCCACGTCGATGGCGGCCTGAATCTGCCTGGTATTGTCCTCGTTCTCGGGATGAGCGCCGAATTCCATCACGTTGACGAAAGGGGCCGCCTCGTATTGCGGTCCCAGTTCGGCCGCTGTGGTCTTTGCGAAACTGGATAGGAATACGATCAGTATAACGGCTCTTTCGTAACGATTCGCACACACGAGACACCTCACAGTTCAGAATCCGACCTAGCTTCGGGCCAGCCATTTCTCGCCAACAGGATCGTCCGCAGCCGACGCATACGAGTATACTATGCTGTGTGGAACAATGGTGCCTCGTGATCGGAGAGATTGGAACGCTAATCCTCGCTAATCGGTAATGCCTGGCAAATTGGGGCGTTTTGTCTGGATCGAGCCTTGGGTCGGGTTTCCGATTGCTCTCCGCCGAGACACCTGTCAACAACGCTTGCCACGGGAAGGAGCGCACATGAAGAACATCGCAACTGTGTTTCCGCCGCTCTTGCTCCTCGTTCTCCCGAACATTTGCCTGGCGGAGCAGCCTGCCAGAATCAACTGGTCTACCGCCACGCAGTCCTACGAATTTGACACGGGCCGGCTGTTCGGCTGTATCGATCCGTACTCCTGGTATCACGGCATCGCTGGACTCATGCACCGCGAATGTCAAGTCGATGCGGTTCGCCCCCGAAAAGCGTTCCTCAACGCGGAATACTACCGGAAACCCGGCGTGGAACAACGCATGCTGCCTCGACAGTTGTCCGTCGACCGAAAGACGACTCACGAGCTCCGCGACGGGCGGGTGTTGGTTCGCTTCCCTGAAGAATCCGTCTACGGTTTTTCCATGGAACTCGCCTACCGGCCGCATGGCGACGCCGTGGACATGCTGGTTACGATTCTTCCGTCGCGGGATGTTCCTGGATTCGAGATCTTCTTTGCATCCTACGTGTGCGAGGCGTTCCGCGAAACCTGGACGCCGCTGGCGAATCAAGAAGGCGAGCAGCATTGGAAGAAGCTCGACAATCGCAGGGTAGTCAATGAGATCTTCAGCGTGCTTCGGCGCCGCGGCGAACGCGTGCAGCAGAGTGGTGATCGCTCGGGAAAGGGGCAAGCAAGCGGACCTCGACGAATAGTGGAGGAGCAGCCGTTCAGCAAACCGATCCTCGTCGCTCGCAATCCAGACAATGGTTCCGCTCTCGTGTTTCTCTGCGATCCATATGCAACGAAGTCCCTGGCCGGTCAATACCACGGCTGGGACACAGCTCACGACTGGTGGTTTGGCGCCGATCTGGTCGCCGGACAGCCGATGATCGCATCGGCGAGGTTAATCTATCGTCGATTCAAGGACACCTCGTCGATGTTCGCAGAAGTTGAAAACGAGTGGGCGGATTTCGTCAGCGAGCGGGCGGAACTCAGACGCCCGCCCGCGGACTGAGGGGACCCGAGAATCGCTTCCAGACGTATGCGCAGATGCCTGCGCCTTCGGGCTAGTGCCATTTCCAGTCGGGAGCCGTATGACAGCGAGGCGTGATGTCTGCAGCTTACCATTCGCGGCGTCCCACTTCGGAGAGCGTTGGCCGCGTGCGCAGATCCTGTTAATCGTCTTTCTCAGGCGGACGGGCGTACTCGTAGGCTCCAATGTCCCAAGCGGTGCCTTGTGGGCGCGTGGTGCCCAGGATGTCGTCGGAGAACCCATCCAATGCCGCGCCTTTGTCCACGACGGCATCTGCTGAGGGCAACGTGAGAGACTTGTTGGCCAGACGCGCCTTCAATTGCCGTTTTTGCTGTTCCGTCAGGACGATCGTCTTCTTGCCCTCGGCAGGACTCCTCAACGCACCTTGGTAAGCGTTGTAGTCGCTCCGCATGTTTTCGCCTGAAACGAAGGCTTGCATCTTGCCGCCGTCGTTGTCGAAAAGCAGGTTATTCACGACCACGGCGTTATCGGCCTGCACGACGAGACCTGCAGCCTTTACGTCGTACACCGTGTTGTTGACAGCGGTCACATCGGACACCTTTCCGTTCGGATCGGACTTATACACCGTGATGCCCTGACGCATTGCGTTGACGACGCAATTGCGGATGGTCAGCCCGCGATAGCCCAGTATTGGGCCGGCGCCGGCATAGATCGCCCTGCGTGCCTCGCCGCTGGGCGCGGCGTCGTGGATATGACAACGCTCTACCAGGATGTTCTGGTCGACGCCTTCTATCACGCTGCTGGATAGGATGATCCCGGCCATGCCTGTCACGCCGGATATATCGCAGTCGCGAACAACTATGTTCGTGATACCCACCTTGAAATCGATGCCGTCGCCCTGACCGCCGCCGACACCCGTATTCTTGATGACCACTCTTTCGATCGTGACATTGGAATGCTCGTTGCCGATGGACTTGCGGAACGCCGCCTCTTTCAGCCAGAAGTGGTACAAGCACCCGACGTAGATGCCCTCGCCGTAAACGTTCTCGATGCGGCAATCGCGAATGGTCATGTCGGTGCACTCATCCATGACGCGCTTAACCTGTCCGTCTTTGCCTTTGAACGTCCCGAAGACGAGGATACCCGGCCCGATCTCCGTTACGTCGTGAATGTAGAGGTGCTCGAAGACCACGTGGTCGCCGGCAAAGCCCACTCGCGCGCCGGGACCCGTACATTCGAAGCCGCGGATGGTCACGTAGTTTTGCTTGGGGGAGCTAACGGATCCCATTTCCCAACCGAGCGCCCTTTGGCCCTTCTGGTCGGTGATGCACGAGACGTGTGGGCCGGAGTAATCGATCCAGGCCGGCTCCCGGTCGTTGGTGTTGTATTTGCTCATACCGTCAAGTGTCAGGCGATTGGTGCTGGCGTCCGACCTGCGGCATTCGACGAATTCGCGGATCGTCTGCGGCTGGTCGACATCGGCCTGGCGGGCGCTGAAATACACCGTCACTGGGCCCTTGCTCAAGGCTGCGTTGATAGCCTGCCAGGCTTCCGCGCCTCGGATCGAATTCCAAGGCTTGTCGGGTGACCCGTTCTGGCCTTGGCCTCCAAAGTCCGGATCCACATAGAATTCCGCAGCGGCTGTAGCGTCGGCCGCGAGGACCATCAGCATTCCCGAAACAGATATCGCGAGCACTTTACCGATCATCAACTCATCTCCTTTTTCTGCGCTGGACGCGAAGCCGCCCGACAGGAATTCTAATTCCCCGCGCCCCGCGCTGCGATACTCGCATCCACCGCCGACTTCCCACCGAAACAGAAAACGGTGCCCTTTTCGCTGGAGAGGTAAAGTCGCCCAGCGGCTGCGGCCATGCCGTCGAACACGGGAGCATCGTCAAACGGGAGTTCGGCCAGTCTGGCTCCGTCGTTGGCCGAATACGACGTGAGCGCGCCGCCTTCTTTCGCGGGTCCGGCGACAAAGAGGGTCTGGCCTGCCGGGAGAAGCGCCCGGACCTGGCCGCGGTCGAGTTTCACTGTCCAGAGCGTCGACCCTTTGCTCGCCGTCGAGGAGGCGTCCGGCCGCTTTGCGAACAGTTGCACATGCTGTCGCATGGCCCTGGTCGCCTCGACACCGAAGACCGTGTCTTTGGTATAGGACAGGATCAGTCCGGTGATTCCGCGATAGGACCAGTGGGTCGACTGGTAACGCTCCAGTTGCGAGCCGTATTTCCTGTCGTGCAGGAACCCGAACGGGAAGACGGCGCTGGTGTCCCGGCCTTGCCCGCTGACCAGGTAATCATGCTTCCATCGCTTCTCGCCGAACTGGCGATCCTTGTACCACGTTCGGCTTTTCTCGCCGGTCTTGAGGTCGAACATCAACTGGCCCATGAAGACTGCCTGGTCGTTGCCGACCAAGAGATCGTTCACGTGGTTGTCGTACCACACTTCAAGCTTGCTGTTGTCCACGCGGTTCCTCCAAACGATCTTCCCGGTGTGAGGATCCGCCGCATAGACGAAGATGCCGTCCTCGGTTTTCCCGTGCCGTCCACCAGCAAAGTAAGCCACGTCGCCGGTAACCAGAACGCCGGGCACCGGCCAAGGAGATTCCACGCGGCTGTACGCCACTATACGCCGCTCTTCCGGTGATGTGCGGAAACGCCAGACCAACTCGCCGTCGGACGCCCGCAGGCAATAAACCCATCCGTCGTTCGCGCCGAAAAGGCACAGCCCCTGGTAGATGGTCGGCGGGGTTTCCACGCGTCCGCCGACCAGGCAGGTCCATCGGACTTCTCCGGTTTTCGCGTCGAGTGCCGACACCTGCTGAGCATCCGGGGCCGCCACGAAGACTCTTCCCTCGGCAACAACCGGAGGAGTGAGCGTTCTGCCATGCGGCGTTCGCCGCTGGTTGACGATACGCGTGCTCCAAAGGACCTTCAGGTCGTCCGGCAATGATTCGGATGTGGCGCCGCTGCGAGCGATGTCACGACGGTACGTGTTCCATTCTTGCGGCGAATGAACACCAACTCCCTCGCGGTTGAAAGCGTAAGCCGGGCCCTTCTCGAGCGGGTCGGTCGCCTTCACGGGTTCGTCAGGATTGCCAACCGGTGAAGGCGCAAACGCCACATGTCCCCTGAGATAGGCAATGCAACTGCAACTGATCGGAAACGTGTAGACCAACCCGTTTGCCGGAAGGTGGCCGACAACGCATCCGTTCTTGTAGAAACCCGGACTGATCAGCTTTCCGGTTTCCAGGGAGTAGAAGACCGACATTGTGCCGAGGATGTAGTTCTCGCTGGCAACCACCCGGGCACAATGGCCTCTCGGGGCGCCCTTGATCGTTCGCTTGAGTTCCCCCGTAACGGGATCGAATCCCCTGTAGCCACTCGCCCCCATACTCTTCTCATTGATCCAGATGAGCCCGCCGGCGTAAGCGGGATCGTCCCATATGCCGTGGTAGTCGCCCCGCTTGTGCGGACGATCCCAGAGCTTGCGGCCATCCTCGGCCGAGACAACGTGGTACGTGCCTTGCTCTTCGTGGCTCTTCTTCTCCGGTTTCGTTGTCGAGTGCATTTCGTAAAGCAACAAGACGCTCTTGTAGTAAGCTAGGATCTCGCCGGGGTGTTGCCTTCGCCATTTCTCCTCACCGGAAGCCAAGTCGTAACAGGCAAGATTGTATGGCGGCTTCGGGGAGTCTTTCACCAGGACGAACAGCCGACCGTCGCCTGCAACCATGTAAGGCGGCTTATAGAGGACTCGCTGAAAGTGCCCGAGATGCTCGAGCACGAAAGTGTTGTCTCCGCGGGCCTTCTTTCGCCATTCCACCTTGCCGGTGTCGGCCGAGACCGAACATATCTCCTTCTCACCGGCGATAACCAGGTTTCCGTCCCCATAAATGACGTTCAACGGAGTGAACCCGACGTCGTAGGTCTTTGCGACCTCGCCCGTTGCGGCGTCAAGTGCAACGAGGGGATCGCCGTTGTTCAGCACGACAAATACAAGTTGGTCGACTGCCACGATGGTGCGCGGGTTGGAGTGCGTGGCGCCAAATTGTATTTCCCGCCGCCACAAATCGAGCCCGTTGTAGGCGTCGCGCGCAACCAGACGCGTCCATTCGCCCTTCGGGCTCTGCAAGATGTTGAAGCTTCGTCCGCCTGCAAATAGCTCGGTGACGTTGTAGCCCGTCAGCCAAAGCGGACCGTCTATCCACTGCAACCTTTGTGACGGGCCCGAGAGGGAATCGGATGAACTGTTGTTGGCCTCGGGGCCGTGAAGCCAGTGAGTCCACTCGTCTGTCTCGGTTGGTCGTTTCTTGCGAACCAAGGTTACGGGGGCGCTCTTCCTGTCCAAGTATGCCACTCCGCCGGGGCAGAGCACACGCGTGATTTCGTCAAGTGACAGCCCGGCCTTGAGAACTGCGTCGAGATCCTCGACGACAACCAAGTTGACAAGGTTGCTGACGTAAGGAAGTCGCGACAGACTGCCATGTTCAACCGAAACCGTCCCGTGGAGGTTTCTTGATAGGAGATACCGCCGTATCTTTCCCGTCGCCGCCGCAGTCGGCGTGATGCCGTGCACGATGAACGTGCCCTGCTCGGCGAATTCGGCCGCAAGCCTGCCATCGGTCGAGTTCAGTTGAACGCACAACCCAGCGTCGATACCGGCTGTTCGGATGATCTCTTCGGCCAAGCGAGCCGGTTCGGCCTTGATCTCTTCGGCCTCGATCCTGGCGGTCCGAAGCGCCAGTACGGCGCAAGCCAGCACCAGTGTCACTCGTTTCATCGCGAACATCGTTTTCATTCTGGACATTCTATATCGTGTCCTGTCTCGTGAGCCAAGAGTGACGTCGTGTGAACCGCCTTGTCGAGGGCGATATTCTTCTTTGGTTATAGATTGGTGGTTATAGATGGGAGGTCGAAAATGGAGCTGGAATTGCTGATGTCTTCATCTATAACCACCAATTCATGACCAAGCCGAAGGGCCTAACGTCACCCCGGAGCGAGAATCGCCGATTAGGGCGAGAAGGTAAGCAACAAATCTCCTCGGTCGCGGTCGAATCGGATGCTCCACTTTTTCGAGTCCGATCCTGGGGCCAACTGCAATCGGTCGCCGTGGATTTGTACTCCGTCGATGACGGTGTACGTGCCGGCACGAAGCTTCAAGTCAGTGACGTCCAGCAACGCCGCACTGACAAAGTTCAGGTTTCTCGCATGGATTGTGCTGATTCCCGTTCCGGTCAGTTTAAGCACCGAGTTGCCCCGGCCAACAGCCTTGCCGCTTCTGCCGTTGACTTCATCCTTGAATTTGTCGCCGTGAAACTCGATGTCCCCGACCTTGATCGTCACATCGCCGCCATCGATCTCCCAAACGCCGCACCAGACATCAATTCCATATTGCGAGTCCCGCTGGCTCAGGAAGGACGCATTTCCCTTCAGTCGCAACGCGCCGGGCCGTGTCGCGTCCGTGGTCGACAGCTTCAATCCCTGATCGGCGATCAACTGGCCGCCATCGACCGTGATTTCCGAATCGGTAGAGCGCGCATAGAACTTCTCACCCCAAGGCGCCGAGGGTGTTGTGTCCGAGCGGAAGGAAGTGTTGATGCCGATCCCCGAAGCCTCAACCCTACCTTCAGGTCCGATGATCAGATGGCAACTTGCGGGTTCCCCAATGTCGGGTCTTCCCCAGGGGCCTCCAACGCGAATTCCCCAGCGTTTGTCCTGGCAGACAAATGTGCCATCAACGTAAAACCAACTCTCCCGATCTTTAGATAGTACGGCTCCTCCAAGAACCGTGAGGGAGGCCCCCGGTTCCAGGCGTAACGTTGTACCCTGTGTCCTTGCGTGTTCGGCGAGTTCAAACTGCGCACAAGTAGCTCTGGTTCCTTTGGGAATCACGCAGTGGAGCGCTTTGCCGGAGTTGTCGTCCCCGATCTCTGCCGATGTCTTTGCGTCTGGAACACCGTGATTCCAGTTCCGAGCATCAGTCCACAGGAAGCGTCCCCGCTCGTCACCGCGATTCATGGCAAACTGCGTCCACTGCTGAGCGGACGAAAGAGTTGGGCAGAGAATGCCTACCATG
Source organism: Pirellulaceae bacterium (assembly GCA_016784735.1). Classification (GTDB taxonomy): domain Bacteria; phylum Planctomycetota; class Planctomycetia; order Pirellulales; family Pirellulaceae; genus JADHUC01. The sequence goes on along the minus strand of JADHUC010000108.1, from coordinate 20,185 downwards.
AGGAAAGCAGATAGCAGCCGGCTGTAAACTGAAGCCCTGGTGATCGAAAGTTTCGTCATATCACTGATGGGCAACATTGATGGCTCCTCGTTGCTCAAAAAGTCCCAGCACAGGCATGCTATTGGGCTGGATCACTGGCGGCTCGGACTACTTCAACTCCGCAGATCACGGTTTCCTGCAATCTGGAGTTCTTGCATGGTGTCAGGCGAATCGTGAGGGTGTCGGCAATTCGGGTTCGTGGCAATGCCTTGACGACGACTCGTCGTCGGCCGCCGCTTTCCTTAACCACGTCAAACTCTCGGACAACCGTCTCGTGCTGAAGTGAAATATCAAACACGCGATCACCCACTTGGAGATCATCGGGTTCGGCAAAATAGAGAAACACGTCAGCAAAACCAATCGCGAGATCTTCAGGACTACGAGCGACAATCAACTCCTCGACGCCTTTCGCTCCAGATGCCCCTACCCAACCAAGGCCGCCGGCCCCGATGCGCGAAGTCTCATAACGAAACCACGCCGGGCGCGGAGGCTGCAGTTGGATGGCGACCTCGGACGTCAGGCCGCGGGGCACGGGAAACTCGTACCACAGTGTGCCCTCGTCAGATAGGCGGTCGCCCGGTGCGCCGAGATTGACGCCAAGCCGGTTTGGAGTGGTCGGCCGTCCGCCCCAGGTCCAGTGATCCACCTCTGGTGAATGCACCAGCGCCAGTGATGTCTGGATGGGGAAGTTGCAGACGCAACCTTGTGACATATCCGGTGCGCTCAAGACTCCGCCTGCGGCGACCAGGCTATTCGCGCAGGAGGAGCGAAAGCCGCTGAAATTGCCCGTGCCGCTGTGGTTCAGGATGTCGTAGTATCCCGCGCTATTGCTGCGGAAAAATAGAAAATGTTCGCTCGCTGAAGGCAGGTTGCAGCCGTACCCTCTCTGAAAACTACCAACCTCACTGCCAGTGCGCAGATCCAGGATGTCGCGATGCACGATGAGTTGGTCGTGATGGATGAGCCCGTGTGGCGTGTACGCTCCAATCCGCCTGGTCCACAACATGTTTCCATCCTCACCCGAATGGGCGGAGATCGTGTCCTTGCCCCAATCAGGTCCTTGAACCAGGATGTCGTGTTCGGACGAGTAGCTTAGCCATGTCCCGACGACATTTTCCAAAACGCTCCAGATCTGCTCACCCGTCCGGAAGTTACAGGCTATCAGTTCCGAGGCGGTGCCCCGATCCTCTCCTCGCCGTTTGCGGGAATCAAGGAACTTCTGCGGAAGACGATCGACATAGAACAGCTTGCCGCCGCCTACGGCAACCGTCGTGTGGCGAAACGCGTGGGTTGCTTCCCGCTGCCAGAGAACCTTGCCGTTGTGGCGGTTCATGACCACCAAGTTCGCACTTGCGCTGGAATCCCACGCGTCCCACAGCCCCCGGTCGTCACCCTTAGGTAGTCGTACGGGATTCGCGCCGGCAACAAGCAGTTCTTCCCAGATGGCCAGAAATCCCCAATGATCGTTTTCCGGCAGGGCGAGCTCGAACATCTTACGTCCTGTGTCCGGGTCCAAGCAAAGACATCTCTGGCCGTCGATGACGTAGATTCCGTCCGAAGCCGACGCAAAGCGCACGCCCTGAATCCTAGCAATACGGAACTTCGGACTAGGTGCGTCATCACCAGCCAGCGAATCGGGAACTCGCGTGGGCGGGTAGCCACGCGACGACTCGAATGTCCAGAGTCTGCGCCCAGTGTAGATGTCCGTGGCGTGAATCGAGTCGGGGCCTTCGATAATCATCCTGCCGCCGACTACTTGAGGTCGCGAGCTTGACAAGCGCCCAAGGAAACGATTCTCCTCGCCCGAATCTCCAAACCAAAGGACACCCAGCGGCGGTTGGACTCTCCTGTCCCGCGAAAAAAACGTATTGGCCGCATCCACGCCTTCGTGAGTCACGTCGGCCGAGCCAGGCACGGGGCCGACACGAGTGAGTAGAAGAAATTCGTCGACCTCCTTTAACTCAACACCAGGCAGCCCCGCCGCTTTGACACGGTCGCGAAACACCTTGCGGCCAGCGGTCGAGATCTCAAGGCACGCTGTGCCGCCGTACGGCCGCAGAGGTTGATACAGCCTCTCCACGAAATCTCGCTGGCTCAAGCCAGCCGATGCTAGGTCTTCCGATACGATCAGACTGGCCAGGTAGGGTGGCAGGGGAAAGGAATTGGGGGCGCCTGTTCGGATCGCAATACGGGAGCCGTAGAGTCCCGCGTCATCCAGCCTGCGGCGAATCTCAGCCACCTTCTTCGTATCGGGATCCAAGCAGATCACACGCAGGCCCGATCGACGCGCCAGCGATTCGGCGAGACAGCCCTCTGCCAGACCGAACACTAGGCAGTATCCCTCGGTGATACCGGTTGCGGCCAGGATTCGATCCGCCTTCTCGTCCCATCTGTCTGCGGTCGGCAGCGATTGTCTCGATGCCGTCCATCGCCGGGTCTCTCCGGCACGACCAAAGCAGTAGAGGTGTCCGTCGCATGTGGACACGAACAGCTTGCCGTCGGCCGCGATCATGCCGCCCACAGCCCCTTCCACATTCGCCTTCCAGGATACACGGCGGTCGGGCAGATCGATCGCCATGACCGTCTCACCTTTCGAAGCATAAAGCCGAGATCCCGCCTTGATCCACACATCGTCTGCCTGATCCTCCAGGTTCACGAGTTCGATCTGCTTGTCTACACACTCATCCCACGCGTCTTTGCGAAGCCGAAAGTAGTCGCCGTCCGTGACGTACACGGCTTCGCGAGTAAGCACTCGCGGCTGTCGGTAGATATTGTCAATCGGGTCGCTTGCATAGCCTCGACCCGGCTGCCATTCTCCTTCGTCGTTCTTGAACATAAACGCCCAAGCTCTCTTGTGAGCGTCCAAATCGCGCACCGATCCGCCAGTGAACAGATAGGGTTCGATTCCAGACGCTTCCCATGTGCCCGAACGTCGGTGGTCCCATCGAAGGTCAAGCTCCAAGCGTTCCCCCGTGTTGCGGTCGAAATGTGCTGGCGTGGCGCGACCGGCGGGGACGATCAATCGATCGCCCAGGACAACCAAATAACCCTGTGGAGAGACGCCAACGAAGTGCTTCTGGTTAGTGAAGATGTTTGTCGAGGTATCGTTGGTCCAGATGGCCGTACCTGTGTCGGCGTCGACCGCATGAATGAAAGCACCCATGAACGGCAATACGCCGGTAGCGAAATAAACCGTATTGTCCTTCACGACCGGGCCGCCTCGCGCAGGCCATGTGGAAATCAGGCGACCATTTCCAAGTACCGATCGATCGGCCGGCGCTCCCCGATACCTCCAAACGAGAACGCCGTTCTCCGCGTGGACACAGTAAAGGTAGCCGTCGTCGGATACGAAGAATACATGATCTCCGTGGGCGACAGGGGCGAAACGCACGGGGCCATCAGCGTAGAAGGCCCACCTCTCTGCGCCGGTTTCTGTATCGAGGGCCACAACCTTGTCGCAGCTATTCAAGCCGACAAACAACCTCTTGCCCACCACGACAGGCTCGTAGACCTTGTCAAAATGCAGGCGTCGCTCTTCGGGCCACGCCGGCCTGGGCTCCGGAAATTCGCGAACCCACTGCAGCACCAACTCTGCTGGTAGCTCCTCTGGCGAAGCGGCGCTTCGGTTCGAGTCATATCGCCACATCGGCCAATCGTCCGCACGAACCTGCAAAAGCGGCGTACAGCAAAGAAAAATTATGCCGATGGTTCTCAAGCTGGATTGAAACGTCACGGTGTCTCTCCATCTCTCTGAAGGTAGATGACCGTTCGACAGCTACCGGCTTTCTGCCCTATCCTGCGGAATTGTCTTTTCCACGGACCATCGCGCGGGCGGACCGGGGTACTCGAGGTCGAAGCAAAGCGTCCTCTGTTTCGATAACGTGTGGGTGTAGCCCCAAGCAAAGATCTTGCGCTGATCCACGAAAGTCTTTCCGTTCCAGGAAAATGAAGTGATCCCAACCACCTGCCGCCAGTCGCCGTCCTTCAGTGTGACGGTGTTCAGCCTCTTGAGGAGGCCAACCGGTAGTTGGACGGAGAACGCGTCCTGGCCGGGCGAGATCTTTGTCATCTCTACGTCATTCACCAGAAATGTGTACGTCCGGGTGGGAGAATGGATCGTTCCAACAAGCTGCGCCGGGGCACTGGCTTTGAACGCTGCCTCTCGGCCGGTGCGCAGCAAGTATGGTTCTGTAACTCCGTAGCGACCATCGGGCCACGTTGCTTCCACGGTCAGATCGTAGAACCCATCAACCAGATCGGTATTTTCGACCGTCGCCTCGAAGTCGATCCAAAACCGCCGGCGATGAAGAGTCACCCCCATTCGCTTGCCGTCCAAGCTCACGGTCACGTCTTCCACTCTCTGGCCTGGATCGAGAATCTGACCGGATGCGCCGAAGCTGTCACCTACCTTCACACCCTGGAACCGTCGCGGTGAATTCACGAGGATCGTGTGTGGCTCGCCGATCGCCTTGTAGAAGCTGTCGATCCGGTCCTTCTCCACAACCACGATCCGATACCCGGTTGGGCGCCCGTCTTGAGTGTAGCGACGTTCGTTCCCGTGCCGGTCGTACGGCCTCTTGGTCAAGCCGCCTACCAGGACGTTGGAACCAAACGCTGGCGTTTCGGCTCCGGGTTGGAAGTAGCTGCCCTCCGTGTGACTGTCGCCGAACAGGCCCAGCGTGAAGCCCTTCTGTTCTACGAGCATTCCATGTCTTGGGCTATGCGCCAGCAGAACTGTCCGGTCGCCTTTCTCGACCCGGTTCGTTTCTTCGTCTACCCAGGCTTGGGTTTTCGATACAGGTTGGCGCCATTTGCCGTCGGCATATTGGGCATGCTCGATCCCAACGAACTGCACTCCGTGGCTGGAGAAAGACCAGTGGCTTGGGCAAACATGCCGTTCCCAGCAGTGGTTACCGAACAGAGGATGCTTGGTGTCCTCGGCCAAGATCTTGTTACGTCCCCTGCCCCCGTATCCAACCGTGTCATGGTTTCCAGGTACCATGAAGACCGGCTTTGGAAACTCGTCGAGTTCCTGGCCGATCTTGGAGAAGCTCTGCCGAAGTTGTTCGGCCTTGTCGATCCACGGATCCCCACTCAGCAGGTCCCCTGTTACGACGTAAAACTTGGGCTGGATTGGCAGTGCCTTGCACTCTTCGAGAATCACTTCAGAAGCCCACCCGAAGTCACCGTGCGTGTCGGTCATCTGCACAAACACCAGCGGCAGTGCCTGCGTCTCGCGTCGTAGGCCGAAGTCGACGCCGGTCTCTCGTTCCGTCGTCAACCGTCGGAACCATCCCGTCGTCGGCCAACTGCCGGAAGGGAAGCTTAGCGAGATGGTAAGCAACGGCTCGTCGGACTTCAGCTCGTACAGCCCGGAGCTGTCAGTGACGGTCGTGCGGTGGTTCCCGGCTATTCGTATTCCAGCCGCTCCGGGTTCATCGCGATCGCGTCTGCCGTTGACATTTGTATCCCAGTACACCATGCCGCTGACGCTTCGTTCGTACTCCGGCCGGAACGCGTCACCGGCCGGCACGGCGGTCGACCCAGCCAACGCCGTCAGGCAGGCAGCGACGATCACGAATCCACGGTACGCTTTCATGGCAACACTCGCTCGTACAACCGCTGGACACGAGCGACTTACGGCTTGCGGTCCAGTTCGACTTGGGTTCGCAGCCCGTCGTTTTCGAAGGTCACGCCGAAGTTACCGCCCGTGATTCCGGCGACCAGAGGCGGGGCGGCGGGGCCCTTCTTGGGTTTGCCGGGGTGGCCGTAGATGCTGGACTCCATCGTCCGCCACTTGGCGTTCCAAGTGTAGCGGCCGCCGGCCGGATCGACGAGCTGGACCTTCCAGATCTGCTCGTGCAGCTCTATCGCGTCGCGGCCGGGATAGCGGCGTTTCCACTCGTTCAGGATCGGCAGGTTGTCCCAGGCCCGCTTCTGCATCTGCAACTGATAGTCTTCGGCGAAGACCGCGGAAAGCACGGCCAACGCCCTGGCGTCCACCTTCAGGCACAGGCTCTCGCCCAACCAGAACGGCTCCGCATCCATCTGGTCGTCTTCTTTTTCCGCTTTGCGTCGCGCGATGCGGCGGTCCAGCGCGCGTTTCAGCACGTCCGGACTGAGCGTCACAATCAGGGACTCGGCCGACGCTGAATAGTAGACGGCCAGATTTTCGATCTCACCCGTCCTCGACCTGGCCCGTTCGGTTGGCGTGATCTTTACGTAGGGCTCGTCCTTGTAGGTTAGCGACTCCCATTGGGTCATTCCGGGCGAGGTCTGTTCGATAAACGCGCGAAACGTGGCCAGGAAGGCCGTCAACTTGAAGGCGCTTTCGACCTCGGCCACCAAAGCCACGGGGAACCGACCGAGGTTCTCCCGGAAGAATCTGTCCCGCTCGTCGTACGCCACGCCAGCCATCTCGCGCCACAGCGGGTCGTCGTCGAAGTACAACGCGACCGAATTGCCCAGCCAGCCCAACGGGTTGATTTTTGCTGACGTCATCGTCTGAGCGAAGTTGCCGAACCGCTTGACCGTCTCCGAGTCCTTGTTAATAGCCATGACAACGTGGGCTAAGGCGTCGTGGGGGTCACCGGCGTCGGCGGCGATCTTTGCCCCACGCGACACGTCGACCATCTCGCGATAGTCGCTGCCGCCGATCAGAGGCATCACGGTCAGGTCGGCCGATAACTTGTCCTTGCGGATGCCCAGCCGCAGACCGATGGGGTCGAAAACACCCGTCCAGTTTCGTTCGTAGCCGTCGCGCCACCTCCGGTAGGCGCCGGCCTCGGTCTCGGTGACCTTGCTGATCGGCATCTCTGCGATAGGCGTCATGAAAGCCAGCGAGCCAACGGCCTGGCTGTGCACACCGGACGTGTCCAATGTCAATTCTCCCTTCGCCGCCAGCGGCAAGTCCGTGTAGATCGGGCCCGATTGAAAGCCGCCTTTGGCCAGACGGTCCATTTGCCCCGCCTGAAGCTCGGAGATGACCGCCATGTCGCGGGTCCGCCGCGACGAGAGGATCCGCCACCGCGGGCCGCACCACCGGCGGATGGTCGCGTCGCTGAGGAAGACAAAGGCGGTCTCGTTTGGATCGTCACGCTTGTAGCGGTCGCGGAAGTACTTGTACTCGGCGAGCGACGCGATCGAGTTCACGTCGCCACGGTGTGTGTTGGCCAACTGCTCCAGTTGGTGCGTCGAGTTGGTGACCACAACGGTATCGCCAAAGCTGGCCACGTAGGAACAGATCCGGCGGTCGGGGGACGAAAAACCGATGTACTTCACTCCATTCACCTTACCTCGAACTCGTTCTGCCGAACCTACTTTGCCGGCGGCCACTGAGATCTGGGCCACCAGCGCGGTCTCCAGAGTATCGGCGTCCACGGCTTCGAACAGATACGCCACATCCGTTCCAGTGCGGAAGTACGGGTCGGATCCGGTCATGGCGACACTCTTGGCCAACCGCGGACCCAGCAGCCGCGAGACCGCAGTAATTGATAGCCCGAGCTGTTGTTCGTATCGGGTGAACGTACCAGCGTCCTCGCCACGCGGTTCCAGGGCCTGGAGCACGAGACCACTGTCGGCCTTCACCTCGTCGATGACTGTCACAAAGGCGTTGAAGCTGGGGAAGAAAACCGCGTGCTGGTCGAAGGGGATCTTGTCGGCCAGCGGATCAAGGTCGGGATCCAGGCCCTTGGTCAACTCGGACCAGTCGATGTCGGGGACCGTGATGCCGCGGATCGAGTCCAGCTCGACCATTTTGTCGCTGTCCCGCGGCTCGGGCAGGACTCGGTCAAGCTGCAGGTTCTCGCTCATCGCCCGCCCGCCGGAGAACAGCGCGTAGGTATCGCTCAGCTCGTCGGCCTGCCCTCGTCGCACGGCCCGCCGTTGATCGGGACTGTCTGATTTCAACTCCTTGCGCGCCTCGCGGGTCTGGTGACGGAACCAAGCCGCACCGGCCACGCCCCGATTCAGTAGATTGTTGTAATGGCGGAGCTTGGCCCGATAGAAGTCGTCGCGGTCATCGCTGTCGGCGTCCGAAGCGGGAATCTCAAACCGCAGGGCAACCATGCCGCTCATGTCGCGCTTTGGCCAAAACAGCCGGCCCGTCACGGCCTGGCCCTCCACCGCTCGGACGACCACGTGGTCGGGCATCTCGTCCCGGCGACTACCACGGGTCATCTCAGCCGAAACGTAGATCTCCCCCTCGTTGTCGAGTACCGCGTAGGGCGTCATCGAATCGCGGAGCTGCCCCCAGATTCGCCAATGCACGTCGCCGGCGTTGAAGTCCGGCAACTTGCCATCGGTCAACTCCAGATCCCGTACGTCGACGCGGAAGAAGGCATCATCTGCAGCCCCCGCAGACACGGTGGCCAGCACGGTGATCAGACCCATCACGACAGTGATAATTCGCGGCATGGTTGGACTCCTTGTTGGTAAGTACCCGCTCACAAGTTTTCAAGCATTTGGCGATGGCCAGAAACCCGGCTTTTTCGGAAAAGCCGGGTTTCTTCTTAGCCGGAAGTTCTGATCGGGTACTTATACGGGTGAGTGATTATCACAGCCAGCCCATCCATGCGGGTGCGGTGGCGGCGAAACGGCCTATGTCTCGTTGCGGACGTCAAAACAGTAGAGATTGCCGGCGTATCGCAGGTACAGTCGTCCGCCGGCAACGACCGGATGAGCCCAACTGCGGCCCTGGCCCTCGACCTGCATCTGGCCCTTCAATTCGAGGCCCTGCGGAGAGCACGTCGCCAAGCCGGCTACCCCACCGTTCTCGCTGAACAGGTACAGCATGCCATCGGCGTAGCACAGCGACCCTTTTCCCACGGCCCTTTCCTCCCACAACTGCTCGCCCGTCTTCAGGTCCAGACAGGCCCAGCCGCCGCTGTGGTTGCCGTAGATGCGACCTTGGTCGACGATGTAGCCGCCGTGGTGGCAGATCATGTCCTTGGTGGTCCAGGCCACGTCGGCGGTGACGGTGTCGCCGTCGGTCTTCAACTTCATACAGATACCGCCACGGCCGTATCCGTTGGACCAGAAGACGTAGCCGTCGGAGTAGACTGGCGTAGGACAGTTGGCCGTGTTTCCGGCGCTGTAATCGTTCGACCACATCAGTTTTCCGTTTTCCGCGTCGACGCAGACCAATCCGCCGCGGGTGCCCGTGCAAATCAACGGCTTGCCCTCGAAGGTGAACGCAATGCACGAGCTGTATTCGGGCCCGGCATCGAAGCCGCTGCTGGTCCACTTGGTTTCGCCGGTCCGCTTGTCCAGGGCGACGATGCAGTTTTCGCCACCCGACTTGGCCACGGCCAGGTCGTTGTAGATCAGCACCGATTCGGTGTATCCCCATCCGCCCGGCTTGCCGCCGAACTGCTTCAGGTCGGAGGACCAAATCTTCTGGCCGGTCGTCGCGTCGAAGCATCCCAGCAAGGCATTGCCAGAAAGCAGATACAGTTTACCGTCGTCGATCGTAGGCGTGGCACGCGATGCCTTTGGCCCGCGCTGGGCTGCCGTGTCGATTTCAGTGCTCCACAGCCGTTTGCCGTCCAGGTCGAATGCAAAGATCGTCAGGTTCCCGTCGACCAGTCCGGTGATATAGATCGAGCCTCCACTGACGGCAACACTCGAGTAGCCACCGCCGAGGCCGTCCACCTTCCACAACAACTCGGGACCTCCGTCCGGCCATTGGGCCAGCAGCCCCGTCTCCGTCGATTTCCCATCACGATTGGGGCCTCGCCAACCGGGCCATTCTCCCTCGGGATCAGCAGCCAAGGCGGTAGACGCCGCCAGAAGGATTCCCATAACGCACGCTTTGATGCTGTTTCGGTTTTTCTGCATTGCTCGCTCTCTCGAAAGGAATGGACAAAGGGAATAAAACTCGACGCGGCCTATTGTAGCCGCGCGTGGTGCCGGTGCAACTCGCTCGGCGTTGTCGATTGATAGATAACCGGCCTCGCAGTACCGCCCCCATGCCGACCACCTGTCTAACGCGTACGACACAGCTTCCCCGATCTTCGGCTTGGGCAGCACGCGCAACGAGCAGTGCTGTAGCCACTGACGAAACTCTTGGCGAGTTTCGCTACGGGTCGATTCTCTTTCGCCGCTCGCCCTATGCAATGCTGGGGTGTACTATAAACCAAATAATAAGTGAAGGCGGTTCGCGAATTCTCTGACGGAAACCGGCGGCCAAGCCAACGACCCTAAACGGGAAAAATGGGCGTCTGCTATGAAGCGGTTCGAAATGACATTGGCAATCGGCTGCATGCTGATAGTGGGTTGTTCACGCAAGACGGCCGATCAACAGCCGCCACCGTCGGAGCCGTCGCCACCGATCGCCGAGCATGCTGACCAATCTGCTGCTGACACGCCTGTCGTGCAATCTGACGACACACAACCGGCCGCTGAAGGCCCCGCTTCCCCGCGGCTGGACGAGTGGGCGTTCGTCCAGCACAATGCCAGTTCGGTTGAGTTTGCTTTTCAGCACGACAACCTTACTATCGCCCAAGATCCGTCCCAATTGCTCGCTCTGTCCAAGCCTCCTTTGGGCCCGCTGAATCTGGTGCATCGAAAGCGATTGGCGGGCGACTTCGTCGCGCGGATTCGCGTGCGAATGCCGGCTCGCAAGGACGCCGATGTGCAGCAACGAGGTGGGACGGCGATTCCGTATTTCGGTTTTCGGCCGCTGGACGGCAAGCGGCAATTCACGGTGCCGGCCCCGCAGCTTGTTGACGAGCCGTTACAACACGAACTGACCGTTGAGCGTGTCGGCAGCCAGTTCTTCTTCTACGTCGATGGTCAGCCGCGCAAGGGCAGTTCGCGTGGGACAAGCGAGGCGGGGCACGTTTTCATGCAACTGAATCCGCCGGCCAAGCTGTGGATCACCGGCTTTGACGTGAACAACGATTCGACTCTGTTCGACTTCGGCGTGCCACAGTTTGCGGCGATCGACATTTCGCCCCAACGCTGGGTCTACTCGTCCGGTGGCTCGGACCCGCGAGACATTCAGGATCCCGGCGTACTACAGCTTGCTACGGACAACGACGGGTTCGTGCTAACCAAAGTCGACATGAAAGGAACCGACACCATACGCCACTTGGAGACGTTCAAGGGCGACTTTCATTTTCAAGCGGAACTGCAACTGCCAACGATGGACGAATCGGGTGGGTATCGTACTCGGTCCGGTGTCGGCGCGAACATCGAGTTTGCATTTCGGCCGGAATCGAGTCAGACCGGCGGCGCCCGACATTCGATCCACTTGGCGGAGGAGACGCAGACGGTGTCGCTCGCGATGAAGCGCGAAGGTGATCTGATTCACATGATGCTCGACGGAAAGCGAGTTGCCGGGTATCGTTTTCCCGGCTCGGAAAATCCCGGTCATATTTACCTCAGTATCGGGGGCGTTGGCAGCGTGCGTGTGAGGCGGTTGGAGAAGATTATCGCGGCACAGCCGATGCGCGGAACGTCGCTGGCTGCCGGCAATCCCCCGCCTCAACCCGCGTCGATTCCGTCTCGCGATCCAGGCTCGGCCCGCCAAAGTGTCAACTGGATCAACCTGCTCGGCGGGCTGGATCTCAAGGAACAAACGCTCCGCGGTCGGGCTCATTTCTCCGGCACCGATTTAGTCACGGACGCCGCCAACGCACCGGCGCTGATACGCACCTCATTCACCGCGCCGAAACGCTGCGAATTGCACGCGGTGGTCACACGCACCAGCGGCCAGGGGGCGTTTTACGTGCTCGCACCCATCGAAGGCCGACCATGCGCCGTGATTGTCGAGGCGGAAAATGACGGCAAATTGTCGACCGGATTGGCTTTGATCGACCGCATGGCCCCCAAGAATCCCAATTACTCAGCGAAGGCATACACCAAGAAACTGTTGCCGGTCGGCCAGCGGGTCGAAGTGCTTTGTCGGATTGACGGCAACCGGTTTGAACTGACGGTTGGCAGCGATCGGGTCTTCACGTGGTCGGGCGATACGTCACGGCTGACGTTGACGCCGTTTTTCCAGTCACCATTTCGATCGCACATAATGTTCGGCAGCGCCAACTCGACTTTTCAAATTCACACGCTCGAGATGCGGCCGCTTGGCGGAACCACCCCCTCGGCGCAGACACAGCCCATACCCGCCGCGCCAAAAACTGCGGCGACGCCGAAAAAAAACGCCCCAGAGAACGTCGTTTCATTCGAGGATTGGTACATTCCCGCTACGACCAACGCGGACCACGACGGCAAGATCGAACAAGACCTCGCCATTGCGCGCGATCCGCAGGGACTTCAGTTGTCCAAGACCAAGAATTCCGGCACCTTTTGGATGTTTCGCAATCCCACGCTGGAAGGCGACTTCCTGGCGACAGCGAGGATGATCGTTCCATCTGGGAGCCGCGGTCAGATCATGCTCGGCGCCCACGCAGCGAAGCGGCGCGGACAGATGTTCATGGTGACCCTCCCGCCGCCATTGCAGCAGGAACCGCGCGAAGTCATCGTTCATATCCAGCGCGTCGGCCGCGAAGTGACCGGACAAATCGAAGGGCAGCCGCTTCGTCCACCGGGCAACATCGAAGGACCGATCAATCTGGGTGTGCTGTTGCGCGATGACGTACGATTTTGGGTGGCGGACTTTCAAGTCAAACCGCTCGGCCCGCCTGGCCTTGCGGGGCCGGAGTCGGGCGACCCCGCCGCACAAGCACCCGACGCGGCGATCCAGGAATTCAAGCTCCCGGCTCCCGTCGACAACGCGACGCTCGGTGCCAGCGGGCGCTACCTGATCATGCACATCAAGCCGCTGTTCAAGCTGGCCGTGTTCGACATCGAGACATTGGAAATCGCCAACTACATCCCCGTCTCCGGCAACCGCGTGTTCTTCGCCGCGGGCGCGGAAAAGTTGATTGTCGTTCAGCCGGACGAAGGCACCATCACGCGTTGGGATTTGAAGAGTTTCGAGCGCGAGTTGACGACGTCGTTCAGCGCGACTTATAGCGTGACCGATTTGGCGATGGGATCGGCGTCGTCTGGCCCGTTGGTGGTTTCGTCCAACAAAGATGGAACGAACCAGTCGGACGTTCAGTTCTTCGACGTCCAAACGCTCAAACCGATCAAGATCGACGTGCAAACCGAGTCGAAGTTTCCGCCCCGATGGCACGACGTCTTCGCTGTCCGTGCGTCGGCCGATGGACGGGTATTCGGCATTGCCGAGTCGCACAGCGCCAAAATCGTGGCGCTGCGGGGCAACAGCGCCCAACTGTACGAAGATCCGTCGCGGCAAGCCCGCTTCGCCTCGCCGGGACCGTTGGGTCAAGTCATCTTCGCCGACGTGGGACTGTTCAACACGCAACTGAAACCGCTCAAGCAGGACGGCATTTCGCGCGCCCAGCCAACCGTGCCTGCGACGCGAGGGCCGTTTTACCTGACCGTCGACGCCCCCGTTTCGTACACCGTCGGCGACACGTTGTTGGGCACGGTGTCGCTCCAGCTTCCGCCGCATGTCACGCCGCTTGCCACGTTCAAAGACTTGCGGCTGCAGGGAACGCGCAGTTCGTACTTCAAGCGTGCCGGCGGATTGTCGCTGGACCGACGATTGACCTTTCACCCGCCGGCCGGACACGTCGTCGCGATCGCCGACGAGAGTGACCGGCTGTTGATTAAGAAGATCGACCTGGCCGCGATACTCGACCGCGCGGCCATCGATTTTTTGCTGGTCATGTCGCAGCCGCCGCCGTCGGTGCAGCCTGGCGAGACCTATCTTTATCAGCTTGAAGTGTTGTCGAAAGCAGGCGACGTGAAATGTGAACTGACGACTGGCCCCGAAGGAATGACTGTGACGCCGGACGGGTTGGTGAGTTGGAACCCAGCGGCCGACGCTTCCGCGTTGACCGAACACGCCATTGTTTCCGTTAGCGACAAGTCGGGGCGAAGTACGTTTCACACGTTTGCGATCACGGTGCAACCGGAAAAAGCCGCCATCGCCCAAGTGGCGGAAGCAACGGCGGTGGACAAGCCTGGCTTGTCAACCAAACCGAGCGACTCGACCAAGCCGCCACCCGCAACCCATGCCGGCGCCTCCGACACGGCGACAAGGCCCCTGCCGCCGACCAAAAGCGATTCGAAAACGACCGTCCAACTGCCGCAGCCATTTGATTCGGTTTGCGTCGGCGGCGACGGAAGATACCTCGTGTTTTTGCTCGGCGCCCTGAACCAAATCGTGGTTGTCGATTTGATCGCCGGCAAGATTGTCAAATTCCTGCCGCTCGACGAATCAGACACGCTGGTCGCGGCCGGTGCCCACAAACTAGTGGCGGTACTTCCCGAGTCGCGCACGATTCGGGCCTGGAAACTCGGGACCTGGAAAGAAGATCGTCCGGCCAAATTGCCCGGCAATTTTCAACCGCAGTCCGCGCTGATGGGTCACGCCTCCAACGGCCCGCTGCTGGTGGTCGGCGACGACGAATTCTCTCACCCACTGCACTTGTTCGACGCATCGACATTCAAGCCGATCAACATCGACTTCGGCCAGCAGCCGCACTTGATGGGAGCGCGCGACCTGCGTCTGCGCGTATCGGCCGACGGCGGCACGTTCACAATGTGGCGTGCCGACCGCAGCCCCGGCGGATTATTCGTGATGCAAGTCCGAGGTCGCCGCGCGACGTTCGACTACCAGCACGAGACGGTCGGCTATATCGCGCCTAGTCCCAACGGCTCGCGTCTCTTTTCGCCGGGCGGTATTTACAACGGCGAAGCCAAGCCGATCGGCGAGCCACAAAAACGGACCGCCACGAGCTTTCCCGTGCCGGCGGTTGACGGCGATTTCTTCCTGCGCGTCGAACGGATTGACCGAGATTCCGAAAAGCCGACACCCACGCCCAAAGTGTCGATTCATTTGCCCGGCGAAGAGACGCCTGTCGTCACGCTGACCGATATCGAAGTCCGCCCGGGCAACAAGGAAGACTTGTTCGCTCGCACCCCGATGCCGCTGGACCAGCGCATCTACTTCATTCCCGCGGCCAGCACCATTGCGACGCTGCCCGAATCGAATGACCGCGTCATCTTGCACCGCTTCGACCTGGGCCGCGCACTGGAAGCCTCTGGCCTGGATTCTCTGGTGGTCATCAGCCGTCCCCCGGCGAGCATCGCCGCGGGGGCGGAATTGGATTACCAGATCGAAGCGAAATCGAAGCGTGGCGGTTTGCGATACGAACTGTCAAGCGGCCCGGACGACATGAAATTGTCGTCAGTGGGTCGGTTAGTGTGGAAGGTTCCAAAAGACCACCCGCCGGGTCCGCAACCGATTCTGCTGACGATTCGCGACGCGTCGGGCCGCGCGACGTTTCAGAAGTTTTCCATCGATGTTACGGCGGCGATTGAAACACACACCGATCCCGCCGAAGCAGCGGCGAGCCCGCCCGCGCTGCGCATGTGGACGGACAGCACAGGCAAATTCAGGGTGCGCGCCCGGTTCGTCAAGCTGGCCGACGGCAATGTGCATTTCTTGCGCGAAGACGGCCGCGAAGCCACGGTCCCGCTGGAACGATTGAGCGAAGCAGATCAGAAGCTCGCGAAGGAACTCGCAGCCGCGGCCAAATCGGATTAGCCGGAGCGGTTTTTCCGGATGGAAGGAATGGAACTCGACGCGGCCTTATTGTAGCTGCGCGTGGTGCCGGTGCAACTCGCTCAGCGTATTCGTCGACTTGTGCCCGAGGTATCCATCAACGGCCGATCGACGGATAGACCCAATTCCTCCGGCCGAGAGGACCTAGCCCGACACTCGAACCGTCCACGGAGCGATCGATTACGCGCGTCGGCCCAACACGCCGAAGCTGCGTCGGTCGGTGTGACCTGTGCAGGTTGGCAATTTGCGTTTCTTGCGTCGGTGGGGGCGACCTCCGCGCCTAACAAGCCGGACCGGACAGCTCCGAACCACCGGCCCGTCACCCCCGCCAACGGGTAGATTAAAGTGGGCCGCGACCGTGTCTTCGCGGTCGTCGAATCACGCGCCGTTCTCTTCCGTTTGCCTCAGACGTGATCCTCAATTCATGTGGACAAGTGGTCCCTTAGAACTCGCTGGACCAGCAGCACCAACGGAGCCGGCAACCTCTTCACCGCCTACTATTGCAGTGACGTACGATGCGAGAACTACGCGTTCGTGGTTAGGACGAAACACGCATTCGGAGGTTGGAGACCCTTACGCTGCTTTGGCAATTTCGTCGGTCGGTGTGCGAACGGCCAAGGTGTCGAGGGCGTCACTGTCAATCGCCACGTCGGTATATGCGCCGGCCGCCGGGTCGCGCTGGATGCGCTTCCGAAGACGGTCGAGCCAGAGCCAATAGAGCCCCCGACCGATGCAGGCCGAGAGAGTGTCCCATGCATGGCAGACGTGGAACCAGAGAGAGTTGTCCCGCGGCGAGCCAGGACGCCGTGTGGCGCGGATCTTTCTCCGCAGCAGGCCGGCCTGAAGCGGATGCATCCGATCGAACCGGTAGCTGCCGTAATAGGCCAGAATCGCGGCGGCGATGTGGCTCATCCCGGCGCCTCCCGCCCGAGCGCGCCGCAACAGGGTCTCGACGTGCTGCGGGCTGTAATACATGTGCCACGCCCGGTCGTAGATCTCGGTCCACTCCCGCTGGCTCATGCGCGGATGCCGCACGGTGACGTGCTCTAGGTCGTAGCGGTTCAGATCGGGCTCTATCCATTCGTCCCGCTCGAGCATTGCCTTGTGGTCCACTGATCCGGGCAGCGGCGTGAGGACGAAGAATTCCAGGATATCAATGGGCAATTCTCGCTGGATCGTCTCGATATCGCGGCCGATCGATTCCAGCGTATCCGACGGGAAACCGAGAATGTAGCCGGCGTAGGTGATGACCTGCCGCGACCGCCAGGCCTGAAGCATGACGCGGTACTCTCCGATGTGGTTCTGCCGCTTCCGAGCTGCGCCTAGGTTCTCGGGATTGATGTTTTCCAGACCCAGGAACACACGTGTGCAGCCGGCGCGAGTCGCTTTCTCCACGAAGCCGGGGATCTTGTGGCACATCATGTCGACCTGCATCGTGAACTTAATCCGCACGCCTTCTTCCTCGCGCAGGGCGATGAGGCGATCGAAAATCGCTTCCCAGTTCTTGTTCCGGGCGAAGTTGTCGTCCGTAATGAAGAACCGGCGCGTCCCGTGAGTCACGTAGGCGCGCACGAGCCGCTCGACGTCGTCGGCAGTGCGCCAGCGCGATTTGCGCCCTTGAACATTTATGATTGTGCAGAAGCTGCACTCGAAGGGGCAGCCACGGCCAGCGTCGAACGGCGCGTAGAACACGCTCCGACCGGCAACCTTGCGTGGCAGGTAGGGCGTGACCTGCCCCTGCAACTTGGGAAGGTCGCGGAGGTGATTGTAAAGGGGCTTCATTTGGCCGAGGTAGGCATCGGCCAGGAACGTATCCATGCGGCCTTCAGCCTCGCCAGCGAAGAGGGTCACTCCCATTGCCTGGAGGTCGCGAAGCTCGGCCGGCAACTCGGGTAGCATGGCGATGCACCCGCTGACATGGAATCCGCCAATCGCAACCTGAATTCCCTCGGCCCGAAACTGCCGTGCCAGATCAACCGCGCGGGGAATCTGATTGCTTTGCACGCCAGCCAAGAGCACCACCCCGCTCGCGCCTTCCGCCCGAATGCGGCGGACGATCCTGCGCACGGGAATCACCGTGTGCAACTCATCGTATGTGCTGACAATCACTTCGACGCTACGGCCCAGAGCGTCCCTTTGCCCCACGTCGCGGGCCAGCGCATACAGACAAGCCAGTGAGTTCGAAGGGACGAACGCCCACTGCCACTGGATCACATAGCCTTCGTCGTCGTAGTGCGATGGCTTGATGATCTCGACGTAGAACTTCTTCCGCCCGGCCGCAAGGTCCATCAAGTTTGGTTCTCCGTGGGCTCCGCCCTAACGGTCGCGTGAGCTTAGGGCAACAAGAGGCTGTCCGAGAACAGGCAAAAGCATTTTGCCGCCTGCCAGTGCGGGTGCGACTGTGGGCCACGCTGGAAGCCCATCTCCAGACGCGTTCAGTATAGGAATTCCCAGGTTGTTGCAAGGCCAATTGCCCGTGCCGCAGTACCATGTCTACGGGGCGACAAGCTACACCACTAAGGAAGGAGGTTGGGATTGCGGGCCTCCTTACATTGAATCAGGAATGGGGCCGCGACTTCTCAGCCGCGGAAAGTGCGGACAACTGACGGGCAGCTCCCCACCAGGTGGCCGACGTTGGCCCACGTCGCGGCCGGTGCGGGGACGCGGAGCGAAACGCCAGCGGCGAAAACGGGGCCACACGTGGAAAATGGGGGGGGTAAGTGTGCCAGTCACTTCTGGTGCCGATTCGGTCAATGTGAACGCGTGCGTTTCTTGCTTGGCTGGGGGCGACCTACGCGCGCTGGGGAGATCGAGTTTGATGTCCCGGCGGTTCAACCCTTCACCACCACAGTGACGCGGTGTATGCCGTTGGCGCCGGTCCTTAGGAGCGGGCGCGGCAGCGGTTGAGCGATGCCGTTGCGGTCGATGGTACGGCAGCACAAGTCGTACCTGCCTGCCGGCATACCGGGGAGCAATGCCGCCCAGTGGGCGAGAGTGAATCGCATCGGCCACTCGAGCGGTGTGCCCTTTGCCGGATCCACTTGGCTCGTGTTGGCGGGAAGCCTTCCGCCCGGAAGCCCTCCGCCCCAGTTCGTGGGCGCCGACAGAATTGCCGCGTCCTTCCAATCGGCTTTGGTCCAGTATGGGTCGTCGGCCGGCCACGGTTTATCTTGGGAGTGCAGGCAGTACTGAACCTTGTCGATCCCCGATATGCCGATCAGCGCGAAGCCTGTCAGGGCGGCCGGCTTTCCGGCCGTAACTTCCTTCGGGGCATGGATGAACCGGGCCTTGGTCTTCATCGCGGTTTCCACATCGGCGTTGAAGTCGGCGGCGTCGGTATCGTTTGCTCTGAAGTCGTTGGTCAACACGACGCGCTGCACCCATTTAATGGACTTATCGCCGTACGCGCCCGCAACCACCACCCGTGCCGGACCCCCGCGGGCGGCCGGGATGAGTTCGCCATTCATCTTGTAAGCGAGAACAACGGGTATCTGCCCTGGTGGGGTTTCCAGAACTTGCCCCAGCGGCAAAGAAGCTTGAAATGGCGCCACGCCCTCCTGGTGGTAGCTTTGGTAGTAGACGCGCCGGATGTTGGCTTTCGGTTTCGCCAGCCAGAGAATTTCGCGAAGGGGAACCCCTTCCCACACGCTGGTGTGGAACGGATCGTCCCCGTTGACGCAGAAGCAGGGGTGGAGGAAGCGGACCGCGTGCTTCTCGGCCAGTTTCATCAGCCCCTTCCAGTCCAGCGCATTTCCCTGGGCCCGTGTGAGGGGCCGTTCCACGACGCTGCTGCTCGCCGTATCCGCGACCACCTCCAGAGACCATGTCTCCGGAACGAGCCCGATCTCCCGCAGCTTCTCAGCCGGAAGTTTGAGAACGCCCGTTTTCCCTTTGTCAATATAGCGCCCGCGCGCAACTGGAGTCAGGTATTCCAGCCTGGCGATCGCCTCCTGTAATTGAGGATCGACATCGGCACTCGCGGCCGCCAGGGGGGAAGCGCTCCAGGCTGCCGCTGCGGCGCAGCCCAGTTGAAAGAAGTAGCGCCGCGTGAGTTGGCAGTGCTCACGCAGATGATCGAAGTCTCCCATCCCAATCTCCTGAACGAGCTTAGCTCGTGGCATGCCCCCGCTCAAGCGGGAAAGCTGGGGCCCTGCGCCCACTACTGCTGACAGGACTGAGTTTAACCGAAGAGACTGGCGGGGCAAGGCAGGGAGGAGCGGCAGTTCGACGTGGATCGGCTGCGGGCGGCTTGGCAGGAAACCCGTGTTTGCCCTGTACCAGGCCGAAGGCAAGGTTGAGCCGACTAGCGCGCTTCGGTCCGACACTCCGGATGCAATTGGGCTGACGCCCCAGCGCGCTCAGGTGGCGCGCCTGAGTCACGGGATCTTGTCGTTTTTGGATGCGTGGGTGACTGCCATGGGGATTTCAAGTCTTGAGTGAAAAATTTTGTGAGGGCGTACGTTTCGCGCCCCACTCGGCTGGTGGTTTCTCGATCGTTCTGGAGGGATCGATCCGTAGACCGGTCCTGTGAGGATCCTCTCTGTC
>JADHUC010000107.1 GCA_016784735.1 Pirellulaceae bacterium | reverse complement strand
CGCAAACACAATATCTGTGAGCCTGAGCGCCGTGGATCGAACACCGTGCCCGCCCCTCGCCAACTCGCCGTGTTCGAGATCGAAGGCTTCCGCTGTGCAATGGTCATTTGTTCCGACAGTGGACTACCCGGCATCTTCGACGATCTTGTCGAAAACAGATGCCACGCCGTGATCTTCATTACGGCAGGGGCGGGCAGCACGGATTGGGGCAGGCACCAGGGCGAGCTGGATGAGCCCGAAGCGCGCGCCCGCTTTGCCGACATGGCCGCGCGTTGTTTGTCGAAGGAGGGGATCGAACGGTCTGTCAAACTGAACTTGGCGCAAATCGCCTGTAACCAGATGGGCTGGGTCGACGCCACAGACTATTTTCATCCCGGCGGTAGTTCGATCGTCGATTCGACCGGCGAAGTGACCGGTGTCATCCCGCCCCGTTTTGTATTCGAGCACCTGCGACCGGATCTGGATGTAGGAACGATTTCCCGCGAGCGGTGATTCGCAAGCGTATCTGCCGGATTTGCACCCTGCAGCGGTCGTCACTTCTGCGCGTTGCATCCGGGCAGGGCTCTCTTGAGTGTCGCCAATCCGTCGCTTGTTACTTGCGTGCCAGTTAGACGCACCTGCTTGAGGTTCCTGACCTTCTGGAGGTGGATCAATCCGGCGTCTGTGATGGAGGTGCCTGAGAGTTGGAGGTTGTTGAGCATCGGAAGACGGGCGAGATGTACGAGTCCGGCGTCAGTCACTTGGGTGTTGTCCAAGTTCAGATTCTGTAGCGACGTCAGGCCGGCCATGGCTTCCAGTCCCGCGTCGTTCATCTTGGTCGATCGCAATGTCAACTGGCTGAGCCGCGTCATCTTCTTCCACTCCGCAAAACCGGTTCCGGTCAACGGTGTGTCCTCCAGGTAAACGTTCTGCAGCCCCGTCAAACCCGCCATGGCTTCCAGTCCCGCGTCGTTGACTTTGCTCGATCGCAATGTCAGATGATTAAGGCTTGTCATTTTCGCCCAGCGAGCAAAGCCCGTTCCAGTCAGTGGCGTACCTTCCATGTTTACGTTCTGCAGCGCGGTCAATGCCTCCATGGCCTCCAATCCGGCGTCGTTCAGCTTGGTCGATCCAAGCGACACGTGTCGAAGACTGTCCATTTTCGTCCATCGTGCGAAACCGATCCCCGTCAGCGGTGCGCTGTCCATGTATACGTATTGCAGCGTTGTGAAGCCCGCCATAGCCTCCAACCCGGCGTCGTCCACTTTGGTCGATCGAAGCATCAATTGTCGAAGACTCTCCATCTTCGTCCATTTCGCAAAGCCCGCACCAGTCACCGGAGTCTTATCCAAAGTCAAGGTCTGTAACGCCGTGAAGCCTGCCATGGCCTCCAACCCAGCGTCATTCACCTTGGTCGATCCGAGCGTCAATTGCCGAAGATTCTCCATCTTTTTCCATTTGGCGAAACCAGTGCCAGTCAGCGGAGTACTGTCTGCGGTCAAGTAGTGCAGCGCCGTCAGGCCTGCCATGGCTTCCAAACCAGCATCGTTCAACTTGGTCGATCGGAGCATCAGGTACGTCGGTGAATTCGCAGCCGTCCATCGCGCAAAACCGGTGCCGGTCAGCGGGGTGCTATCGAGGGTCAGATTCTGCAGCCCCGTCATACCCACCATGGCGTCCAAACCCTCGTCGTTCAGTTTGCTTGATCGCGCCGTCAATTGATTGAGGCTTGACATATGCTTCCACTGCGCGAAGCCAGTGCCGGTCACGCCGGTCTCGGTAAGGTCGATCGTCCGCAAATTCGTCAAGCCGGCCAGGTGCGCCAGGCCTTCGTCCGTCAGCTTGGTTTGGCCGAGAGTCAGAGTGTTCAGTGAGCTGACGCTTCCCAGGCCCTTCATGCCTTCGTCGGTAATCTCTGCCTTTTGCAGTGAGACCTGGTTCAAAGACGGGAGACCATTCAGTTTGGCGAACCCCGCGCCGGTTACGTGAGTATCCATTAGATGCAGTTGCATCAGGCCCGCGACATCCTTCAGTTGTTCCAGTCCCGCGTCGTTGACGTTGGACCGATTCAGATACAGGTATTTCAGCTTGGGCGGTTTTCCGATGTGCGCCAACGTGTCCTCGGCCAGCTTGGCTTCGTCGAGATAAAGGTGCGTGAGTTGGCTCAATCCCGCGAGATGCGCCAAGGCATCGCCCTGAAGATCAAGTCCTTTAAGCGAGAGATAATTGAGCTTGCCCAGGCCTTTCAGATGGACCAGCCCCGGACCCTTTACCTTGGACTGCCCCAGGAAAAGACGACTCAGGCCGCTCAGATCTTTCAGATGTGCGAGCCCAGCATCCGTGACGGGCGATTGCTCCAAATACAAGGTCTGAAAGCTGGGCAGCTCGTTCAGTATGGTCAGATCGTCGCCTCCTTGCCAGGCTCCACCCAGACGAACGGCATCTATTCGCTGTGAGTTGATTTCAACGCGACCACCAAGGTGGCTGATCTTTTCGATGGTTTGCTGTACGCTCCATACCTTGTGCGAAGCCAACGCACGATTGGCTAGGGGGGTGGCCGAATGGTGATAGGACGTGGACAGTTCCGTTAACGCTTCGATTGCCGCGTTTTCGACAGCACGGTCCTTGGACTCGCTAAACCGGCACAGAATGTCGATCGAGCGAAGAGTCACTTCGAGACTGCTACCGCGAGCCGCCTCTGCCACCAGTTGGATCGCCGACTCGCCGACGGCGATCAGGTTTTTCACCGCCTTTTGGCGAATCTGGTAGTCTTCATTGTCGAGTTCGCGTATCCACTGGCCCATTTTTTCGGCCGACGGCGTCGATGCCGGCTTCGGAGCCGCCGCGTCCTGGGGATAGACCATAGTGGCCGGAGTTACCGCTACGATCAGTACGGCAAGAATCGAAATTCGTTTCATTGGTTTGGCAGTCGCGTGTGAAGACTGGTCGGCTGGAACGCCTCGTCGTTTCAATTCAATTATCGCTCGACAACGAGGCCACTGCAACAAGGACGCGAATACGACTGTCTCAAGGTGACTCTGAACATTCAGTAACGCGGCAGTTTTGCGTCACCGCGGACGTGGATCCCAGAATCGCGACGGATCGTCCGCCGTTCTGAATTCTTGCGTGAACCGGCTGGCCTGTGTAACCTGTTGCTCGGAGGACGCTTGCATGATGAGAACACTGACGACCTGTCTCTGGATAACTCTCGCTGCATTGACAGGTTTCGCTCTCTGTCCGCGCGATGGGCGGGGGGAGGAGAAGGAAACAACGGAGGAGAAGACCCCTGACTATGAGCGACAGGACTTTTCGGTCAAGGTCGGCGACCGGCAGTTCGTCGCGACGGTCCTTTCGCCACCGCAGAACAAGCTAGCCCGACATCCGGCCCTGCTGTTGAAGTTTACCTCCGACCGCAACACGGCTTTGTTCACTTCGCCTTACTGCCTGGTCCCGAGGGCTTTTCTGGAGCATGGCCATCGCGTGGTTTCTTTCGACATCCCGTGCCACGGCGATCGGATCGGGCGCTTCGGCGGATCGATCCCCGGACTTCGCAACTCGTTTGTAGCAGGCGTAGACCCATTTGCCATGTTCGTCGAGGATGGCCGGTCTGTCATCAGCGAGTGCATCAGACGCGGTTGGGCGACGTCCGGCCGAATCGCCGTCGAAGGTCCGTCGCGTGCCGGTTACATGGTGTTGCGACTGCTGGCGGCGGACGAGCGCATCGCGGTTGCCGCCGGCATGGCACCCGTCACCGACTGGCGGTTACTTAGGGAATTTGTCTCCGCCCGCGATCGGAAGGATGTGGCGAGCATTCGGCTCACTCATTTCGTCGAAAAGATGGCCGGCAGGCACGTCTACCTGGCGATTGGGAAGACGGACGAGCGAGTCGGCACGGCGGCCTGCCAGGAGCTGTATCATGCGCTGAAGAAGGCTCAGGTCGATGCGGGCTATGACGCGTCTTGTGTAGAATTCGTTCTCACGGATGACCCGGGGCATTCGATCAATTCCGCGTACCAACAAGGAATTGATTTCTTGCTGAAGTGGTCGGATGAGCGATAAGCCTTCCGGCCTTGATCGTAGCGTCGTCAATGTGGGGCACGTTTCCAACGTGCCAATGTGCGCAAGTTGGTGAGGGACGGCACGTTAGAAACGTGCCCCACGTGCTACCACGGCCCGCATTTCGCTGGGTTATGGTCAAGGCCGGCCTTCCGGGCTGAAATCATCACCCCGGCCACGCGTCTCGGCAACGAAAACTGTCCTCGTGGAATCCTCAATCAATCTCCTGGATACGAATGCCGCGAAAGCGCATCTGCTTTCCCGTTTCCTTCGACCCGTGCAGTTGGAAGCCGATCCGGCCAGATCTGCACCAGGCATCTCGCGTGTCGGCCGCAGATATGCCGTTCAGCCACGTCTTGACGGAGTCTCCGACTGCCTGGATCCTCAGCTTGTTCCATTCGTTCTGTTTGAAGGCTTTTCTGGCGGGTTCATTGTACTCCAGCGTCTGCAGCCAGCCGCGGCGGCCCACTTCGTACAATCCCGCGGTCCATGCCCTTGGAGAAGTATCAATTTCGATCTGATAGCCGAATATCTGCCCGGCAATGAAGCTCCGCGACACCAGTTCGAGTCGGCCGCTCATGTAGAGGGTCGTCGTGTCCTCCTTGTGTACATCTGTGCGAATTTGCACGCCGGAGTTCAAGCCCTCGTCGACCTTGAACTCGAGTTCGAGGACGAAGTTGTCGTAGGTTGCTTTCGTACACAGGTAGCTGCCCTTTATGCCAGCAGTCGTTTCGCCCACGATTTCGCCGTCCTCGACGAAGAATTTCCCTTTGTCCTCGAGCACCTCCCATCCATCAAGCGTTTTGCCATCGAACAGCGGCTCCCAATCGGCACTGTCCGGCTCTTCCGCCGACGCTGCTTGCGACACACTGACGAGAAGCACCATGGCCAAACACAACATAGATTCGTTTCTTGTTACTCTCATGCTTGTTAAACTCCAGTTGGACAAGGACTCGATCGGCGGGAAAACGAACATCAGCGTGCCGGCTTTGCCTCGATGCCCGCTCGCTTCGTGCACAGAAGCATCACCGGCGCGCGGTGAGCCTGCTGTTCGGCGTTTTGGGAGAGAAACGTCTTCAACGCCAGGTCGTACACTTTCCGATCCCATTGCGAAAGCTCGGACCATCTGGCCGCCAGCGGCGAGAACTTGTATGGCTCCCGACCGTCAACGGCGGCCGCCATCATCGGTTTCTCTTCATCCCCGTTCCACATCAACTTCAACCAGGTGTTGGCGATCCGCGTCATGTCTTCGTCGGTAAAGATGACACCGCGCCGGGCTGCTACCACGGCCAGGCTCATGGTCAGCGAGGCGTGGCTAGTGTCTTCGTAGTTGGAATGATCCGGCTGGCCGTATTCGATCCAGTCCCAGTAGTGCCAGCGGTATGCATTCTTCTCTTCGTCCAACTCCAAGTGGCTGTGGAAATAGCGAACCATCTGTTCGGCCCGCTGACCCATCAGCGGGTGGGCGCCTTCAAGATCTTTCAGCACCAACCACGCCCGGGCCAGTGCCGCAAACTGGTTGTGTGGCATGATCCGGTTCGGGAAGCGATCAGTAAGCTTGGGCTCGAAGCGATAACCCCCGCCCAACTCGCCCATATCCAGCCAGTCCTGCTCGTTCTTCTCAAACACATGCTTGTTGATGAATGCCAGGAACTTCTCGGCATCAGCCCCGAACCGCTCCTGTAGGTCGGGCCGGGTCTTCACGGCCTCGATGAACACGGCCACTGGATAGACGAACATGCCCTGATGCACGGTGAACTCGAGCGGCTCCGGAGCTACGGTGCGGACCATGAAGCGGTCGCCTTGGTGAGGCTGGCCGCTGACGGTGAATCGAAACGGCGCGATTTGCGTAATCGCTGCGCCGTCCTTATAGGCTACATCGGACGCGACGACTTGGCGTGTGTCCCAGTCCAAAATACGGAACTGATCTGGTCCCATGTGAAACTCGACGATGTAGGCATGTCCCGTGCATTGGGCAGCCGCCTTGCCGCTTTTGTTCTTCTGATAGGCCGGCGCGATGTCGGCCTCCGAAACGTTGTGTAGTCGTTCGGCACGGGCCGTGGCGCACGAGTATGTCTTGGTGTTCCAGCTCAGAAAACCATCGCCGTCCGGGTCGGAGGCGGCGGACATGATCCGCTGGAAATGTTCGCTGATCTTTTGCAGCCAGTAAACATCCCCGGTGGCCTCCCACATCTGGGCATAGCTCTGGATCACGGCACCTTCGCCCCAACCCAGTGTGCCGGAGTCGGCGCTTTCCGAGTAGCCTTTCCCTTCGTTGAGCGCCAAGTCGTACGCCTTGTACGCTTCGGCCAATTGAGTAGTGTCGAACTGCGCCAGCGCGCTGCCGGCATTCGCAACCAGGATCGTCACCGCGATGTACAGCACTTGTTTCATTGGACCATGTCCTGATCTTTAGCATCAGAAGGTTAGTGGTCGTTCGAACGCCCACAGAGAAAATGTTCGAAGAATGCATAGATCACTGCGTTCGACTCGGGATTCGGCGAGTGCTTCGGGCGGTTGGTCATCCCAACGCGGTTTTCGTATCCGAGCAATTTGTTAATCGCCACCAGATGGTTCAAGGCACGCCATCGCTCGGGCGGATCCACCGCGCCGCCGGATACAAGGACCGGCCGTGGGGCAAGCAGCGCATGGAGTTCGTGCAAGTCGCGACTCTGTTCGAGCAGTCTCGGGTAGAGGCCACATGCCGGGTTCTCCTCGGTGACAACCCCCCGCTTGCGCCACGGTCGCGGATGCCAGCCCAGATACCACGGCTCCCAGTAATTCACGCTAGGATGAGTGTCCAACATGATGCCAGGATCCGATACGGCGACCGCAGCGAATCGGTCAAACAGACACCCCGCGAACATCGCCCACTTGCCTCCGAACGAGTGTCCCACGACACCGATGCGTTTGGGATCGACCTCCGGACGGCTCGCCAGAACGTGCCAGGAATTGGCCGCAGCACATCCCAGCATCGAAAGCGGTTCCACCTCGGCGTTGTCAATGTCCGGATGGTACAACGCGTACGTTTTCGCATCCGTCGCCTCGGTCGTGCCGATCGAGAGAGCGACAAATCCTCGCTTGGCCAGTTGGTAAGCAAAGTCGCGATGCTCGCCTTGCAGTCCAACGGCGGTTTCCGGTTCGTAGTAGACGGTCAGGATGGCTGGTCGCTTGCCGTCTCCGTCAGGGACCAGCAGATAGCCCGTCGTAAACTCGCGCGGAGTCCACTTGAAGCGGATCTTTAGCTGCTCGAAATTCTCTCGGCGTTCTGATCCCAAGACCTCGACCTTTGGCTCCGTGATTAGCGGCGGCCACGCACCCAGTAGCTCCTGCCACTCTTTGGAGATCTCGGCTCGCCGACGCTGCCACTCCCGCGGTGTTTGGACCACGCTCCCATCGGTAAACCGCAGCGGCGAGCGATAGTCGCCGAATTCGTTCTTCCATTCCGCTGGAGGCGAGAAGTACGATGCGATCTGTTTCCAAGAATCCTGTTGCGATTCTGCGGGTAGCTTGTCCTGGGCTTGACAGATACCAAGTTTCACATGCACGCCCGCTGCGGCCATCATCACGATCAGAAAAATAGGCCACGGCGTTCGTTGTTTGAATCTGCGACCCGTCCAATTCAGGTTCTGGGCTTGTCTCGTATTGGCAGTCATGATTAGGTGAACTCCGGGATCCAGGGCTTGGTGTGGCATCCATCGTAACCATTCTCGACGCCGTGCGAAACAACTGCCTCCCGATAAGGATTGGCGCGTTGGCCCGTTTAACCCGAAGCCGAAGGCGATGGCGGACAGTGGAATGGACTGTCCATACGTAGCCCCCGCCATCGCCTCCGGCTTCGGGTTAAACAGGCTATGTTCGTCCCGGGGCGGCGTAGCAGGTCAAGGCAAGCCCCTGAGTCCGATCTTCTCGACTGGAATGGCCTGGAAGCCGGGAATCTCTTTCCATAGGGTCGGGAGCTTTGCGAGGTCGAGCTTCTCGATCGAGCCTTCGCCGGACAGAAACGGAACATCTTCCAAGCTCCACTCGGGGTTGTTCTCACGGCCGAGCCAATCTTCCTCGATGCCCTTCGATATCGCGAATGGTTTTTTGCAGCCGATCAGGATGTTGTCGCGTATCGAGTTGCCCAGCGGCATAAGCGGAGTCTCGTCCATGACCTTGGCCAACCGCGGATATCGCTCGCGCCAGAGGGGCGACAGGTAACCGACCTGCTCGCATTTGGCCAGCAGGTTCCAGGAGCCTGGCTTGTCGAGGGTAATCCCTCTGGGACCTCGGGCGTCGACGTGAATGCCGATCGGCAGATCGACGAAGATGTTTCCTCGGATCGTGTTGTCGCGCCCACCGCCCAGCAGCACGCCACGGCCGACGCCGCCAAGAACGATGTTGCCCACGACCGCATCGCCACTATCGCAATCGTCCAAGTAGATCCCCGACGAACCGTGCCCCGCGTTGTTCGCGTTGTCGTGTATGTAGTTCCACCGCACGACGTTACCTCGACTGGACCAATCTCGTCCCGTATAGAAAACGCCGACATCGGAATAGTGAATGCAGACGTTGTGGATCTCGTTCAGCTCCAGAAGGTGTTCGTTTCCGCCATACGAGACAGCGCCGGTCGGGCCATGGTGGATCAGATTGTTGGCGATGCGATTCCCGCAGCCGCCAATGGTAATGCCGCGGCCTCCCATCCAGTCGAGCCGTCCAATGTGATGGATGTGGCAACCGACGACGGAGCACTGTCCCGGCGTCAGCGTCTTGCGATCTCCGCCGTAGACGCTTATCCCGTAAGACGCGGTTCGAGTCACCTCGCAGCCAATCGCAGCGACATGGACACCATTCAAGCTGATTCCGCTCTTGCCCGTGTTGCGGATCAGGCAGTTCTCGATCCTGCAATGCCGGCAGTTGTTCAGGTGGACGCCAAGGTCCCGACCGTTTTCGATCGTCAGGTCACGAACGACCAGATGCGACACACCATTCCCATGAACGAGAGGCCTCGGGCAAAGGGTCAG
Source organism: Pirellulaceae bacterium (assembly GCA_016784735.1). Taxonomy (GTDB): domain Bacteria; phylum Planctomycetota; class Planctomycetia; order Pirellulales; family Pirellulaceae; genus JADHUC01. Next base: position 23,511 of record JADHUC010000107.1, on the reverse strand, counting down.
CCGAACCGGAGTTTCTGTGACGTCGCCCGGTGGCCAGAGGTACAGCCGGTTGTTCTTGCGATCGAGATAGTATTCGCCGGGGCGATCAAGTTCCTCGAAGACGTGTAGCGCGTAGAAGCGGCGTTTCGACTCCTTGTCCCAAGGCGAACCGATCCCATAGGCGTGCTTCACCGCCAACCGCAATTCGCCGGTACCCGGATCGTAGGTTCCTGCCTTCAACGCCTCGTCGGCCCAGTCGTAGCACCAAAAACCGTGCAGCCAGACGCCGCGATCAAAGTCCCATCGTTTGGCACGATCGCCGGGAAATCTAAAGGAACCGGGCCGATAGACTTCTCGCGTCACCCAGTGCGTTGGTTTCGACGCGCCGGCGTCGATCACCTCCGTGAACACCGCGAAGTCTTCGTTGGGCCAACGGGCCGACTGCATCGGCTGATCATCGAAGACCACTTCTTCTCGACCGTGCGCGCGATGTTGCGCCGGCAACGCATCCAGCGGTGGGAATCGTTGGCTCTTCAGGTCGGCCACCAAAACGTGCCGCTTCGCTTCGTCCGAGATCAGCGGTTCTGCCTCCGCGGCCGACATCGGCCGGAAGTCCTTGACGACTCGCGAACCTGACAGTCGAGTCCTGCCCGGCTGGGTGCCACGAATCACCAGCGGTTGGTCCTGGTTACCGGAATGCTCCGCACAGAGTGAAATACCTTTCTCCAGGTAGAATTCGCCCGGGCCGATCCAAATCGTTCCCGGCCCCGCTTCGCCGATCGCGTCGACGGCCTTCTGGATCGTGCCCAGGGGCTGTTCTTTCGTCCCGGGATTCGAATCGTTTCCCATTTTGGAAACATAGAGATCCTTCGCGAGGGCAAGTAGCGGCAACTCCAGAACGATACACACCACGGCAAGTCGACAAAACGCTCGGCGCATGACGGAACTCCAAGGGAGCGAGAAACAGGCTGAAAAATGGACGAAGAAATCGAGTGGCACTGCCGATCGCTCTCGGGCGTCGGTCGTGCAGGTGGCAGGGTATCACGACATTCTATCAGGGAACCCGACTTCCGCAAGAAAGCGAGCCGATCATCGAGCCGGTCCTGGGTGCGATACTGCGGGCGCAATCCGCTTTCGACTCCTCCTCTCTAGTCCCTCGCCGCCGAAGTCCTGCAATAGACCGTCTAAACCGAAGCCAAAGGCGATGGCGGGCGCAACGTGTGGAGCGTCTATGCCACTGCACGCCGTCGCCTTCGGCTTCGGGTTAAACGAGGATCCGTTGCACAACTCATTCAACGCGACATTGTCATCGCCAAGGAGTTGCGACAGCACGCCTCTGGCAGTATCCTTGAAGACGATTGGTGGAAAGGAGAACGTTTGCATTCGACAAACTCCCAAAGCAGGGCCGATCTTGGACGTTCTTTGTCATGAGCAGGCAACTCATCTCGTACGTCGGCTTGGTGGTGCTGTTCGCCTTGTCCTTTCTGGTACTCCATAGGATATACGGCTACGTCATTGTTATTCAGAGCGAGTCGAATGACTGTTTCTTCATGTTCGGGCGCCAGTTCCTGATGGGGTTCTTTGACCGCCCAGGGGCCCCATTGTGCTATGCGGGCCGATTCCTCGGCCAATTCTATTACCACACGTGGCTCGGAGCGTTGGTCGTGTGCTTGTGCGTCGCGTCTTTCGGTGTCCTGTTCCATCGAGTTCTGTCAAAGCGCAAAACGAACGTCCACGTTTCTCTGACGCTCATACCGTGTTTCCTGCTTCTCGTCCTCCACACATCCACCATTTGGCTCGTCCAGGACACGCTAGGGCTGTGTGCGAGCTGCGGGGCTTTTCTGGGGTATTTGTCGTTCCGGGGAAAGGTCTCCAGACGTGTCTCCGCTTTGGTGGCGACTCCCATCATCTATCTTCTTCTCGGAGTCTACGCGTTGTTCTTCGTGGCTTGGGTTGTCATCTTCGAGCTAAACGACAAGCCCCTGCGATCGGGCTTGCTCTTTGGAATCGCTTACGTCGTCTTCTGCATCGCCGTTCCCCTAATCGCTTGGCGGTGGGTATTCCCGATGCCTCTACTCAGCGCGCTGCTATGGCCTGTGACGTTCATTTGGCCTTCTCGCGGCGGCTTGCTTCATTGCAGCACCGCAAACATTGTCATGGATTGCGTTCTGGCCATCATGTTCTGCGCGTCCGTGTTCCTGATTCCGTATTGCGGCCGGTTGCCGTGGAAACCGCCTGTTCCGTCGCGCTGGCGGGCCAGGGCTCGCAGGTGGCAACGCGTCGGGCCGGCCATCGCGTTTGTCATTCTAGTCATTCTGCTCCACTCGATTCGATACGACACGAGGCTCAGCACGCTCGTCACATGCCGCCAGTTATACAAGAACGAGCAATGGGATGCCCTTCTGGCGGAAGTGAAGAAATGCCCTTCAACGAGCGTCGACCTGCAGTTCATGACGAATTTCGCCTTGTGCAAAAAGCGGCGGCTTCTCGACGAGATGTTCCACTACCCGCAGATGTGGGGCACTCGCGGGCTTGTCCTGAACTTCTCCACTTTGGGAGAGTTAAAACCGGCGGACGATGATATATACAGAGCCATGTACAACAGCGATCTCTTTTTCGAGATGGGGCACATCAACCTGGCGTTCAGACATGCCTACGACAGGATAAGCGCCGAGGGAGAAACATACGATGCCTTGAAACGCATGGCGCAGTGCAGCATGGTGAACGGAAACTATGCCATGGCGGCCAAGTATCTGAACATACTAGAAAGGACCCTTTTCCATAGCGAATTCGCTCGCCGCTACAAGGCAATCATCGCGGATCCGGTCGCCGCGGACAAGGAGTTTCGCGACATCCGAAAACGTCTCCCCGTCGTCGACGTCTCCATGCGTCAGCATCCGTTCTTCCACATTAGCGCCTTGCTTACGAACAAAGACAATCGCGTGGCGTTCGACTATGTGACAGCATGGCTTCTTCTAACCAAGACCAAGGAATCACTCTTCACAATTGCTCAGAACGTGGACCAGTTCAACAGAACGGGATATGCCTCGATACCGACCCATTGTCAGGAAGTACTGTTGCTTTGGGAGAAACAAGAAGGCACTACAATTGACTTGCTTGGATTCGGCTACGACCAGGCGACTACCGTACGCGTGAATGAGTTCCTGCAGGACCTGCCGCGATACGGGGCCGGGAAGGATGCTGCGCATCGCATGCAGACTCGGTACGGCGATACGTACATGTTTTTCTGCTATTTTGTTCCGACACCTGCCGAATTGCGCCAGCGCATGGCGGCAGGCATTGGTTCCGGTACTATGCTTCGGCAAGAGTAAGGCTATCTCGACCTCGTCCGCCTGGCGAACGCCCAAGAGGAACGCGTGCAGTTTTCGGGGCATTCGAACGTTGGTTCCGTCAGTCATGACCCGCTCGGAAGTGAGAATGACATGAGGCGTCCGATCTATGGAGTATTGTTGGCGGCGGCACTGATCGTGTTGGTGGCGTACATGGCGCTGCCCCTAGGATGCAGCCGCATGCCAGACGTCAGGTCTGCGAGGCCGTTGAAGAGGGAGGCGCGCATCGATCCGGACTATACGTCTCTGGTCATCCCGCCGAACATCGCACCATTGAACTTCCGCATCATGGAGCACGGCCGAGACTTTGTCGTCAGAGTATCTTCCAAGGAAGGCGGAAAACTCGACATCCATTGCCCGGACCGAACCTGTCGCATCCCGGTCAAGTTCTGGCGACGACTACTGGAGACGAGCAAAGGAGGAACTCTGTTTCTCGACATCTTCGCGCAGGACGCGGACGGGACGTGGCTGCAATTCAAACAAGTGACAAATTCCGTGGCCAAGGAACCCATCGATTCCCACATCGTGTATCGGCTCCTCAGTCCGAACAAGGCGACGTCGAGGATCAAGGGGATCTACCAGCGGGACATCGAGTCGTTTCGGGAGTCCGCGATTATTACGTTGCGAGACGGAACATTCACCTGTTTCAACTGCCACACTTTCCATCAACACGATCCCAATACGTTTCTTTTTCACGTCCGCGTGAAACACGCTGGGATGATGCTCGTCATGGATGGCGAGACGCGGAAGATCAACACAGAACAGGCCCCGATGTTCAGACCCCTTGCCTATGCGTCGTGGCATCCCGGTGGTCGACACATCGCAGCTACCTGCAACAGGTTCCTCGGCCACTTTCCGGCCAACGACAGTTTGTACTATTTCCTGGCAATCGAAAAACGCGGCGATCTCTTGGTGTACGACGTAGAGAAAAACTCGCTCAGCACGACAGAGGCCGTGTTTGAGCAAGAATACATTGAGACCCACCCCTGCTGGTCGCCCGATGGAAAATACATCTATTTCTCGCGAGGCAAAGACATATCGGTCACCAGTCCGAAGGACTTGGTGAAGTCCAAGTTCGACATGATGCGGATATCATATGACGTAGCCACCGACACCTGGGGATCGCCCGAGACCGTAAAGGCATACTCGGAATTGGGGCTGTCCTGCGCGTTTCCTCGGCCTTCGCCATGCGGGAAGTACGTGCTGCACATTCTAGCCGACATGGGGACGTACCCCATCCACCGGAAAAGCTCGGACGTGTACCTGTTGGATCTCGAAACGAAGGAGCACCGGAGACTGGATGCGGTGTGCAGCGATCTTGCGGAGAGCTACCCACGCTGGTCCTCGAACGGACGCTGGTTCATCTTCACGAGCAACCGGCGTGATGGAATGAGCGCGTTTCCGTACTTGGCGTATTTCGACATCGAAGGCGAAGCCCACAAGGCATTTGTGATCCCTCAGGAGGATCCGGCGAATTTCGACACGTTCATCGACACGCACAACGTGGTCGAGCTCGTGAAATCGAGAGTGAACATTAGTGCGTTCAGGCTGGCACAGGGTATGAAGCAGCCGCCGACGGATGCCAAATTCCCCAACCCACCCAAAGTGGACGCGTACACGGGTGCAACGAAGACACAGCCGGACGGTTATTGATTCTGCCGAGGTCGCGACGATCCTGAGAATAGGTCGTGTCCCCGCTGAACAAAAACAAAGATCACCTTTAAGGAGTCCTCGCCATGCAACGACGTGATTTCGTGAAGTCTATCGTGTTGGGAGCTCCGCTGTCGGTCGCCGGGGCTCTCGCAGCCGAAGCCCCAGAGCCGCTGCGGATCGCTACGTTCGAGGCGGACGTGACACCGCCGTTGGGCAGTCCTTTGTGCATCGGACTTGTGGCGCCGGCGAAAGAGATCCTCGATCGGCTTAGCGCCCGCGGCATCGTCCTATTGGGCCGGCAGCCGCCCATCGTCCTATGCGCGGTCGATTGGGTAATCATCGCCAACGGCGCCCAGGACGCCTGGCGCGAGGCGTTGGCCGAGGCCGTGGGTACCACTGCCGATCGAGTCGCCGTACACGTGGTCCACCAGCACAACGCTCCCGGCGTAGACTATTCGGCCGAGGAGATTCTGGCCGCCCAAGGTCAGCCCGGTTTGATGTACGACAAGACTTTCTCCGAAGAGGCCCTGTCGCGCGCGGCTGTCGCGGCTGGTAAGGCCGTCGAGCAAGCGCGCCCGGTGACGCACCTCGGGCACGGCTTGGGTAAAGTGAAGGGCGTAGCTTCCACGCGTCGCGTGTTCAATCCGGATGGTACCTTGCGATTCTGGCGATCGAGCAGCGGCGGCAGCAAGGAAATGAAGGCCGCGCCCGATGGGCTCATCGATCCGTACGTCCGGCTGCTAAGTTTCTGGGACGGCGACCGTCCGCTGGCCTCGCTCACCTACTACGCCTGCCATTCGTGTGCCCTATACGGCCGCGGGGGCATAAGCTCCGAGATCATGGGGCTGGCCCGGGCAGCCCGCGAAGCGTCGCTACCGGAGGTGGCCCATGTCCACTTCAACGGCGCTGGCGGCGACATTGCCGTGGGTAAGTACAACGACAACACACTGGCCACCCGACCACGATTGGCCGAGCGGCTTGCTGCCGGCATGAAGGCCGCGTGGGAAACGCAGGAGAAGGTGCCGGTCACCGCGTCCGACGTAATCTGGCGGACCCATCCGGTCAGTCTACCGATACGCAAACGCGTGACCGAGCAGTGGTGTCTGGAGCAGTTGAAAAAGAGCGCGAAAGTCCAAATCAAGGCCGCCCGAGACTTGGCTTGGCTGCGTCGCACCGGGGCGGGACACAAGATCCCGTTGACCTGTCTTCGTATCGGACCGACATACACCTTGCACATGCCCGGCGAACTGTTCGTTCACTACCAATTGGCCGCTCAGAAGATGCGCCCAGACGACTTCGTCTGCATGGCCGCATACGGAGACCACGGCCCCTCGTACATCGGCACGAAACTGCTTTACGAACAAGGCGGCTACGAGTCCACCCGCTCATGCACCGCACCAGAGGTGGAAGAAGTACTGATGTCAGCAATGCGAGGTCTGCTTGGCGTTCAGGCGTAGAACAGGTGATACCGAACGCGGCAGAGCCACTCGGCGAGTGACAAGTGGCAAGTTCGGGTGATTGCTCCCTGTCCTTTTCCTTCGTCTATCCTGGAAAACGAAGTTACTCGATTTCTTTGATGCGGATGTTCTTGTACTCTGCCCACATGGGTCTGCCCGCGTGCAACTGCAGGGCAAGAATGCCTTCTCCCAGAGACAACTCGGGATGATTGTCTGTGAAATCTAGAATCAGCCTGCCGTTCATGTAGTGCTGAATGTGTGGTCCCTTGGCGATGATCACCACGTCGTTCCAGTTGTCAAGCTTGAACAGCTTTTCAAACTCCTCCGCGCTAATGAGAGTTCCGGTGACCTCCTTTTCTCCATCGGCTCCCCAGGTGGCCTCCTCGCCAACCATGCACATGCGGCCTCGCCCTATGCCTTCGCCGTAAATGAAGCCGGAAACACTTGGCAGTTTGTTTTGGTTGCGGATCTCGTGCTGATAGCCCCGGACGACCCATTTGTTTCGAACGTTGCCCTCAGTGATATGCTTCGATCGGTACTGAATGCCCGAGTTGTTCGTCGCGTTGCAGCGGAAGGAAAGACGCAGCTCGAAATCCTTCCGTACGGCATCTTGGCAGATCAGGAACGTATTGCCCTTGGCGGCATTCTCCGCAGTCGTCTCTCCACGAATCGCACCGTCATTCACTGACCACAGCCTGGGATCGCCGTCCCATCCAGTAAGATCCTCGCCGTTGAACAAGCACTTCATGTCTGCTGATTCAGCAGGAGCAGTTCGCGGGCCATCGGCAGCAAGGGCGGCAGAGGCAAACGAAACGAAAGCCAAAAGTGTCAAAGTGCGGATCATCGTGTTCTCCCAGGTGTGAGTAATAACGGTGAACGACGATTATGATTGATCATGAGACAATCTCAAGCCTGTCGAACGTGTTTCCTCCATTCAGGCCGTTTTCTGTCAGCGTCTGTCATAGCCGAGTTGTCCTCACGGCACTTCCAATATCCCCTCTTCCTTGGATTTGCGAGCCAGTTTGGGTATTCTGTTAGCTGAGAAAGCTGGCGGGGGAGTCGGGCGCGGAATCGAGTGAATTCAAATTGCAGGGGATTGTCATGATGCTGCGGATACTTGCTGCTGTCGCGTTGGGGCTGTGCATTTCGGCGAAACTTGCTGCCAGTGACGAATTGGCTCCGCCGGTTCGATTGGAAGCCAACGGCAAGGCGATCGACACCGAAATCGGTCATGCCGCGCCATTCGTGACCGATTTCGATGGCGACGGTGTTCAGGACCTGCTGGTCGGTCAGTTTGGGGGCGGTCAGTTGTGGATCTATCGCAACGAGGGCACGAACGCCGAACCCAAGCTCGCCGCCGGGCTCAAGTTCAAGCAGGGCAAGGACGACGGCCGCGTGCCGACTGGGTGATGCGTCGGATTCGGTCCACATGTTGTGGACCTGGACGGCGACGGACATCGTGACCTCCTCTCAGGCTCCTGGCCGGGCGAACTGTTCCTCTTCCGCGGTGGGTCTGATCACTCATTCGCGGCCCCGGAGATGCTCCGCGACAAGGACGACAATGTCATCAACATCGGCGGCGGTATCTCGGAAGACCGCGAGGGCTACACGCTGATCCGTGGGAATGCTACGTTCGAGCGCACGGACGAAGGCACCTTCGTCAACTATCACGGGAAGCGGCTCAAGAGTACGCCAGACAAACGATACGCTATTTCGGGCACGGCCTCGGCGGTAAACGCAACCGATTGGGACGGCGACGGTGATTACGATCTGATCGTCGGGGACATCAGCGGCAACGTTCACTTGATCCCCAACGAAGGCACATCGCAGGCTTATGCGTTTGGCGAGGACAGACAACTCGAAGTGGAAGGCCAACCGCTTCGCTCCAGCAGTAGCCGGGTCGGTCCGTGTGTCGCTGATTGGGACGGCGACGGCGACCTTGATTTACTGGTTGGCGCCGGCGACGGCAGCGTTTCACTGTTCCGTAACACGGGCACCGCCAAAGAGCCGAAGTTGGCAGCCGCCCAGCAGCTTGTACCGCCCGGCGAGAGTGCTTCGACATCAAATGCCCCCAAGGAGGCGCGTAGGGGAGGCCGAGCGAAAGTCTGCGTTGCCGACTGGAACGGCGACGGCAAGCTGGATCTGCTGGTTGGCGATTTCGCATACCAACAGCCGGACCGTCCCAAAGCCACGACCGAGCAGGAGGCGGAATACGAGCGAATTCGCAAGGAATTGGAGCCTCTGCGCAAGCGGTACGGCGAGTTGATCCAACGAATGCGTGGCGACTCGCGCCCTCGCACCGAAGAAGACCAGAAGAAGCTCGGCGATGAAATGAGCGAAGTCAGCACGCAAATGAGCGCCCTGCATGCGAAGCTCCCGCGCGAGTACGAGCCGCACGGCTGGGTGTGGCTGTTCTTGCGGAAGTAGCAGACAGAAATACGGGCTATCGTGCATTTTGCTGGCGTCCAGCGTCTACGGTGGGTTACAATGTTGGCGAGTTCACGGAGGTCTCCAGCATGGGCGCCGATCACGTGAACTCTGGCTGCTATCGCAGAGAGCCTGCCTGCGCGAAGGGAGCGTCCCTTCGGCATCATCAGCGGAATCTAATCAACGAACTGGAGGATCCAAGGCCATGAAGAAACACTTTACACGACGTGGCTTTATCGGAATCGCAGCAGCCGGTTCCGCCGCGATGTCCTGGCTGGGCGCGCGCCGTGCGCCGGCGGGGTTCACCCCTGAAGTAGACAAACCGGCCCTGCTCGGTGGCCGACCGGCACACTCGGGCGGTTGGCCACGATGGCCGGTTTGGCGCGAGTCATGGGAACCCGAGATCCTCCAAATCTTGCGCAGCGGCCGTTGGTACCGCGGCAGCGGCGGCGGAAAGGTGCCGGAGTTCGAGGCCGCTTACGCGACACTGCTGGGTGCCAAACGTTGTGTGGCTTTGGCCAGCGGCACGACTTCGCTGATCACCGCCCTGCACGTGGCGGGCGTGGACGCCGGCGATGAAGTCATCGTTTCGCCCTACACGTTTATCGCCACGTATAACGCGATCCTGATCAACAAGGCCCTGCCTGTGTTCGCCGACACCGATCCTGCCACGCTGACCATGGATCCGACATCCATCGAAAGCCGGATCACGGACCGGACCAGCGCGATCCTGCCGGTGCACATCTACGGCATGCCCTGCGATATGGACCCGATCAATGCGATCGCTGAGAAACACGATCTACGCGTCGTCGAGGATGCCTGCCAGGCTTGGTTGGCCGAATACAAGGGCCAGAAGTGCGGTACGCTTGGCGATATGGGCTGCTTCAGCTTCCAGAACTCCAAGCATATCACCTCGGGCGAAGGCGGTGCCATCACCAGCAACAGCGATGAACTGGCCGACCGGTGCTACTCGTTCCACAACTGCGGCCGCGCCACTCCGAGCTTTCCAGGCACCGGCTGTTTCACTCGCGGCAGCAACTACCGAATGCAGCACTACCAAGCCTCGATGCTTCTGCAACAGATGGACAAATTCGTGAAGGAGACCGAGGTCCGTCGCGAGAATGCCGATTATCTGAGCGCCAACCTCAAGGAAATCCCTGGCGTTACCCCGGCACGCTTGCCGGAGAACAGTCGGGCGGTTTGGCATCTCTATCCATTGCGAATTGACTCGAAGCAGTTGAGTGGACTGTCCCGCGATGCCTTCTTGCGGGCACTCCGCGCCGAAGGAGTTCCCTGCAGCGGTGTCTATCACGAACAGTACAACGATGGCTTGCTGGACGAGGCAATCAATTCTCGCGGCTACCAGCGACTGTTCAGCGCAAAGCGACTGAAAGAATATCGCGACAGCTTCCAGGAATTGAAGGGCAACGCCGAAGTCTGCACGACGACGGTCGGTCTGTCCCAAAGCCTGCTGTTGGCCCCGCGCAGTGACATGGACCATATCATCGGAGCGATCCGGAAGATTCAGGCCCATAGCTCGATGTTGGCAAAGGCGTGATGAACGATCTACAGTAGGTCTGGTGTTGACCCAAATGTCCGAGCAAAGAAGAGGGCGCGGGAGCAGTACTTTTCTGCACATCCGTTGCTCCCGCTGCCTGCACGTGGTTGACTGGACCGCCCTGGCCCGTGTCCTTTTCCTGGTGGCCGGGGCGGCCGCGCTGCAGGCTGCGGAGCCTGCCAAGAAGGTAGACAAGTCCCCCAAAACCGACTCGACGTACGAGTCCGATCCGGGCAAGTACGTCGCGGAGCCCAGTAGGAACCAGGAGGAGCGGGTCCGCAAGCCCGCGCGCCCCTCCGAGCGGAGCTTCTTGGAGAACCTGAACGCCGCCGGCCTGAAGTCGGTGATGGCCGAAATGCCGGAGGGCACGTGGCACGAGTTCGTCATGATGCCGCTCCGCGACGGCGTCAAGCTGGCAACTGACATCTTCCTGCCAGCCAGCGGCGACGGGCCCTGGCCGACGGTGCTGCTGCGCACACAGTACTCCCGCTGGGACAGTCGGGGCTTTCGGAGCATGGGCGACGAGCCGTGCGTGTTGGTTCTCCAGAATGTTCGCGGCAAGTATGGATCTGAGGGTGCCGGAACCTTCGATTCCCTCAGTTTCGACTCGGACATCAATGACGGCCACGATACCCTGGACTGGATCGCCAAGCAGAAGTGGTCCAACGGCAAGGTAGGAATGTGGGGGCCTTCGGGGCACGGCATCGCGCCATCGAACGCCATGTGGTCGTTGAACCCGCACCTGACGGTCATCGACGTGAATGTTACCGGCGACAACGCGTACTTGCACTGGACCTTCAGCAATGGCGCGCGGAGGTTCCTTTATTCGTGGCTCAGTCAGAGGGGGCTGGAGACCGGGAAAGGCGAATGGCCGCGACCAACGACTCGCCCCTTCGACGACAAGGCATACTACAACTTCATCAAGAAAAAGGCCCCCGAAGTCAAGACCTACTACCGCATGAAGGCTGGCTGGTTCGACTTGTTCAGCGAGGCGGCCCTGGACCACTTCGCGGTGTTGGCCCCCGGTGGTCGTGCCTTCGCCCAGGTTGGTCCCGGCGGCCACGGGAAGATTGGCGGCGACCTGGAATTCAAGGCCCGCAACCGCCTCTCGGCCGAAGCCATGAAGTCCTCGCGCGGGCTAAAGGAGTGCCTGGCCGGCGAGCCGCAGGACGCGGGGTCGTGCCTGGCCTATTACCTGATGGGCGACACCAAGGACCCCGCCGCCCCGGGCAACGTTTGGATGACCACCGACCGCTGGCCCGTCGAGCACACACCGACCTCGTACTACATGCAGTTGGACGGCAGCCTGACTCTCCAGGTGGCCACAGAGGAGGAGGCGTGCCTGAGTTACGACTACGATCCGGAGGACCCCGTGCCCAGCCTTGGCGGGAACTACGATGTCAGCGATCCGAAGCGGTTGCAGATCGGGCCTTTGGATCAACGACCTTTGAAGGACCGCAAGGACATTCTGCGTTTCGCCACGGCACCGTTGGCCGAACCCGTTGGCATCACCGGCAAGGTTTGGGTGGAACTGCACGTATCGAGCGACGCCCCTGACACGATGTTCACGGCCAAGCTGGTCGACGTCTACCCGGACGGCTACGAGGCGGTGATCCGCGAATCGGCCATGCTGGCCCGTTACCACCGGGGGCTCGCCCAGCCCGCGCGACTCAAGAATGGCGAGATCTACAAGCTTGCGATGGACTGCTGGAGCACCGCCCTGGTCTTCAACAAGGGCCACCGTATCGCTGTGCACATTTCCAGCAGCAGCGACCCGGCCTATGAGGTACACCCGAACACGTACGAGCAAGTTCCATCGATCGCCGAGGCAAAGGTCGCTCGAAACACAGTCCACATGTCGGCCGATCATTCATCGAAGTTGATTCTGCCTGTGGTGGCCAAGGAGACCTACACTGGCGTTGACCGTTAGGCACGGAGGCGTTGCATCCGTAACGAGCCGATCACAACCCTGGCGAATGCTAGCGGCGCCAGTACGCGGGGTGCGTTTTTGGCGTGCCCCGCATTCACGAAGCTACGATGAAGGCCCTGCCTTGATAACCGACGCGTCGCCACGCTTCCCTGGCTGTCCTTTCTCGAGTCTTTCTGGCTGCCAGTAACGATATCGCATATCGCGTTCGTCGCAGCTTCTCGTACGCTTGAACGAAACCCTTTCGCGAAAGCGGGCATCCATTTCTCATGGTTTTGTCAACCGACGCCTGTGGAACACGGGGGCTTGGATAAAGTTTGCCGGCACCGGACTACCTTACCTTTCGCCAAACGCGCTCTAATCGCGATTTTCGTTGAATCCGTCACGACTCGTAGACGATCTAAAACCAGGAGAAACCCTTCTTCTTCCAAGAAGACGTATCCACACAAGGTGCGGTAGGGCTTACCGACAAGACGCGTGCTTGCCAGCCACGCAAATCGTGGCAAACAACAACGCGAGGGGGGAAATGGTTATGAACCACGCGGGTGGCGTTCCGGCGAGGACCGCGAATTCCAAATCCTGGCGAAAACCGAGATCATCGAGGCTCCATTGGCTTCTGCGCGTGGCGTGGACCTTGGCGGCCGGTGCGTTGATCGTAGGTTCCAGCGGATGCACAGCGCTGCAGGGTGTGCGAGACCTCGTCCAATACAATGACGTTTGTGACGATTTCGTCGTCGGATGGCGGAACTACGTGTGGGCGAATGAGGCATGGCATGCCGCCAAACCCGCTTACGGCGGCCAGCCGTACGTGAAGGACTTTGGCGAGGGGTTTCGTGCTGGCTACCGCGATGTGGCCGCCGGCGGTCACGGCTGTCCGCCTCCTCTGCCTCCGCGTAAGTATTGGAGTTGGAAGTACCAAAGCCCCGAAGGCCAAGGCAAAGTGGCCGCGTGGTTCGAGGGATATCCTCACGGTGCTGCCACCGCCGAGCAGGAGTGCGCCGGCAATTGGCGCCAAATCCAAGTGTCCCATGTGATCGAGGAGCAGTACTCGCCTGAATTCGAACAGGCGCAGATTCCACGGTCCGACGGCACGCCCTTCCCGCAACCCGCGGCGGGCGCAATGCTGGATCCCAGGATTCGGCCGACAGAGATGCTGCCGGAGCCATCAGGAATTCCGCCCGGCCAGATGCCGTTTCAACCGGCTCCCCGTGAGGGACCACCCTTGAACGACGGCACGATGCGGGGAGTTCCCAGGTCACCGGTCATGATGCCAGACCGGGGTTCGATCCTGCAAGCAGGGCATCGGATCACAGATCAAACGGGCGACCAACGCTTCAGCGGACGTCGCCTGCCTAACCCGTCTGGATTCGTCGGCGGGCCTGGCGACGGGGTTGCCTCGGAGTACCGGTAGCTCCGTGGCGTCGACGATCCGCACAGCCGGTCGCATCGCCTGGAGAAAGGCGGCAGGCGGGTGCTTGGTAGATGAACGGAGAGGACTGGAAAACTAACACAGCAGACCCAGTGAGCAAAATCATGCGTGCCCACTTCAGCATTTCCGAACAACTAAGTAAGAGAGTCGTTCGCGGTCGCCGAGATTTTCGGACAGATCGAGCCAGCGGACTGCTCGTCGCGTTGTGCCTGTTGCTGCTCTTAGGGAGCACGGGTTGCCAATCCGTGCTTTCACCGATTAGCGGCATCCCAGCTCATCGGTTGCCGCCGCAGTTCCTTGCGCAGCCCAAGAACAATCTGATCCCCATCGACGTAGCCCGCCTTCGACAGGAGCCGCCTCGAGAGTATCTGCTGGATACGAGCGACATCCTCGGCATCTACATCGAAGGTGTGTTGGGCGAGATCGATGCCATGCCGCCTTTCCACATGCCCACGGCCGAGAGCAATCTGCCGCCAGCCATCGGCTACCCCGTGCCCGTTCGCGAGGACGGTACTCTGCCGTTGCCGTTGGTGGCACCGATCCGCGTCCGAGGATTGACGCTGACGCAAGTGGAAAACGTGATTCGAAAGGCATACACCGTCGACCAGGTAGTCCTCGCCGAGGGTAAGGATCGTATCTTCGTCACGTTGATCAAGGAACGGGAGTACGCCGTCGTGGTCATGCGCCGGGACGGTGAGGAACAGAGCTTGAGCAATCAACTCGTAGCGTTGCCAGCCTACAAAAACGACGTGCTGCACGCTTTGGCCGAGACGGGCGGCTTGCCGGGCCTGAATGCAAAGAACGAGGTCAAGATCTTCAAGGGTCGTCTGATGGATGGCCGTAAACGGGACGCCTACGTCCGACAATTCTACTCGTCTCCGCCCTCTGACCCGTGCCTCTGTTACCCCCCGTTACCGGACGATCCCGCGATCATTAGCATCCCCCTGCGTTTGCCGCCGGGCGAGGTGCCGACATTCAACCCTCAGGACATCATCTTGGAGAGTGGCGATGTCGTCCTGATCGAAGGCAGGGAAAGGGAAGTCTTCTATACAGGTGGCATGCTTGGTGGCGGCGAACACCCATTGCCGCGAGATTACGACCTGGACGTTATCGGAGCGATGTCGATGGTCGGCGGCCAAGCGTTGAGTCTGTCCGGCGGTGGGGGACGCGGTGGGGGACGCGGTGGTGGCGGCGGCTTTGGCGGTGGCGGCGGTGGCTTTGGCGGTGGTGGCGGTGCAGGAATGGTCGGCGGTGTGGCGCCGGGACAGCTCTACATCATCCGCAAAACGCCCTGTGGCGATCAGATCACCATCGCCGTGGACATGGTCCGAGCCCTCCGCAATCCCAGGTCCCGGCCGCTAATCCAAGCCGGCGACATGCTGTGGCTGCAGTACAAGCCATCTGAGGAAATACTCAACTTCAGCCTCGGTACGTTCTTCACCTACGGCATTTCTGAAGTGCTTGGCGGTCGCCGTTAATCTAGAGAGAAAGGCCCCTGGATGTTGAATCCAGGGGCCCTAGTCTTCGCCGTATTCCCAAACCGTCCGTCCGCCGAGGCGGTTGCCCGAAAGAGCGGCTTCTTACGTTCCAGGCTAATCCGGCGACGGGGCGAATCAAGCTGGAATCCGTAAGAAAGTGTGAATCGTCAAGTTCGTCACGCGGATTCTGCGCGTACGGCTGCCCTAGGGAAGCGATCCTAAACAAAGCAGTCTTCCATCGACCGTCGATACGTACAGCTTGCCGTCCGCGGCAATCATGCCATCGAACACCGGTGGCGAATCAAGTCGTCGCTCCACGAGTTTGGAACCATCTTCTGTGGAGACCGCCCATAGGGCAGCACCCATCCGACCTTCCAAGGCGGCATAAGGATCTTTCTCTGGGACCGCATCGGGCGGCCCGGCGAGGAATAGAGCGTTCCGAGTCAGTACCATCGCCAGAGCGCGGATGGGTACATGGGTTGACCACTTCGGTCCCTTGGCCGGTTTGTATTCTGTGCCGCGACCGCTTCGATTGCCCGGTAGCAGCGCCTCGGTGTCACCAAGGTCGGCAAACAGCAAGTAACCGTCGCGGCCTGGCGTGAACTTCGGGCTCAGCCTCTCCCGGACCGAAAAGGCGCGCTGGCCGTACGTCGTCTTGTCATCAAAAACTAAGATCTGCCCGGACTTCGGCCCTCGAGTGGCGAAGTGGCTTCCGGGCCACAGATCGTTGTGGAACCAATAGAACCGGTCGTGCCAAGTGTCGTCCAGCAGGCCTGACGTCGACGTTAGGCGAAGGCCAATCACTCGGTCGCCTCCGGCACCACGCGGTACGGTCTTGAGCTGATTGAGTTCCAGGTCGAACTTGTTGTGGAACATGAAAAGGTGCCGGCCGTCGCTCACCAGGACGTCCGTCTTCGCTCCCTCCATGTGGAATGGTTGCCCCGTGTCGTTGTCGATGTCTGGCCATGGCCCGTCCAGGTGAGCCTGGTAGCGGATTTTCCCAGACAACGGATTCAAGCCGTAAAGGAAGATGCCTCCGTCCAGGAAGCTCGATCGACCAGCCGCGAAGTAGACTGTGTCGCCAACAACTAGAACGCTGCCGTGCACACCCCAAGGCGACTCAAGCTGACCAAACGCTGCGATACGACGATTTGAGGGCGCGGCACGGAATCGCCACGCCAATTCGCCGTCGGAAGCTCGGAGGCAATAGACCCAACCATCGCGGCAGCCGAACAGAACCAGACCGCGATGGAGCGTGGGTGACGAGTCGATCCTTCCACCGGCCGTGAAAGTCCACAGACGTCCACCGTCTTCCTGGTCAAGGCAATGGACGGTATGCTCATCCGCGGAAGCAACGAAGAGCCTTCGATCAGAGACCACCGGTTGCGTTAAGCGTCCCCCAACGTTGACCTCCCACAAGGGGCCCGCGTCGTGAGGCACATCACAATTCGCGGCCCCGCTTCGTGTCGGATCATGGCGATAGGTCGGCCAAGCAGCGAGATTTTCGATTGCCGATTTTCGATTTCCGATTTGGTTGAAGGCCGGGCCTCTTGCGAATTGGTCTTCCCAGTTTCGAGTTTCAAGTTTCGAGTTTCCAGTTTCCAGTCCCGGTGCCAAGGCATTGAACCCGTTCAAGGCCACACCGGTGTAACAGACGCAGGGGTGTGGCGGGACGTATAGAAGGCCATTCGCCGGCATCACGCCGTAGCTGCATTCGCCGCGAGTCCAATCACAGCGCATGTGGCCTTCGCCGTCTCGGATGTCTACGAATTCGATACCTCGCTTGGGCCAGAGCAGGTATTGTTGAGTGGCTTTGCTGCGGTAGCAGCGCACGTGATGTCCTATGCTCATGAGTTGACCGATGTCAACGGATTTCTTAACCTCGCCAGTCACGGGATCGAAGCCCAATACGTGCTTCCCGGTAACTCGGGGGGCCTCCATTCGCTGCTTTGGTACCGTGCCCATCGGCATCTCGGGCGTGAGGCTACTCCACACCAGACCATCCGCAACCAGTAGGTCTGCGGGTTGCCGTGGTGCGACACGCGGAATGCGCGGGCCGCGCCAGAGCTGTTTTCCCGTCACAGCCGAGCGCGCGATCAGCCCTTCACTGCTGGTGGTCAAGACCACGTCCCCGTACATCACCAAGGTAACGCCGGTCCCAACGAGGTCGGGCCACGCCTGGCTAGGCTCGCGCCACAGTTCCTTGCCGCTGGCCAAGTCCAAGCAGACGAGGTCCTCGAACGTGTGGTAACAGACTCTGCCGTCGGAGGCCGCCAGCGAAAGCGTGACAATACGTGACTCGGGTTTTCGCCACATGACCTTACCGGTTTCGGCATCGACAGCAACGATCGTCTCGTCACCCGGCGCCGCGGGAGGCACTCGCGGAGCATCTGCTGCCTTCTTCCATCGCACCGTCACATCCCAGGCAGTCGCGCCTTTGGGGTACTCTGGCACGTTCTTCCTGCAGCGGGCGAGCAATACGCTATCGCTTAGAATGAGTTCATCGGTGTTGCTCGTTTCTTCAAGCACACGGATCGTGTCGCCTGTGCGCGCGTCAAGAACGGTGACCGGAGCGCGGTATCCCAACGTGACATAGACGTGATCATCTGTGCTCACCAGGCGTCTGGGCAACGACATGGGGGTGCTCCAGTGGCCGCTGGCTTTCCATTGCGACGGTCCCCATTCGGCGAACGGACGTTTCCAGAGGAGAAGTCCGTTGAAGGCGTCCCTCGCATAAATGGCCCATTCTTCAGGGAACCGGCTGTCAAACAGACCGCGAACGCCGTCGTCCATGATGTAGAAGATGTGCCCGCCGGATGTAACGAGGGCGGATATGCTGGGGGTGTATTCGTGACTCCGCGGCCAAAGCGGGGCAGCTACCCATCGCATCGAACGCGGTGGCCCTGCTTCGCTGTCCCGGGACACGGCATTGCCGGTCGAGTCGTAGAGATAATGCGTCCACTCGTCAATTTCTTCCGGCCAGGGCTTAACCCATTTTCGATTGTTGATTTTCGTTTGCCGATCGAGGAAAACAGCAACACCGCCAGGGGCCAACACCCGCATTATCTCCTCATCTTGTATCTCGCATTCCGTATCCCCAATCACGACCAGATTCACGAGATTCTCGGCGTAGGGCAGATCTATGCCGTTGAACGTGTCTGCGGATACTGGCCCATAGAGCCCCCGAGTCTTGATGTGTTCTCTCGCTTTGGCGACCCTTGCGGCATCTGTGTCGAGCGCATGGACCAGAAATACGTCATTCGCACGTAAGCCTACTGTAACGTCAGGATCATCGCACCCAATTTGTACAATCAGTCCGCCGCTGACACCGGAGGCCTTGATGATTTCCATTCCCGACTCGGCCCGCAAATCGCCGGAGGACAACACCCAAGCGGCGCAACAGGCCGAGACGGCATAGGCAAATCTCGTCTTTCTCATTGATCTCACCTCAGTATTGCGGAATGAACCACTTTGACGTGATGACTCACGGCGTTGCATCCACACCTGTGATACGGTAGGGAATCAGCGTTACGGGGCCGAGCAGGCCAGAAGGCTTGAGCTCCCAGGCAGCGGCGTCGAAGGGCTTGTACATGTGACTGACCAGGTTGATGTCGTGGAATTTCTTCCAGTCCACACCGCGGATATCAAGGTCACGGATTCGATTAGCCGAAAGGTTAGTGACCTCGATAACGATTTCATTTCTTCCGGCGTTGAACGCGTCGCCCACGTCGACGCGAAACGGGTGCGCTACCACGATCCCCGCCGGCCTACCGTTCACCCAAACGCGGGCGCTTTCCCGCACGTCTCCCAAATCGAGAAACCAGCCATCGGGCCGTTTGTCGGGAAGGTCGACCTGTATTCCATAACGAGCAGCGCCAGCGAATCGCTTGGCTTCTTCGTCACCCAGTTGCGTCCAGCATTTCAACTCGCCGGTTGGGAAGCCGTTCGGCAAGACCGGCCCCCCTTCCGTGAATTCCACCTGCCACCTTCCTTCGACCGGAACAGGCTTACCTGCTGGTTCGATGATCGGCCATGCTGGTCCTGACACCGATGTCTCAAGAAATGCGCGCAGTACCCGCGTCTCGCCGGGCTGCAACTGCAAACGGACTTCGGTTCGTCCTGCGTTGCCACGTTTCGGCGCCACACCCGTCCGGCCTGTCATCGGATCCATCAGTAGCGCGGATCGGCAGTGCGTGGCAATCGGTACCCATGCGTCGATTGCGTCGGCCGAATGGTTGACGACGAAATAGGACACATGCGTCGGGCTTTTGCGGCGAATGAACTGCAGGCCGTGATCGACCAGCGGTTCCCGACCGATCCCCGCGGCTATGAGCAGTGCCGACAGATCTTCCGCGACGATCAGTTTCCCCTTGCCTACCCGAGCTACGCCGTTCGCCGTCGAAGAAACCTGGCTCAGCAACTCGCTCAGTCGTTGCTTGCGTCCCGCATGCTCGAGCCAGCCAGGGACATCCCGCGGCAGGTGCTTCCAGACCAGGATAGTCGCGCCGGCTTCTGCGAGGTCCAAAAGGCGTTTCGCCGTGCGGACCTTCATGAATGTCGCAGCGGGCACGAGAACGGTGCGATACTGGTTTCTACCCTTTGTGCGCAACGCCTCGCCATCAAGAACCACGTCGAGCAACTGTTGATCCGAGATAAAGTCGAACGTGTACCCATGGTCGATCATCCAGCGGCCGGCATCGCCACATCCGGCTTCTTCGACCCATTGCGGATGATGCACGGAAAACCGCTGCTCGCGCATGCCTTCGGCCATCCAGAGATCGTACACCGGCCAGTAGAGCAGCACATCGTTGTGCGGACTGCCGTCTTGCAGCACGCTTTGGCACCGCGTGATATAGGCATTCAGCGCCGGCACATCGCGAAAGATTGAATTGCGAGCGTTCCCTTGAGTGGATGCGTAAAACAGCCACCCCGGCCAAGCCGTCTTTTCCGGCGCATAGCAGATTCCGTGATAGTAAATACAGTTGATTCCGTTCAGCAGCAGCTTATCCGACTCGGCCTTGATGTGGGCAAGCGTTGTGTGGTAGTGATTCCGAAGCCATGTAAAACTCTCCGAAATCACAACATCTCGCCCCGCAACGTGCGCGGCGGACGAGGCGAAACGGTTGACCAAGTCGCTCTGCTGGTCTGGTCGAATCCATTTAGGATCACGTCGATAACCCGGTATGTCTAACACTGACGCCCCAAATACTTCCGTCTCGGGGATCTGGGCCGACGCATACATGTCCAGCAGATTGGCTGGTGCCCCGTGAGCCTGCATGCGCAAACCGCTACCGCGATCTTGCCCCCAACGGACGACTTCGCGCACGCGGTCTAGCAGCACGTCGGACAGCGTTTCTCGGTAGTCGCACGTGACGCGGCGGACTTCCTCCGGATCGCCTTTGCCGCCGAAGGCTTGCGCGTGATCTTCCAACGCGTAGCCGCGCACCTGTCGGAACGACTCCAGCAACTCTGGGCACCAGTTCCCCGGGTTTTCAAACGAGTCGTAGTAGAACGCTCGGGGCGACGCGCCGCTGCCTTCGGTGAATCGCTGAGTCATCCAGTCGAGGTGAAACGCCACCGCGGCTTGGGAATACGGATTGATCGCCAGTCCTTCTCCGCCCGGCCCGGCGCGTTTGACCCTGGCGGCGTTGGGCTTCGCGACGATCCGGCCATCTTCGACGGCAAAGGTCATCTCGCCATGCTCCGGCGTCACGTGGGGGCCGCCCATTCGCCAGCCCGAACTCGGAGTCAAGTCGATATTCATCCCCAGCCGTTTGGCTTCCGCCACCGCATGGTTGAACATCTCGAACCACTTGGGCGAGAAGACGTCGATAAAGCGATCTTCCTCGCCGCGGACCCCGTAGATTCCGATCACGCCCATGTTGCCCCAGCCCGCCTTGCGGTACGTCTGGAGATTCCAGGTGAGGCCCTTCTTCGTCACAGCACTGCCGGGCCACCACCAGTACGCACCAGGGCGTGCTTCTGGACTCACTTCTGGCCATCCCAAGTCGCCTCCCGTCCCTTCTTTAGGAAGAAATGCTACAGGTGCCGTCCAAGAAGGCGTGGTAGCCGCATAGTCTTCCTCGCAATCGGGCGTGGGACATTCCACGGCCTGGATCTCGTCGACGCCGATGCACAAACCGAACGCGGCTATGATCCAGTTCAGGGCAAACATGCGGTGAACCATCAATCACTCCTTCACGATGTAGGGAAGCAATTGCGCGATGTTTCGCGCGTCGTCAATGCCGCGGTGATGGGTCCCTTGAAGTTGCAAGCCAACCTTGCGTAGAGCGCCTTTCATGCCCTCCGGCTTGCGCAAGCCCATTCGTTCGGCGAACGCTCGTTTCAGATTCAGATGATCGCCGAACGGGTATCGAATACGGTGGAAAGAACAATCCCGCGTCAGTTGCTTGCGATCGTAGTCGCCCCAAGAACAGAAGAGGTGGTTCGGGTATTGCACCGCCCACCCGACAAGCCGGTCCAACACGACACGAAATTCGTCTGCGCTGTCGACCTGCTGCTGAGTAATACTGGTCAAATCGGTGCAAAACGGCGTCAGCGTTGGATTCCGAACAGGCCGCACAAAAGAGCCAAACTCGTCGACCGGCTGAAGTGATCGCGCATCGGCCATCACCGCTCCGATCTCGATAATCTCCATCTCGCGTTGCGGAAACGTGCACCCGTCGCAGCAGGTGGCTTCTAGGTCGATCACGAGGTAGTAGTCGTATTGCATGGCGAAATATCACGTCGCGGGCGCAACGGGCACTGGAGCAAGCGTTTCAAGCCGCAGAGTTTCTCATCGCCAAATCCGGACATTTGCGTTTTGAGTCAAGCTGCTACACGCTGCTTTCGATACTAGAGGAAGAAGGATCGCTTTCAACTCCATGGACAAGGTTTGCCCCTTACGATCTCCAAGCCGCGTCAGTCAGTAACTGACGCGGCTTTGTTTTTGCGCCTCGCACCATCAAGTCACCGCCCGCGTCTTGCCGATACTGTATCAGATCCATCGACACCGTGTGAGGCCGTCGCGGTCCTGCCCCCGCGACGGCTTCTTTTTTTGCGGGCCCCACTCATGCGTCATGTGTTTCGGTCGAGTGCCGTTGAAGTGGCTGGGTTCTTGCCGGCGGTCGTCGTCCTCCGGGTATCAGATCGATACTCACGCACACGAAGGCACTTCTTTCGCGTTTCTTTGGCCCTGGCGCGCAGGATATTCGGCTTCCCTGGGTAAACGAGTGTGAAGGGACACGGAACGACGCGAAAGACGCCGCCGTGTTCAGTTCGGATACCGTATCTCACACACTTGTTACAGGGAGTAATTGCGATGAAGACCTTAGCAGCTACGCTGGCATGCGGATTGGCGATGTTGGCCGCTTCCGCCGCAACGGCCCGGGGGATCGGTCAGACAGGTCGCCCGCGAGCATCTGTGCACCGTTCGGCCAGTCACGTTGGTCGTCCAACCGCACGGCCAAGCGCTCGTCCCGCGTCCACCGCGATGCGCACTGGAATGAATCGTCAGCCGACGTACCGCGGAATGGGCTCAACGCGTCCCTGGGCGAGTATTGGTGACATCAAGGGCGAAAGACCCCAACCGCGGACAGTTGGCGGCGGTCGTCCCTGGGCCAGCCTTGGCGACATCAAAGGCGAAATGCCCGGACCAAAGCGAGTCAGAGGCATCGGCGGGTATCGCCCATGGGCCAGTATCGGCGACATCAAAGGCGAAATGCCCCGGCCCTAGGAAGCTGACGTGCTCTTACCTAAATCATCAGCCACCGTCCGCCGATGTTGCGGCTTAGGGACGGCGACTATCTGGCGTCAGGATTTCGCAGCCTTCACGCGAAAGTTGACACCAACCGGTCGACGGCTCCTACCCACCGCTGACCGGCGGGATGCAGGCGATCTCGGCGTCGTCGGGGATTTCCGTTTCGTCTTGGGCGTAATCGGTGTTGACGGCGAATGACGTGTGACGCACCAGGTGGGCCAGATCGGGAAATTGGCTACGGATCGCGTCGCGTAACTCGGATACGGTCGCACCGCGAGGCAGGTCGACGTCGATTACGCCAACTCCGGCCAGTTGCCTAGCCACTGCAAACAGTCTAACACGAACCTTCATGTTACGACCAACTCCTCGCCGCGAGTGGTCAACAGCGATTCGAGGTCCGGCATCAGGCCGTAGGCCAAGGCCAGGATCTTCAGCGGATGAATCGTCGGTTTCGTGGTTCCCTGCTCCATCTGCATCTTGCACGCACTGCACTC
>JADHUC010000106.1 GCA_016784735.1 Pirellulaceae bacterium | reverse complement strand
ACTTTGCCCCTCCGCCTTCCATCGGTCCCAGCGAGCTTCCGATCACGACCATGGCCAAGCCAAACACGGCGGTCATGACGTATCCGGTCGCCAGATCGATCCGACAGGTTTTCAGATCCTCGATTCCCTGTCGCCCTTCTTCACGGATCCAATAGCCATAGCACAAGACGGTCAGTGTCCCGCCGACTCCGCCCATCAAAGCAACGGTCCAGGAGACGCCCTCGGATGTGATCTGTGGAATCGCCGGCCACAGAAGTCCGCTCGCCAGTTCGCCAAGCGGCGGTCGCATCGCCACGGCC
The DNA here is from genome assembly GCA_016784735.1 of Pirellulaceae bacterium. Taxonomy (GTDB): domain Bacteria; phylum Planctomycetota; class Planctomycetia; order Pirellulales; family Pirellulaceae; genus JADHUC01. The sequence goes on along the minus strand of JADHUC010000106.1, from coordinate 32,532 downwards.
GTGAGGACCACAACGACGAACATGATCCCGATACACACGCCCATGATCTTGCCAAACAGGCGATAACCGCCAACGTTCACCAGGACAACGGCCAGCGCGCTGTGCAAAACTCCGTAGAAGATCTTATTCGCATTCACGGCTTCCGTCCCGAATAACGGGTAGACCGCGTGGCCGGTGACGCCCACGGCGCCCATCAGCGCTGCCGCGACCAGGAAGCTCCAGACCGCCAGGTAGCACAAGAACAGCCAAATGATCGGTCTACCGAACCGCTCGGCGCATCCCTCCAACAGAGTCTCTCCTGTTGCCAGTTGCCAGCGGGCCAGACCTTCGTTCAGGACAAACTTCAGAAACGCGCCGACGATTACTGCCCAGAGGATCGCCAATCCAAGCTCGCCGCCGGTAAAGGCGGCGGTGGCCAGATCTCCCGCGCCGACGCCCGTAGCGGCGACCAGAATTCCAGGGCCGAGTACTGCCAACAGTCTTATTGATCTTCCTGACATATCTGCACGCTTTTGAACGGGACGCTCGCAAAGGATAGAATAGCGGCCACGAACCGAGAAGTAAAAGGAGGACATGATAGTGCCAGTGCAAGCCACAAGATGGATGGGTGATATGGGGCCTCGGCAATTCCAGTCTGCGTACGTCGCTGTGACGGCACTTCTTTTGATTCTGCCGATCTGCGGGACGACCGCCGTGGCGATTTCGGCTGAACCGGCCGCAAGGGCGTTCCCGGCCGATATCGCTTTGACGTTGACCAACGAGTTGCCTTTCGAACGCAAGGCCGAACCGGTCACTTGCGGAGTGCCGTTGGCGCGCGGGTTCGTCTCACGGGCCGACGATCTGACGCTGCTGGATCCCGACGGCAGGGCAACGGCTGTTCAGGTGATGACCACCAGCACGTACAAGGACGGTACGCCTCGCTGGGTGCTTCTTGATTTTCAGGCGGACCTGCCGGCTGGCGGCGAGACGGTCTATCGCCTGTCGCGCGGCCCGCGCTCGCCTGTGAGTAAGGACATATCCTACCGCTTGGACGCTGGAGTCGCCGAGATCGACACGCAAGCGGCGAGGTTCCGCATTGATACCAGACGTTTTCGCTTGTTCGACTCGGTCGTCGTCAACGGCCGGGAGCTGCTCGCAGGCGCAAGAAACGGTGGAGTCGTTTTGCAGGAAGAGGATGGTTCCCGGCACACCGGCGACGACGTGCCCGCGGAAGCCAATTTCGAGGACGCTGGCCCGATGTCCGTCGTATTGGCCGTTCGAGGGCAGATTTGTCCTGGCGGCAAGCTGCCAATTGCCGACTACGTCTGCCGGATGCACTTCTACGCTGGCAGGAGCGAAGTGCGAGTATCCTTTACACTGCGCAATCCGGCTGCCCACCGGCACCCGGGAAACGTCTGGGACCTGGGCAGCGGCGGATCCGTCTTTATGGAAGATTTCTCCTTGTTGTTTCCGCTGGTTCACGATCACTGGATTTCGCGCGTGGGCGTGGCACCCGATCGCCCTGCGGTTGCCGCAACAAAGCTGTACCAAGACTCTTCCGGCGGCCCCAATTGGAATTCGGCGAATCATATCGATAAGGACTACAAGGTGCGCACGAGCTTTCGCGGCTACCGGATTCACGAGGCGGGAGGAGTGGCGTCGGAAGGCAATCGCGCCGACGGATGGCTCCACGTAAGTAGCGACGTTGGCGGAGTTGCCGTGGGTGTGCGTGACTTTTGGCAGAATTTCCCCAAGACGCTGGAACTGAAGGGCAACGAGCTACGCGTCGGCCTATGGCCACACGAGTTCGCTGGTGTGCACGAGATGCTAGGCGGTGAGCAGAAAACGCACGAGATACTGTTCGTGTTCCACGATGCGGAGACGAGCGACCAGGCGATCGAGCAGCGCATGAAAGCGTTTCACCGGCCTTTGTATGCGATGCCTGATCCGCAGGCTATCTACGCCACTCGCGCTTTTTGGCCCACCGGGCCGCTGGACCGCGAGCGTTTCGAAATGCTGGAGCAAACCTGTGATACGTTCGTGTATCCGGTCGGCGGAGGGCGCGCAAGCGTTATTACCAAATGGGACCAAATCGACGAGTTCGGCTGGCGTCACTTCGGCGATACGTTTGCCGACAACGAGGTATCACCGGGGCGAATGGTCGAGGATTTCCCCGAACACCACTTCGGCCGCCAGCCGATCAGCCACTTCGGCAACGAGTACGACGTGAACTACGGTGTGATGCTGCAGGGCTTGCGCCGGGGCGATCCCCGATGGATGTGGATGGCCGATGTATTATGCCGGCACTACGCCGATATCTGCATCTATCACAGCGATGCCGAACCGGCCGAGCCATATCGTCACGGACCGTTCACTCACACCACTCACGACACGGCCGCCTTCCGCAGCACGCATCGGATGTACCCCAGCGAAACCGGCAAATACGGCCTGCGATACGCGTCCGGCGGTCCCAATGCAGGGCACTGCTACGTGGCCAGCCTGGCGCAGCACTACTACTTGACCGGAGACCGTACCAGCCGCGAAGCATTTCTGGAGGTAGCCGACTGGACGGTCCACAGCCCGTGGTTCACCAACATGATGATGGGCGACAAACGCGGAATCGGCAATTTTCTAATGACGCACGTCTACGCATATCAACTGACCAACGACCGCAAGTACTATGATGCGGCCGTCAAAATGATCGACTACGTCCAGCAGCCTTTCGAGGGTCTCGGGGCGACCTTGTTCGTTAAGGCAGCGGGACGGTTCCTCGATGTGAAAATCGAAAACGACGAGATCGACGCCGACTGCCAGAAAGCCCTCGCCAAAATGCTTCTGTTCGGCGACTTCTACCTGGAGTTGACCGACGACAAACCCAATCGCTGGTTGGAGCAAGCGTGCTTCTACTCGGAACTGCTGTTCACCTGCTACATCCACGCGCCGGATGATCACCCGAACCGCGAGCGGTACTTCGCCCAAGGCAAGTCGTTGATGGATCAATCGCAATCTCGCTGGCCGGGCACTTACCGAGCTACGAAGACACTGATCATGTGCTTCGCAAACACGGGCGCCTACTTTCGCGCGCTTGATATAGACTGGGAGTGAGAATGTGACGGCGATCCGCGATTTGTCTGCGATTGACGTGCACGGCCACTACGGCCGGTACGAACGTGTCGGGACTTCGATACTGAAGCAACAGTTCATGAGCGGTGACCCGGCAACCGTGGTGGCCAGAGCACGGCAGGCGAACACGGCCTACACGGTCGTTTCGCCCATGCTGGCAATGATGCCGCGTGGCGAGGCGGATGCCGTGGCCGGAAACGAAGAGGCCCAGCGTGTGGTCCACGAGACCGACGGCCTGCTGCAATGGGTGGTCGTCAATCCGCTTCAACCCGAAACGTTCGACCAGGCCCGACGAATGCTGGGGTTGCCCCAGTGCGTCGGCATCAAGATCCATCCGGAGGAGCACTGTTATCCGATTGTCGATCACGGCCGAGCGATTCTCGAGTTCGCGGCCGAGCAAGGTGCCGTGGTGTTGTCGCACAGCGGCGAGTTGAATTCATTGCCGAAGGACTTTACGCGGTTCGCCGACGACTTTCCGGAAGTGAAACTGATTTTGGCACACCTGGGACACAGCGGTGCCACGGGCACCTCCTGCGACCTGCAGGTGCGGGCAATCCTGGCATCAAAGCACGGCAATGTGTTGACGGACACTTCCAGCTCGCTGAGCATCACACCGGGCTTGATCGAATGGGCCGTTCGCGAAGTCGGGGCCGATCGCATCCTGTACGGGAGCGACACGCCAGTGTATTTCGCACCGTCGCAGCGAGCCCGGATTGACCGGGCGGACTTGACCGACACGGAAAAACGAATGATCCTGTGTGACAATGCCAGGCGACTGTTGCCGTTCTTTCGACAGTCCCAAGCCCAGCGGGAGGATGATTCATGCTAACTCGCGACACGTTTATCGGTCCGTGGGCCGGTTTGCCCGTGGCTTGGACGGATGACGACCAGTTTGACGAGGAAACGTACCGCGGCGACGTGGCCAGATGCTGCGAGGTAGGCATGCCCGGCGTGTACACCGGCGGAACGACCGGCGAGTTCTACGCGATGGAGTACGACGAATTCCAGGCCGTGTCTCGGGCGACTGTCGAAGAGGGCCACGCTGGCGGCAAACCGGTCATGATCGGCTGCAGTTCGACCTATACGCTTGGGGCCGCTCGTCGGGCGGCATATGCGGCCGAAATGGGCGCCGACGCGATTCAGGTGGCACTGCCGTTCTGGATGGAGATCGCCGACGAGCAGATCGTGCCGTTCTTCAAAGAGGTTGCGACTGCTTCCGGTGGACTTCCCGTTTCCGTTTACGAAACGACTCGCGCAAAGAAAACGCTGACCGAAGATCAACATCGAGCGATCAAGGACGCTCTGCCGGGCTACATGATGGTCAAAGCCAATGCCGACACGGTAGGCTGCACGCCGGAAGGCTGCGCAGCGCTTTCACAGTTCGTCAACGTCTTTGTTGGCGAAGACAAATGGGGCAAGCTGGGGCGGACCGGTGCCATCGGATGCTGTAGTTCAGTGGTCTACTGGAACCCGTACGTGACTCTGCCGCTGTGGCAGCAGGTTCAACAGGGGGATTGGCCGAGCGTTGATATTGCCTGTGGGCGGCTCAGTGAGCTCATCACGTTCTTGGGAGCGACCTTCGGGCCGAAGGGGTTCACCGACACTGCCTTCGATCGGCTGGGTGGCGTGGCCAGTGGGTTCCTCAAGACCAGCCTGCGCAGTCGCGGACCGTACCCCAGTTGTACGCAGGAGGACGTCGAAACGCTGCGTCGCTGGTACCAAGAACACTTCCCCAAAATGTTGCGTCTGGAATGAAATCTTGCTACGTCCTACATGCACGGCTACGTTGGCTTGTTTGTTTGTCGTCCTAGTCGGCCTCCGCACGGCTGCCGCCCAGGACGTACCGGCGAATGACCGCCCCGACTTCCGCGGCCTGGTGACCCTTGATTGGATCGTCATTGGCATCTACGCCGCGCTGGTGATCGCGCTGGGCTGGTTCTACAGCCGCCGGCAATCGAGTACCGAGGAGTATTTCCTGGCCGGGCGGCGAACCAACTTTCTGATCGCCGGAATCTCTCTTTTCGCCACGTTGCTGAGCACCATCAGTTATCTGTCCGCTCCCGGCGAAGTTATCGACCACGGGCCGCTCTTCTACGCCGGTCTTGTCGCAATGCCCCTGGTATACCTGGTCGTCGGTTACGTCGTGATCCCCGCGTTGATGCGTGTGCCGGTCACGAGCGCGTACGAGTTGCTGGAGTCGCGGGTCGGTCTCGGCGTTCGTCTCTTGGGTTCGGGAATGTTCATGGTGACCCGCGTGGTCTGGATGGCCCTACTGACATATGTGTCGGCCAAGGCGTTTGTGACGATGTTGCAGTGGGACCTGGCTGCCGTGCCGTACGTGATCGCAGTACTCGGAATAATCGCCGTGATCTACACCACGCTCGGCGGCTTGCGAGCGGTGATGGTCACCGATGTGGTGCAGTTCTTCATCTTGGTCGGCGGTATCCTCCTTACGATTATCTTCATCACGGTGGACCTGGGCGGCGTGCGCGAATGGTTCCCGATCGCGCGAGCGCCGCACTGGGACAAACAACCGCTGTTCAGCTTGTCCCCGACCGTCCGGGTCACCCTTCTCGGCTCGATGATTTCCTACACCATGTTCTGGGTCTGCGCGAGCATCTCGGATCAAGTCGCGATTCAGCGTTACCTTGCCACCCGCAATGTGAAGGCCGCCCGGCGTGCGCTGCTGACCAACCTGATCGCCGACCTTTTGGTTTCGTCACTGCTCGTGTTGGCCGGGTTCGCCTTGCTGGGGTTCTTCCAGCACCATCCCGAGTTTCTGCCGGCGGGGCAGGACTTGCTGGGCGATGTCGACTTCCTCTTCCCGCACTACATCGCGAATTTTCTGCCGATTGGCGTGGCTGGGTTGGTTGTCTCCGCCATGCTTGCCGCTGCCATGTCCAGTCTCGACTCCGGGTTGAACTCCATTACGACGGTATTCAGTGTGGATGTACTCGGCCGCTGTGGCCGTTCGACACGCTCGGACGACGAGCGTTTGAAGATCGCCCGCGGGTTGACCGTCGGGCTTGGGTTGGCCGTCGTGCTACTGGCCTGCTGTATGGGCGCGGTACCTGGCAACATCCTTGAAGTCTTGTTCAAGACGGTTGGGCTCTTCTTTGCTCCCCTTGCCGGCCTGTTCTTCACGGCGCTGTTCGTTCGCTTCGCCACCGGAATCGGCACCATCGGCGGTGCCGTGTGCGGATTCGCTACCGCGGCGCTGATCGCCTACTGGGATGTTATCACCGGGGGGCCGGCCCTCAGTTTCCAGTGGATCATACCATCGGCGCTCGTCGTTCAAGTGACTGCGGGCAGTTTGATCAGTGCCTTTATGACGAAGCGAAGCGGCGGTTAGACAGCTATGTGTGGTATAGTGTGTTGCGACCGACCGACAGTGCCACGTTTGACCCGAAGCCGAAGGCGATGGCGGGCGCCGCGAGTGGACAGTCTATCCCGCTGCACGCCATCGCCTTCGGCTTCGGGTTAAACGAACAATCATGCCGTCGCTGACCCGTAGCAGTTTAACGCTGGCGCGAAAAAGGGGCTGGACAAGTCAGAAGCTGAAACGACTTCAGGAGGGATACAAATGAAGACTGAAAGACAGCGTATCGTTGGTGCAGCGTGGCTGGTTCTGGCCGTGCCATTGGCAATGGCGTCAGGGCAACCGACGCGACAGCCCAGCGATGGCGACAACTTGGCGAACGGCAAGCTATGTGCTTTTGATCCGGCGCCCAACTACAGCTACTGCCGGGACGAAAACGATCCCAAGCAGTTGACCGACGGCAAATACAACGGCTGCGTGTGGACGGACAAAGGCACCGTGGGCTGGCAGGTCGGACGCAATCGCGTGTCGCTTATCGACATCGACTTGGGCGATGCCTACCCGATCAGCAAAGTGACCTTCGACTCGATAACGGGCGGTGCGCAGGTGACGTTCCCTTCCGGGGTGTTGGTGTTCGTCAGCAACGACGGCAAGCAGTATCGTCTACTCTGCGATGTGTTTACCGAGTGCCCGCCGCAGACAAAATCTCTGAACCATCGGTTCGTTGCCGAGGGGCTTAAAGGCTGGGGCCGGCATGTGCGTCTTGCGCTCTTGGCAGGCGGCTTTTTCATGTTCTGCGACGAGGTCGAGGTCATCCGTGGCACACACGGCCCGGAGGATGTCCGGTACCTCGACGACCAAGCCATTCCCGCCGAAGAAGTGAAGCAGTACGCTGAGCAAATGTTGCCGTGGGCTGCGCAGAAGAATGCGACGATCACGCTGTTGCGCGAGGCAGATGAAGCAGCCGTTGCGCGAGCCAAGCGACTTGGGAACCCAGCAGCAGCGGAAGAGACACGCAAGAAAATCCGGGAGGAACAGGCGGCGGTTCTCGCCGAGCGTTCGGTGGCCTCAGCAGACTACACGCAAGGCCCGCCCTACCGCCAGTGGGACCGGCGGGCCTTTCAGGCGGTGGCCCGACTGAACGCCAAGCTCTGGCCCGATGGTCCGGTTGTGGTGTGGCAGAAGGACGATTGGGATTGGCTGCATCCGCTGGAAGGCCCGATTGGCGGAGAACCCGCAGCGCGCGTACTCGTTAACATGATGAACAACGAATGGGCCACGGCAAGCTTCATCCTCACGAGTTGCTCGGAGAAGCCGCTTGAGCTTGACCTTACGGCGGACGACTTCCGTGGTCCATCGACGGTCATCGTCGGCGAAGTCCTGCGGATCGCCCATGTCGTTCATGCCGAGGCATTCGGCTACAACTACCGCGACGATGCAATCGTGCCGCTGAACGAAGGCCCTGTCATCCTTCAACCTGGCATCAGCAAACGCGTCTGGCTAACGTTCAAGACGCGCGAAATGGATCTGAAGCCGGGTACATACACTTCCTCCATTCATACTGCCGTTGACGGGCAGCAGGCGGTGACGGTTCCGGTGCAATTGCGCGTGTGGCCGTTACGATTCCCCGACGAAGTCACTTTGCACAGCAACTCGTGGGGATACTTCGACGACCCGTGCCTCGTGGGCCGCGAGGAATCCGTAGCGCAGGATCTGTTGGATCACTACAACACGTCTCTGGTACTGAACCATCGCTATCTGCCGAAGCCGAAACCGGACAAAGACGGTAACCTCACCGAGCCGCTGGACTTCACCAAGCTGGACCAGATGTTGGCATGGAACCCACAGTGTCGGTTATGGCTGATTTGGGTCGGGTTCGAGTTCGGGTTCAATCGCATGGGAACTTCCGGCTTCGGGACTTCGGCGTGGGAGAATGCCTTCACGCAGTACATTACCCAGGTGCGCGACCACTTGGCAGAAAAGGGCGTGAGCAGGAAACAGTTCGCTTGGTACTGGTCCGACGAGCCGGGCGGCGAGCGCTGGGAGAAGTACGACCATCCCGCCAGCAAGCTCCTGAAGAAGATCGACCCGGAGATGCTTGTATGGGCTGACCCGAACAGCAGCGTTTCGGCCCAGCAACTCGAAGCGTCGCTACCGTTTGTCGACACGTACTGCCCGTCCGTCGGAACGCTGAACAGCCGGGCGGTCCTCGACGTCTGCCATCGCACCAAGCAGAAGTCGTGGCAGTACGTCTGCGCCAGCGAGAAGAACCAGGATCCGTTCGCCTACTACCGTTGGATGTCATGGAAGGCATGGAAGAACCGCCTCGGTGGGATCGGCATGTGGGTCTACGTGGACCCCAACGCACAGACGTTCAGTGACTACACCAGCGGTGTGAGCTACGCCATGATCTACAAGGCCGAGAAGGGCATGATCGGCTCGAAACGCTGGGACGCCTGGCGGCAGGGCATCGCCGACTACGAGTACCTGCAGATGTTGACGGATGCAGTGGCAGCCGCCCGCAAGGCGGGCATCAAAGAAGGCGTGTGCGAGAAAGCCGAGCATCTCCTGACCGACGGAGTGAACGAAGTCGTCGGCGACAGTCCACACGGCGGCGACCGCGCGAAGCGTGAGGCACCGGACACGCTGCGGGTCGAGATCCTGAAATTGTTGACCGAGTTGGCCTCTCTCCGTTAACTCTGTTCCCTCCTGTTCAAAAAGAACGATCAAAACTCGAACAGGAGAAAACGGAGAGAACAGAGAGACACGCGACGATTGACAACGCTGTTGGCTGTGTCCGAGAATGGCACCATGAGACGAGGGCAGATTCCCGCGGGGAGATCTCTCCTGGCGTCTGAGAACTCGTGAACGTTTCCCAAAAGGAGCAAGCCATGGTAGACAAGCCAGCGATCGGTCGTCGTGCGTTCCTGGAGAAGATGGGAGCCGGCACATTAGCGGCCGCTTCCGCAGTAAGCATTGCCGAAGGCGCTTTGGCAGCCGCCCAGGAGAAGAAGGAGTGGGAACAAACGTCCGACCGGAAGATCCGCATTGGCGTGGTTGGCGGGGGATTCGGAGCCGGTTTCCAGTGGCATCAGCATCCGAACTGCATCGTCGAAGCCGTCAGCGATTTGCAGCCCGCCCGGCGCGAGCGTTTGATGAAAGTCTATGGGTGCGAGAAGTCCTACGAATCGCTCGAAAAACTGATCCTGGACCCCAAGATCGATGCTGTGGCCGTATTCACCGACGCCCCCAGCCACGGTCGTCATTGTGTTGACGTGATGAATCACGACAAGCATTGCGTCTGCGCAGTGCCTGCCGCGTTCACGCTGGAGGACATCCAGAAGCTGAAGGAGACCAAGGAAAAAACCGGCCTGAGGTACATGATGGCCGAATCCAGTAGTTATCACGCGGACCTTTACAGCATGAAACTGATCTACGAACACGGAGGGTTCGGGAAGATCATCTACTCCGAAGGCGAGTACTACCACTACAACGTCGATACGGCCTGGGGCTGGAAGGAATGGCGGAACGCCCTGCCCCCGATGTTCTATCCCACACACTCCACGGCCTACTACATCGGCGTTACGCGGAAACGCTACACGGCCGTCTCCTGCCTCGGCTTCCGCGGCAAGGCCGAAAGGTACGCGGACAACGGCTACAACAACCCCTTCTCCGACGAGACAGCCCTGTTCGAGACCAGCGAAGGCGGGATGTCGCGAATGAACGTCGCCTGGGGCATCCAGGGCGCCGGCGGCGAGGTGGGGCGCGTGTTCGGCGAGTTGGGCTCGATGGTCGGTTCCACGTTCCGTGCCGGCAAAGGGATCGAGACCGATTTCGGGGGAATCGCGGATGGAAAAACGACCCAGTTTGCGGATCACCGCCCGTCACTTCCGCCCGCCATGTCCGCCGGCGGTCATGGCGGCTCGTCCGGACAGATCACCAACGAGTTCATCATGGCCATCATCGAGGATCGTGAGCCTCTGGTCGACGTCTATGAGGCCATCGCCATGACCGCCCCCGGAATCGTTGCCCACCAGTCGGCCCACAAAGGCGGAGAGCAACTGAAGATACCAAACTTCGACAAGACGTGATCGCCAGCGGGATGCCGCCGTTGCTGTGGTTGGTGCTGCAGTTGACGTCTTGGTTTTCCCGTCTTTAGGCGCATTGGCCGGAACGAGGGAGGCTTCGCACGGCCTGGGCCAAATTGCCGATAGGAACGTCCGCCCCTAGCTGGATGGTTCGCCAGCCAGACCCAGTATGGTCACCCCTGGAAGCACAGCGGGAATCACCCTAGGATGAAATCTGACTTCCCGCGTCCTTCGCTGAGCGCTCTGTTGAGTAGTCAAAACGACCTTTCGGCCTTTTCCACGTGATCGCCGCACCAATACATGAATCATTCGAGCAGCCGAGACCAATACCAGGAGTACCGCCAGCAGTTGAAACAGCGGGGCGGCCCAAGACACGTTCGCCCCACGTTGGATGGCGACGACGACGTCGCACGCTCGCGGCAACGTTCGTTTGCTACGTTGCTGCGGGAATTCTTGCGGCTTTTGCGTGGACACCGACGAGCCATGGGCGTTGCGCTGGCGACCCTGACCGTTGCCACCATCTTCAAGCTGGCCCCACCGGCGGCAACTAAGCTGGCGATTGACTACGTGTTGGGCGATAGTACGTTGCCGGCCGTTTGGACGCGAACGCTGCCGTTGCCCCAGAGCCGCTTGTCTCTTCTGGTTTGTATCGCAGTAGCGGTGGCTGTTATTTCGATTCTGGCCACGCTGATGCATCTTTGGGGTCGTTGGTATGCTACTCGATCAGTAAATCGCATGCAGGCTGGCTTGCGCAAGACCGTGTTTGAACATGCTGTGCGGCTGCCGCTGCACCGCATCTTCCAACTCAAAAGCGGCGGCGCGGCAAGCATTCTGCGCGAAGACGCCGGCAACGTGGCCGATCTCATCTTTAGTATGATTTACAACCCCTGGCGGGCAATCATTCAGTTCATCGGTAGTCTGATTGTGCTGCTGTTCGTCGATTGGCGGATGATGCTGGCCGGCGTGGTTCTACTGCCGATTGTCTACGTGACCCATCGCACGTGGATCAGCCGCATTCGACCGCTGTATCGGGACATCCGTTCACAGCGCCAGATGATCGACGGGCAAACCACCGAAGCCTTCGGTGGCATCCGCGTGGTGCGCACCTTCGGGCGCGAAAAAAGCGAAGCCTCCCGTTTTCTGCGAGCCAATCACCTGATGATCCGCCAGCAGCTCTTCGTCTGGTGGTTGACCCGATTGATCGGCGTTGTCTGGGAAATGCTAATTCCCCTGGCGTCGACTGCCCTGTTGCTGTACGGTGGCTATCGCATTCTGCAGGACAAGATGACGCTGGGCGACTTGACCATGTTTCTGTTCTACATGGCCATGCTGTTGGGACCGCTGGCCACCTTGGCTGCCAGCGCCACCGCTTTTCAGAATAGTCTGGCGGCCTTGGATCGCATATTGGATCTACTGGCCGAACCGCTGGAGACAGTACCCGCATCGGATACCATCACGCTCGATCCTCAAAACGTACGCGCGCGGATCGAGCTGCGCGGCGTCAGCTTCCATTACCCTGGTACCGAGCAGTTGGTTCTTTCCGAAATCGATCTGGCCGTGCAGGCGGGCGAAACGGTCGCGTTGGTCGGACGCAGCGGTGCCGGAAAAACTACCCTTTCGAATTTGGTAGCTCGTTTCTACGACCCAAGCGCCGGCGCCGTACTACTGGACGGTGTGGACCTGCGCGACATTTCCGTAGAAAGTCTTCGCCGGTTGCTGGGAATTGTCGAGCAGGATGTGTTCTTGTTCGACGGCACGATTGCGGAGAACATCGCCTACGCAGTTCGAAACGCCACGCGTGAGGATCTTCAGCGAGCTGCCCACGCCGCCAACGCCCACGAGTTTATTACGGCGCTGGACCACGGCTACGACACATTGATCGGCGAGCGGGGTGTGCGTCTGAGCGGCGGCCAACGGCAGCGGCTGGCGATCGCGCGCGCCGTGCTGGCCGACCCGCGGATCCTGATCCTGGACGAGGCCACCAGCAATCTTGACAGCGAAAGCGAGCGGCTTATTCAGCAGAGCCTCGCCGAATTGATGCGCGGCCGTACCAGTTTTGTGATCGCCCATCGCCTCAGTACCATCACCAATGCCGACCGAATTGTGGTGCTCCAAGAGGGACGCATCGTGGAAAGCGGAACCCACGACCAACTGCTTGCCCGGCGCGGCCGCTACCGGCAGATGATCGAGCTGCAGATGGATGTCCCCCAGCAGGCGTGAACGGATGACAAGAATCTTGTGTGCGATGCCATCCAGCCGATGATGACGCACTTGGTGCCCCAGGCGGGCGAAAAGGTCGAACGACGTGTAGCCGTGCTGATCCACGGCGGCGTAATCGCTCGAGAACTGGCGATTCCCTGTGTAAACGGAATCGCCTCTGCGGTTGATCTCTTAGAGAATGGTGAGATCGTCACCGTGGACGGGCATATTGGTAATGTCACGGTCGGTCCACCCGAGTCTGACCTTGGGCGTCATTCGGAAACTGAGCAAATGAGAAGCACCGACTCGATGGTCTGCCTGACTGGCGGTACCGGATACATCGGAGGTCGCCTGCTGCCGCTTCTGGAGAGTCGTGGAGTCAGCGTGCGATGTCTGACTCGGCGACCTGAAAGTCTCGAAGGCCAAGTGTCCGGCGCGACGCAGGTAGTCCGGGCGGATGTGTTGGACCGCGACTCTTTGATGGCCGCGTTCCAGGGCGTCCAGGCGGCCTACTACCTCGTTCACTCCATGGGCACACACGGCGATTTCGAGGAAGATGATCGCAAAGCCGCATCGAACTTCGTGGCGGCGGCAAGAGAAAACGGAGTTCGCAGGATCATCTACTTGGGCGGGCTTGGCGAGTCGACTCAACAGCTCTCCGCGCACCTCCGCAGCCGTCATGAGGTGGGCGAAATCCTGCGATCTTCCGGGGCACAGGTCATCGAGTTTCGTGCATCAATCGTGATCGGTTCGGGCAGCCTATCGTTCGAACTGATTCGGTCGCTCGTGGAGAGGCTGCCGGTGATGATTTGTCCGAAATGGGTGTCTACACCTACTCAGCCGATCGCGGTGGAAGACGTACTGGACTACCTGCTGGCTGCGTTAGATCTGGATGGGAGCGAAAGCAGGGTGTTCGAGATTGGTGGACCGGATCAAGTCTCCTATGGAGACATCATGCGCGAATATGCGCGACAGCGTGGACTGAAGCGGCTGATGATCTCGGTGCCCGTGTTGACGCCCCGCTTGTCCAGTCTGTGGCTGGGGCTGGTGACTCCGGTCTACGCGCGGGTTGGGCGGAAGCTGATCGAGGGCGTGCGCAACCCGACGCTCGTACGCGACTCGGCGGCGCTGGACGCATTCGACATCCGCCCACGAGGTCTTCGCGATGCGATCCAGCGTGCGTTGGCCAACGAAGATCGCGAATTCGCGTCGACGCGGTGGTCCGACGCGCTTTCTTCCGGCGGCGATCCACGTCGGTGAGGAGTAAAACGGTTTGGAAGCCGCATAGTTGATTCTCGGGTCCGGGACGTGGACGCTCCAGCCGACGTCGCTTTCGCACCGGTTCAGCGGGTTGGTGGCCCGACGCGCTGGTATTGTGCGAACTGGCTTTGGCGAATCCGCGGATTCCTCGATCTATTGGTGGGCGGAGTGGGAATGCGTCCTTGGATATGCTATTCGTCGCCAGGATTGGGCGTCAAGCCAACGAGTTGTCCGCCTAACCGAACGGCTTCGTCCGCGTCGGCAGCATAAGCATCCGCTCCCATTTCGACGGCCAGGTCGCTCGAATCTGCAAACGCCAGGCCACCCGCCAGGATCTTGACCGCATCCCCACGCTTTCCGCTTCGCACAGCCCGGATTGTGGACTTGACGGTTTCGAGCTGAACGTTCAGTGACGCGGAAATTGCCAAGAGGTCCACGTCAAAGCACTCGACGGCTTGAACCAGATCATCGATTGGAACGTCCGCACCAAGTTGGATGGTCCGCCATCCCGCCATCTCAAAGAAATCGGCGACGGCGTGTAGTCCAATATCGTGCCGGTTCCCGGCCACGGATGCCGTCAGCATGGTCTTGCCGTTGGGTGGCCGGAGTGACGCCTTCGTCAATAGCTGCGACATCACCATCTTAGTCGTGTGCGATGCGAAATGCTCCTCGGCCACATTGATCTCGCCGGTCAGCCACATTCGCCCAAGCTCCGCCTGGGCAGGCATCAAAACATGAAGATAGATGTCGCGTACGCTGTCGGGCTGGTCTATCGCGTCGAGAATGACGCGGCTTGCGCGTCGGCGATCGCCTTCAAGCAGTGCCAACAGATAGGTCGATGCCAATTGTCCGTGAGTCGTGTTCGGCTGAAGCCGCGCCGACAGCTCGGCAGGCTGTTCGTCAAACGACTCGATGGCCTTGTCTACATAGTCGGAAGCCAGCGGTTGTACTGCTGCGGGAAGTTCCTTGGCCAAAACGTTCCCTAAGATTTCCACACCCGCGCGAAAATGCTCGGCAGAGATACCCCGAGCCGCAAGAACCGTTTTGGCCCAATTCACCTGGGTCGTGAATAGCCTTGGTTGCTCTGCCGCCACGGCTGCGGCCAGTTCTTCGACGCGCGCGGCCAAACAGCTCTGCCAAGCCGCTAACGGGTTTGGGCCCAAGCCTTTGGCGGCTTGCGCGTGCGTATCGAGAAGCTCGCCGGATGCATACGCGGCAAACGACCGCGCTCCGTTTCTCAGAACGCGGGCCAGGAACTCACTGTTCTGACTCATGGCAAGCTCCGTTTTGTTGGTTTCGTTGTCGCTGGAATCTCTTCGCGCACCGTACCGATTGTTGGGCAACTGCCCGGCGGCTCGAGCAGTCGGCGCAAGAAATCTTGCCACTGGCCGCTCATGCTCCCGCTCCTTTCGCGCCACCGACCTCGCTCACCCCGAGTAGCTCCCGGAGCCTGATCAAACCCCTCCGTGCGTGCGTCTTTACCGTGCCCAGAGGCAGATTCATGGCTTCGGCCACCTGGCTTTGGCTCATGCCGTCGTTGATAGACAGCTCAAGCACCTGTTGCTCCTCCGGACGCAGTTGTCGCATGTGCTTCCGAGCGTGCGCCGCCTCTTCGCTGACTTCGATCCACTTCTCGTGCTCGACATGGTCTACCACCACGTCGTCGGCGATGGACGTCGTGTCGAGATCTCGGCTGCGACGGCGGTATCGGTCGATCAGTCGCCTCCGCGCGATCGTGGTGATGTACGTCGCTTCGGATGCGATATCGGGCTCGTAGTTCTCGGCTTTGCGCCAAAGTTCAATAAAGATCTCTTGTACGGCGTCCTCTGCATCTTCATGCCTGGGGCACATTCGTCGGGCCAGCGACCACACGAGTCCGCCGTACTGGCTCAAGCACTCATCTACCGCAGCCGCATCTCCGTCGGCTACTCTTTGAAGCAAGGTTAGAGGCACCGCGTCGCGCTCCACCAGACGGTTCGCGCAAGAAAAAAGGGCCCCACTCGGAGCCCTCCAAGTCCAGGTGCCTAGAATCTAGTTCGGCAGCAGCACCGAGTCAATGACGTGAATTACGCCATTTCCACAGTGGATGTCGGCCTTCGCCACTTGGGACTTGTCTATGTACACCTTCCCTTGATCCACTCGGATGTTCACTTCGGATCCCTGCACGGTCTTTGCTTTGTCCAGTTTCACAACATCCGACGCCATGACCTTGCCGGGAACCACGTGATACGTCAAAACTGCCGTAAGCTTGGCCTTATTCTCCGGCTTCAGCAGTTCCTCGACGGTGCCTTCTGGCAGCTTGGCGAAAGCCTCGTCTGTCGGTGCAAACACGGTGAACGGCCCGCTGCCCTTCAGGGTTCCAATCAGATCTGCCGCCGTCAAAGCCGCTGCGAGCGTCTTGAAGCTCCCGGCGGCCACGGCCGTGTCGACGATGTCCTTAGATTTCGAATGGCTGCACTTACCGCAATCGGCGGAGACCATCGGTGAGAAGGTAATCGCGATCAAGGCGGCCAGACAGAACGGAAAACCTGCACGTTTCATAACTCACTCCTTGTGTGACTGCTTGTTGGTTGTCAGATATGACCCTCTGATGAGAGTCGACCGTACTGAGCGCTCAACCATCTATTCGCGGCAGGCATCGTTGCGGATTCAAATAACGCAGCAAAGTGAGACGATCAGATATTCGTTTCCATCACTTGAGCCAGTTCGCAATCACAAAACTGGCCGCTGCGACGAGCGAACAGAGTGCGATTCCCCAGAGGATGTCGACGATCACAACGGCTAACGGCCAGTCCTTAATCGTGGCCAGATTCGTCAGGTCGTAGGTCGCGTAGGTGAAGAAGCCGAAAAGGCCGCCCATCAGAACGGCCCTGCCCAACGAACTCCTCTCCAAAGCGGGAATCACCGCAAACAGGAGAATGCCCGCAATGAAGATCAAATAGAAGACGATGGCTGCCGTCCAGTTCACCCTTGGGCTCAAGATGAAGTCCAGGTGTTTTCTATAGAAGCCCTTCGCGACAAACCCCAACCAGAAAAGGTCGATGAAGAAGAAAACCGGAACCGTGGCAAGGTACAATTTGGCGTAGAAAAGCATGCTCATGCGCCTCCGTCTGATTCTTGTTGCGTATGTTTTGGCCACCAAGGAAAAAAGGCGTTGGTTCGGGCCACGTATTCCGCATAGCCTTCCTTGCGGCATCTGAGAGATTTTTCCAATAGCGTGACGCCGGATACCCTCCGCAGTAGCACGCACATAACAGCCGGTCCAATGACCGACCACCACTGGCCTCCCGACGCAAGCGAAACAACATAAAGGCCCCACCACACAAGAGAGTCCCCGAAGTAGTTCGGATGGCGTGTGTAATGCCAAAACCCTCGGTCCATCACCTTGTCACTGTTGGTCGGATCAGATTTGAAGCCGGTCAACTGCCAATCGCCGATCGACTCGAAGAGAAGACCAACGCCCCACAACAGCACACCGATGATCGTCAAGACAACCGACGGCGCCCCCGCCGGATCGACCGTTTGCAGAGGCAAGGCGACAATCCACATGAGCGCGCCCTGCAATGCAAATACCGTCAGCAAGCTGAGCACCGGAAACGACCGCGGATGTCGTTCGCGCATGGCCCGGTAGCGATAGTCCTCCAGCCTGCCGGCTTTCCGCCAGGCCAAGTAGCCGCTAAGCCGAAGGCCCCAGATGGTCGTCAGTAGAGGAAGCAGTGGATTGCCCTCGGACGTTGTTCTGGCAAAGTAGGTCACCCAAGCCACCATTGCAAAGCCCAGCCCCCAGGCTACGTCCACGACGCTCACGTCCTTCAACGCCAAGCTGATCAGCCAGACCGTGATCATCAGACCGGCGATGAAAAACGCGTTCATAAGGAAGACGTCAACCATTCGTGAAACCTGCCTTTTGAGGAGGCGGCGCGAGATCCACCGTTGGGCTATTGTCCCCAAACGGCCTGGACAACACCCACGGCGCGTTCTTCGAATGCCGCTTCGCAGTAGCTTAAGTAGTAATCCCACGTCCGTACGAAGCGCTCGGAATAACCAAGCCGGCGTACGTCTCTCAGGTTACTGTGAAATCGAGTCCGCCATTCACGCAGCGTCCGGGCGTAGTGCGGCGCGAAATCCTTCAATTCAAGCAGGCTCAAGTTCGTCTGCCGCGACACCGATTGCTGCATGGTCGTGATCGACGGCAGGCAACCTCCGGGGAAAATGTATTTCTGTATGAAGTCGACTGAACGCAGGTACTGGTCGTAGCGTCTTTCGGGCATGACGATTGCTTGAAGCAACATCCGTCCACCGCTATTCAGTAGCCTTCCGCACTGGGCGAAGTAGGCGTCGAAGTACCGGAGCCCGACGGCCTCGATCATCTCGATCGACACGAGCTTGTCGTACTTCCCCCGCAAATCGCGATAGTCCTGATAGAGAACCGTCACTCTGTCGTCCAGTCCAGCTTGGCGAATCCGTTGCTTTGCCGTCTCGAACTGGTTTTTCGAGATCGTGGTGGTCGTCACTCGGCAGCCATAGTCACGCGCCGCGTGCAGAGCGAACCCACCCCACCCGGTGCCGATTTCGAGCACGTGATCCGAACGTCTCAGCTCGAGCTTCCGACAGATGCGATCCAGCCGAGCAACTTGAGCTTCCTCAAGCGTCATGTCCTCGCGTTCGAAAATGGCTGAGGAATACATCATGGTCGAGTCGAGGAACAAGCGGAAGAAATCATCACCCAGGTCATAATGGGCTTCGATGTTCTTGCGGCTACCTCGCCGAGTGTTTCGCCCAAGCCAATGTCCCAGTCGAGCGATGCGTCGGGCGACGGCTGTTGCCCGGCCTTCGATCGACGCGGACGACTGGAGATCTCGGGCGAGAATGCGAAAAAATGTTGTCAGATCGTCGCACTCCCAATCGCCATCTAGATACGATTCGGCCGCTCCCAGGCTGCCGCCCAATGCTACTCGACGGTAGAACCGCGGGTTGCACACCGCGATTCTTGCGGACGGAGAGTCGCTCGTCGGAAGTCCGCTTTCCTCACAAATTGGCCCGTCCAATAGGACGATCTGTCCACCTTTGATGTTGTTCAGGTTGTTGACGACGCCGCGCCGGAGAAGACGTGTAAGAAAGCTCGTACCATCAGAATCAGCCGGTGTGGACGACGTGGACAGGCGATGCCCGTCGGTACGGCCACATTGGTTGGCTGCTGCTTCCAGATTCCCCATCGAATCGCGCGTCGCACGTGCTTTGGACCAGGTGGCTTTCTTTGGTCTGGCCAGTGCCGGTACGCTCATCTCAATTGGTCTCCTTCGCAGCGTGTCGCGTCAAGCAGCGTGCTGTTCCTCGTCATGCCCGGCCGAGTACTCTGGCGGTCTCGTCGGCAGGCGGCTCGCCTGGCGGTGCTTCGGGTGGGAGAAAAACGGAGCCCCCTTACGCCAGAGCTTCAGCGCCTGCCAGTAGATCCCGATTGCGACTCGGGCCGTCATAAAGGGATAGCGGACCAGGACCCGCGCGAGTTCGCGGCCGCTGATCTCCCGCCGCCGCAGAACCATGTCCGAGTCGAAGCGCTTTCCCGAACTGTCGTAGTTGTCGATGCGCACTACCAGCCGGTCACGCGGCTCGGTTATGTGCCAACGATAGTACATGTCCAGATCCATGAAGGGGGACACGTGGAGTTCTTTCTGGTGCTCGAACCGATGTACTGTTGGCTTGTCATGGTAGAGCGAATTCGACTCGCTGAGCACATAACAGTGGCGCTCGCCCCAGGGTGTATTGGTCACTTCCGCCACGATCGTGTCCAGTCGTCCATCATTCGAGTCGTAGCAGAAATAGAAGCTGACCGGATTGATCACGTAGCCAAAGTAACGCAAATTCGTGAGCAATCGGATTGGACCGGTCGGACGCGACCCGGTTCTTGAGGAAACTACGTCACGAACGGCCGAGTCCAACGGTGCACGCGGATCGCCGAGATGATCGTCTCGCCGGAACCATGCGAGGTTGGGCCGACCTGTCGACCAGAGCCAACGCCCTCGAAATACCTCGTCCAGTTCGCTCAAATCCAGATACATCAGATATAGCGGATATCGAAAGCTGTGCGCAACGGGAGAAAAACGCCGGTGCCGGACTGTACCTTCGTAAATGCAGCTATGCATGCGAGGCGACCTCCTCCCGACGTGCCGCCGACGGCCTTCCATACGCAGATACAACCGCCAACGCGCTATTGACTCCGTCCTCGTGAAAACCGTTTCCCCAATACGCTCCGCAGAAAGAGGTTCGGTTCGCGCGGATCAGTTCTGTGTGGCGATTCTGTGCCTGTGCTCGCTGAATCGTGTAGACGGGATGACTGTACTGAAATCGGCGAATCACTTTCCGCTCGTCGATTGCGTCGCATTCGTTCAGCGTCACGCAGAACACGTTCTTCGAGCGAATATGCTGCAAGCGGTTCATGTTGTACGTGACAGTCGCATGCTGCAATCGTGTCTCGGGTATGTGATAGTTCCAACTCGCCCACGCCCGCTTGCGTCTCGGAAGCAGTGATGTGTCGGTGTGAAGTACAGCGGTGTTCGGCTGGTAAGGGAACTGAGACAGAACCTGACGTTCTGTTGAAGTCGCATCATTGCCGAGTATCGCGAGCGATTGATCGCTGTGACAGGCGAATATCACTTCGTCATAAGTCTCAGCCGGATGGCCCTGTGATTTCAGCATGACGCAGCCCGGAAGGCGCAGTACGGACTCGACGGGGGAATTCAGCCGAATCCGGTCACCTAATCGTGCGGTCATGGCAGAAACGTAACGACGTGATCCACCTTGGATGACTCTCCAAACTGGCCGATTTCGCAGACCGAGCAAGCCATGATTCTTGTAGAACTCGGCTATGAATCGAATCGGAAACTGCTCGAAGGCAGTCGAGGGGCACGACCATATCGCAGACCCCATCGGTAACAAGTAACGATTCGCGAAAACGTCTGAATAGCGGTTTGTTAGCAGGAATTCACCGACAGTGATATCTTGGCCGTCTCTATCAAGCAGTCGTACGGCCTCGCGGTTGAACCGCAGGATGTCGCGAATCATTCGATGGAAAGTGGGCCGTATAAGATTCATGCGTTGGGCGAACAGCCCATTCAGCGATGTGCCGTTGTACTCGATCCGACTACGATCGCATCTAACACTGAAGCTCATCGTTGTCGGATGCGACGTCACCTCAAGTTCTCGTAGCAGGCGGCAGAAATTCGGGTACGTTCGGTCGTTGAAGACGATGAACCCCGTGTCGACATTGTGGTTCTCACCGTCCAGTTGAACGCTTGCTGTGTTCGTATGTCCTCCGACGTAATCGTTCGCCTCGAACAGCGTGACATCGTGTGTGTCGCACAGACGGTACGCAGCGACCAGGCCGGAGATTCCTGTTCCAATAATGCCGATCCTCACGACGCACTCCTCAAGAGCACAGAAGAACGAGGCATCGTCGCCGAGTCTACGGTTTCGATGCCCCGCCTTATGTTAGACATTCGGAGGGCTAGTCGTTGTGGGGGCTCAGCGACTCGTCTATGCAAAGGACGCTCAACTCCTCGTCGGTTAGGTCGCTGCGCCCCTTGATGACGTCGACCGGGCAAAGGTATGTAGTCCCTGTTTCGGCCTTCACCCATTTGAAGCTTTGCCTTGAGAATTCGGCTGTTTCGTTCGGCATTTGCGTGCCCTTTCTTTTAGCAGGTGAGTAAGACTGAGGCTTTCTCTGCCTCGATAAAGGTTGTTGACCACTTGTCACAGTATTCGCTGGTGAAGCGCAATCGGATTCAAGATTTTTCCCGGTTCGGATTAGCAGGGTCAGCTTCAATCACGACTGGAATCTGAACTTCGAAGTACTTTCGGTTTGGCGGGACAAAAGGACTGTTGTAGCCCATGACTCGCATTTTCCCCGCAGCCCGATACCCCGCTTCGCGTGCGTCGATCCACTTCATCAGCCCTTGTCGTGCAGATTCGATTTTCTGCGCTGTTCTGCCGCCGCGGACCCCCATGCTGACCACCGTCTGTGGCGGGACATCGGCGACGCGAACCGAACCGTGCGAGCCGGTATCGCCGAGGTCTCGGTCGCTGTATAGAAACGCCATCGTTTCCGCTTTCTTCTCAACGGCTTGTGTCAGCGGGTAGCCCATCTCGACGGGCGCAGTCATTACGATCTTGTTCCGTTTGATATGATTGAAAAGCGTCCAAAACGCGGGGCTCTCGCCTGCGTCTGTTTGGGCCATGCGATACATCGGGTATTGCTTCACCTCGATCTCCCCGACCGGCGTCGGTGGCGGGAAGCCGGTCGGCATCTCGGCTTCGACAAGCGGTGCGAAGGCCAGGTTCTCGCAAACCTCTTCAATCCGAGCACGGAACGCCCGTAATGCGCCGTCCGACCCTCCGTTCGAATCGTAGGCTTCGCGTACTGCATGTGTCAGTTCGGCGGCGGCAACAGATTCCGAGCCGACCAATGAAACTGCCTCGGATACGGCAGCTCTGTACCGCGCGAACGTATCCGCACCCGTTGACTGCGAAGCTGCATTCGCGCGGAGTGCATTCCGTAAGGTTTCCGCCGCCTCCCGCCTCCGCTGATGCCGGGCGTCCGACAACGACTCCCCACGTACCGTCCATGGAACCACGGCAGCCATACTGACCAAGCACAACGTAAGAATGTCTTTCAATCGCATTTCGGAATCTCTCCCACTTCACTTGTTTTGATCGGGCAACTCGACGTGGCTTGCCGGTTGCTGTAACCAAGCCAGCATTGGTCTGCTAGCGTTCTGTCATATGTTCGTGAGAATTCTCTTGGTGGATTCATCATCAGGTCGGATGGTAAACACGTCCCTTTGACCACCAACGGGCCTAGAGAGTTGCATGCAGCCCCGACGGAAGGCCGAATTGCGTACAATAGTGGCGAGGATTTCCTCTTGGCCCTCCAGCGAGGTTGGGCCGCAAAGGCGCGAATATCGACTCGGCAACCATTCGAAAGGGAAGAGCATGCGTTTTTGTGTCATGTTTCTGCTGTGCGTCGTCGGGGTTTTCATCGAGCCTCGCTGTATCGTTGGTCAGCCGTACCAATTGACGCAGAGAACCTTGCTGCTGGACCACTTGGACGAGAGCTTTACGCTCGACGGGACTCGATGCACGACACCGGCTGTGACCAAGCCGTCTGGTAGTTTCACTGGCGGGAGGCCGCGCAAAGGCGGCCGGTTTGTGGACGGCCGTTTTGGCAAGGCGTTGCAGTTTCACGGGCTGATGGATATGCGGTATCCGGCCCAGGGCAACATCAACCTGAGCGCCGGTTTGGCCGAATTCTGGGTCGCCCTGAACTTCGACGCCGAGGAGGTCATCAAGGATCCCGGCCGCCTCAGTAACCAGATGTTCTTCACCGTCTGGGGACCAGGGGGCAGCAAGGTCTGCGTGTACTCCTGCCTGAAGGTCGTCTGCGTAGGCGTGTGGGATCGGCAGCGCCAGCTCGTCTGTTATGGGAACTTCACCGAATACTGGAAGACGGGCGACTGGCATCACCTGGAACTCCGCTGGGGCAGGCAGTTGGAGCTGTGGTGCGATCAGAAGCGCCGAGCGACTCTGGACTGGCAGGGGCTGTTTGGTCCGATTGACGTCCAACCGGACGATGTGCGTCTGAGCTTTGGGAGCCACATCGGTTGGAGCACTGTCGAAAGCGAGTTCGCCCTGGACGAATTCCGCATCCTCGGCCCCGGCGGCGACCAGGTGCCGGACTGGCCGACCATGACAGTGCCGCGAATAGAAGTTCCCGTCATCGACGGGAAGATCGACGAGGAAGAATGGGCGGGTGCCGCACAGACATCGGGGTTCGTGGGCCTGAACAACCGCACTCTGGTTGAGGATCAGACGATTGTCCAAGCGGGATGGGACGACCAGGCGCTCTACCTCGCTTTCGAGTGCCTGGACCCTCGGAAACGGCCGATCACGGCGACACTGACCGGTCGCGACTCAGGGGTCCATGACGAAGATGCGGTGGACGTGTTCCTGCAGCCTCGATCGGCTCCGTCCCCGTACTACCAGATTATTACGAATGCTATCGGGACCTTGTACGACTCTCGGGTCACACCCGCAGGTCCACTTCAACACGACTTGGACTTCAACGCAAACGTGACCGTAAAGACGACGAAGGTTGTCGGACGATGGACGGCCGAATTCAGGATCCCGTTCAGCGAGTTGGATGGCTGCGCGACCCCGAAAAACGGCGACCGCTGGCGCGTGAACTTCTGCCGCGATGCGGATGCTGCCAGCCGGCTATCGTCTTGGGCCTACACGGCGGGCAATTTCCACACTTGGGGTGCCTTTGGTGAGATCATCTTCAGTGACACTGATCGGAGTATCCGCCTTGGCCCCGTGGGAGACTGGACGCGAGGCCAAGTGGAAACCCAAGTGGCCATGACCGGTTTGGCCTTTGACCCGTTGGTCACGGTCCGAGGCACGTTGGTGGGTTCGGACGCGAAGACGATCGTCGAGACCGAAAACCGGTTGGCCGACTACAAAGCCGTTCGCGTCAAGGCTCCGCCGCTGGTTACCGGCTTGTACAACCTGACCGTTCGAGCTTCCACGGAGAAAGGCGACCTGTACTACCAGAGGATGTCGTTTCGGGTGAACAAGCCGTTTGACGTAGCGGCCGAGGGCTATCCCTACGAAGGCAAACTGTGGGTGACGGCCAACATCGCGGGTTTGCCGAATGTCCCCGATGGTTTGGTGGCGAGGTCGCAACTCGTGCAAGACGGCCAAGTCATCCGCACATGCGAGACCAGCGAGTTCGTGCGCGGACGCGGCGCGGCGGCCATTGACATCGCTGATCTTCCGCCCGGCAAGTACACGGTCAAGTCCGAGGCCATCGCCCCGGACGAACCCCCTTTGGCCGGCGCCGAGACCGAGTTCGAGCAGTTCGCAAAGCCAGAGTGGTGGCGGTCCCGTGCCGGGATTGACGATTCGGTTCCTGGACCGTGGCAGTCGGTGCGCGCGACGGAGGGTGAGATCGAGGTGTTAGGACGCACCTATCGCAATGGAGACGGCTCGCTGGCCGAGCAAGTGGATTGCTGGGGGGATGAATTGCTGGCCGCTCCGATCACGTTCAAGCTGACGACCGGTGGAGAGACGACGGACCTCGCGCGCCTGCCCGCACGAACTGAAGCCACACCGAGCGATGTATGCTTGAGACATGCTCGTACGCGCCTCGGGCCGCTCAGAGTGAACCTGACGACCACAACCGAGTTCGACGGCCTCCAACGTTGCGACCTGACTCTTACGCCCACAGGCTCCGCCGAGGTATCGAGCTTGGTGCTGGAGATCCCCGTCAAGAGCACCTGCGCGACTTTCCTCCTGCCGTCCAACGGCATTTCCGCCAAGGCACGTGTCATTGACGACACTCCTTGGCACAGCCGGTTCCTGCCGCAGGTGTGGGTCGGGAATGACGATATTGGCTTCGCCTGGTTCGCCGAGAGCGATCAGTTCTGGCGGCCCCGTGACGATCAGATGCTGGAAGTGTCGCCCGAGGGCGATCGAACCGTCATCCGTTGCAGGATGATCCGGCAATCGCTCCGTGTAGACGAGCCAATCACCATTACTTTCGGCCTGATGGCCACACCAGTCAAGGACGCCCACGCCGGCGATCCGTTCTGGTTTCGGTTCGGGCAAGAGACCAGCCGGCAGGTGCCTCCGGAGTCCTTTCGCTATCCCGGCACGGGCAATCTCGATCCGAAGCAAGGCACACTGGAATTCTGGCTGGCACCGGCCATCAGTGCCGGCGGCGCCTGGCGCGAGGTCGTCAGCCTGACGGGTCGAGGCGGCGGTTTGTCTCTGGCTTTCAACCACGCGTCGCAGCAGGTGATGAATCTGACCGTCACCAACGGAGATCGAAAGGAGACGCTCGCCGCGAAAGGGATGCGACTGGAACCGGACGAGTATACACACGTGGCCATCACTTGGGGCAAGCGTGTGGAGTTGTTCGTCGGCGGGAAGCGTTACGGCACTGTCGACATGACTCTGCCCACGGAGATGGCGAAGGATCCGAGCGAGCTTGGCCTGCGGTTCGGCTGTGCGAACCCGTGGCGCGGCTACACTCGAATCGCTGTTGACGAGCTACGAGTGTCGAACGCGGTGCGTTATGTTGACGACGCGTTCGATGTACCTCAGGCTCCGTTCGAGCCGGATGGGCATACGCTTTTGCTCGATCACCTGGACGACCGTTTTCGACCCGACGGCGAGGACGCCGAAACCCGGGCAGCGATCGTCTCCCACGCGTCCGGCGAACTCGGCGGCATACCCAGCATTGGCTGCCGGTTCGTGAATGGGAAATTCGGGTCCGGATTACAAATCGCCAACGGCGACGTGAGAAAGCCCAATGAGGCCGCGAAGCACTACGGGTTCAACGCATCGTTGTTCTGGTTCTGGCTGGAGCCGAATGCCTCGAAGTACGGCTGGCCCGCACCACTGTTCAGAGAGCCTGAGATCCCGGATCTCCGCGAGCAAGTAAACCAATGCAACGATCTCGGCATGCGATCGTCGACCTACATGGGCTACCCCGCCATCGGTTCACCATCTCCGCTGAGTGCCCAGTTCGGCCATGAGTGGAGCCGCCGTCCCTTGTCCACGCAGCCGGCCGAGCCGCCCAAGGGGCATTACTTCTGGGATGCGTGCGTGCGAAGTGGATTCGCCGATTACATGGCCGCCGGCACGCAGTGGATGTTGGACGATTTGGGTTTCATTGGCTGCTACACCGACGGGCTCGCCCAGGTATACCCTTGCCGGAATACCCATCACGGCTGCGGATACGTTGACGAGAACGGCACGCTCCAATCGACCTGGCCGCTGTTTGCCACGCGCGAGATGCTCAAGCGGATGTACAAGTTGATTCACGCCAGACACGCGGAGGGCTACTTGGTGAACCACGTGTCGTTCAACACCATGATTCCGAGCATGTCCTTCACCGACGTCTACTACACCGGCGAACACGAGCAGTACGAGGACCTGGTGAAGTTCCGAGTGCGCTGGCAGGGAAAGCAATGGGGCATCTGGCCCACGCTGCTGGGGCCGGACTCGCACAGCTACGATTCCCTGCACGTGACTTACTGTCTGCTCCACGGTGTCTCGGTGTGGCCCCAAGGTTTTCTGGGTCGAAACGACATGTCCCGCAAGACATCGAATCTGTGGCAGACGTACGATAGGTTCGGCTACCGCGAAGCCGAGTGGATTCCCTACTACCTCGCCGAACGGTCCCTAGTCAAGACGGACAACGACAACGTGAAGATCAGTCTCTATCGACAGAAAGGCAAGCGGGCGTTACTGATCGTGGGCAACCTGGCGCACGAAATGGTCGACAGCCGGATCGCCGTGGACCTCACGGCCATGGGACTAGTCGGCGCATCGGCAAGGAACGCTCTGGACGGTCGCGCGATACCGCTGGACGGCAATGCTCTGTCTGTCCGGCTGCGACCGGTGAGCTTTGTTCTGGTGTGGATCGAGTAACCGGACGAAGAGTTGGTTGGTCAATCGTAAAGAGCCAAAATATTCTCAATTGGCGTGTCGGGAGTGATCTCGTGGGATGGCCCCAGGATAATGCCTCCGCTGTGCCCGAACAGTTCTTTCGCCTCGCGAACGGCGTCTCGAACCGCGGAGACCGTGCCGTGGGGCAGTAGCTTCTGCACGTCGATGCCGCCGTGCCAGCAGACGTTGTTCCCGTACCTGCGTTTGAGAGTTTTCAGGTCCATTTCGAACGCCGACGTCTGAACGGGATCCAAGATGTCCACGCCTATGTCGATCAGCGTCGGTATGATCGGATGAAAGCTTCCGCAGCAATGGTAGAAGACCTTCAGTCCGTACTTCTTCGCATCCGCATACAGAATCTCGTACCACTTCCGCAAATACCGGTTCCACTGGGCCGGGCTCATCATCATGCCGCTTTGCATCGCCACGTCGTCCCAGAGAACGTAATGATCCAACTGCGTCCCGACCTGCTGGAGCGACCTCCTGTTGAACTCCACCGCGAACTCGGCGACCTTGTTGAAGATCGCTTCGGCCAGGATCGGTTCGGCAGCCATGTCCATCAGCAGCCTGTCCATGCCGCGCAGCCTTGCGGCGATCATGAAGATGTGGTTCAGCCTGCCGGTACTGGAAAGCGCACGTTCGGTGATACTTTCGTCCACCGCCATGGCCGAGAAATCAAAGTCCTCTATTCGCGGCGACGGGTAAGCCTCGATTTGACGAACCGATGAAAACGAGGCCATGGGATGGTCTGTCCAATCGACATACGTGTGGGTTGCCGCGGATACTTGTTGGGGAATCAGGCCCCAAACGTAGTCCAGATGGAACAAGCTGTGCGAATCGTCCTGCCGTCCCGTGTACTCCGGCGAAATTCTGGCGTACCGGCCCATGGAAGAGCCGCCCGAAAACAGATCGGCCCCCAGCCGGTCGACAAGCTCGGTCCAATGCTCGTCCACCGGCCCCAACCCGAAGTGCTCGCACAACTTCGCGTCCGTTTCCGGAAGACCGCGATACATCACCGGAATGCGATCAACCTCCGCGTGGTTGATCGCCGAAAGGACTCTTTCCCTGGTTGATTGAATGGACATCATGTCAGTGTAAGGCTTGGAGAATCGGTCTACCATAAGTCTCACCCAAACTGAGCCGCGTGTTATGGTACAATCGCGCCCGTTTAACCCGAAGCCGGAGGCGATGGCGGGTGCCGCGAGTGGACAATCTATCCCACTGCACGCCATCGCCTCCGGCTTCGGGTTAAACGGCCAGGCGTGCCCAACCGAGAGATAAGGTGTTGATGCGATGACGATATTGGTGTTGCTGGCGATTGTTTCAGCGAACGTTGGTGCGATCCCGGAGACTTCTGCCGCCCCGCTCCGCAATGGTTCGTTCGAGATTGCCGGCACAGATGGCGTTGCCGAGGGATGGGCTGCCAGCGGGCCCGGACACGCGGACCTGGAACTGGCGGTCCGCCGCGATGGCCGGTTCAGCCAACGCTTTCAGGGCCTGACTCAGAACCAGACGGCGCTGTGGCAGGATGTGCGTGTCGACCCCGCAACGACTCTGCTGTTCCGGGCGTGGGTCAAGTCCGACGGGCGTGTCGTGGCTCAAGTTGGCAAGTGCCGGGCCGCGTATCATAGGCAAGGCGAATGGCAACAGTTGGTGGCTTTGGCAGGGCCTGAACTCGACGGCTCATTGCGGATTCGTTTCCTGATGAGGTCCCTTACCGACGAGCCGGCCACGGTGCGACTGGACAACGCCTCGCTTGTACCCGTCCAACGACCTGAGCATGCGCCGAAGCGACGCGGCCGGTTCGGTACCACGCATTTGGCGAAGGACGGTGAGTCATTCGCATGCATTGTCTATCCAAGCCGGGGTGAGCATTGGATCCAACTCGCCGAGCGCGTCAGGGATCGCGTCGAGCAGGTCGCGGGAATACGGCTTCGCATGGTTTCGGACGTCGAGGCCACGGACGATGGCCCTCCCGTGCTCAAAGATGAGTACAGGAACCGGCCCTTGATTCTGATTGGACGGTTGGGCGTGAACCGAGCCATGTGGCCTGCGTACAACCGATTCCTGTGCGCCGTCGACGGGCACTATCCCGGCGGCGACGGCTATGTGGTGCGAACCGCTGCCAACGTGTTCCGCAATGGGCACAACCACCTGATCCTGGGCGGTAGCACCGATCGAGGCGCGGAGCTGGCCGTGGAACGATTCATCGAACTGCTGTCGGGCGCGGAGGTGCCTTGGCTGCTGGACGTCGAACTCGGGGGCGACTGCCTGACGGCGTTCCGGGAGTACGACCAGCGCTGGGCCACGGACCCGCACAGCGTGATCGCACCACCGATCAACCCCGGCTACCAGACCGTTCGCCGTTGGTACGAAAATGCCATGGGCTACTACTGGTCGGGGCAGGAGAGCTTTCGCGAGCGGATGCTGGAATACCTTGATACGGTTTTGGAGGATCGTGCCTATACGCACCATTACCTTGTCGAGTTTTTCGTCCGTACCCACAACATGCTGGCGGAGAGCGAGGTCCTGTCCGACGAGCGGCGAGATGCCCTCGACAGCCTGATCGCTCAGAACTTCTGGGACATCATGCTCGGGCCCGATCTGAGTTGGATGACCACCTTCTCGCCACCGTATGACGCGATTCGACTCACAAATCGCCACAGCATCGCGCCGTGGTTGGCCGATCTGACCATGGCCGACTTCCTTCATGAGCATTTCGAGCTTGAGGGGGATCTGGCGGACATCGTTACGTTTCGTCGCAGTGAGAAGCACGCGTTCTTTCGTCACTGGGTCAGCGGGCGCTGGACTCCAAGTCCGCCGTCCTCGCCCAACGGAACGGGGTGTCACGAAGAGATCGTAGCCGCCATGTTCCGCTACGCACTGGAACACGAACAGTACGCGTTCTTTGATCGCGATCACGCGCGCCGCGCCCTGCACTTGGATTTCACCGATCATCACACCGGTTCCCTCACGCGTCCCAGCGACGGGCAGGACTTGCCGCTGCTGCTGGGCATGGCGGCTCACTACTACCAAGACGGACGGTACCTTCGGCTGCTGCGGACACTGCCGTCCCCGGCGTCACGCAAAGTGTTCCAGGGGCGCTATGTCTGCGGGGTCCACCGTTACGCCCCGGGACCGGAACTCGCCGAGGCACCACTCGATGACTGGGCGGGCATGCGTCTGCCCGAATTCATGCCGCACCAAGAGCGCAACCTGGTGCATTTCGCTGGATCACGCTTCCGCCGGCCAACCGTGGACGCGTCCGAGACTTTCAATTTCGTCGCCTTCCGTAGCGGCTTCGAGCCTGACGACGACTACTTCGCCGCGAGCGGAGTTGCCGCTGGTTGTTCGCCCGGTGCGATTCTCACGCTGGCCTCTCACGGAACGCACTGGCTCACCAGGCAAACAACATCGGTTGTTGCGGACCAGAACCCGTCGTACTTCGATCAGAACGCCGTACACGTGTTACGCATCGATCGGCTGAGCGATGACGCGCAGCCGTACGCGTCCGTGGCTCGCACTGACTACACGGCTGAATGGCCGGGCGGCGGGGCCGTGGGATTCACACTCGATCCTTTTGCCGGCACATGCTGGCAGCGCGAGATTGCATGGCTAGGGAAGGGGCTCTATCTGGTGCGTGATACGGTGACGCCGGTCGGTCCGGGCCAGTATCAGGTGATGGTCAGTTGGCACCCGGCGGGTCGAGGCTCGTGGGACGGCCGGGCATGGACCAGCACGTCGCGTTCCGGGCGGTTTCGCATTGCCCCGATCGGCGAAGGATTTCGCCTGCTTGTGGATGAAACGGACGGCACACACATTCGTTTCGCAACAACGGATGCACTGACCACGGGCGAGTCCCACACGATTCTCTCGGTTCTGCAGTCCTATCGCGGCGATACCGCGCGCCGTGCCGGCGTTGATGAGCAGAAAAATGTCTGGTTGACGTCAAACGGGGTCGCAGAACCGGCGATCCGCGTGCAATGGCCCTCCGGCCGGCCTCCTCAAGTGGAACACGGTGAAGAACCGCCAGCCGGTCTGTGTGCACCTTCGGTCGAATCCGCGGATGCCGGTGTGTCCGCGGCCGATGGCACGGGCGACTGGCACACCGCGTGGACCTACGACGGGTTGCAGAGACCGGCACGCGTTGCGGTGTCCCGCAACCTGCCCAACGATATTGTGGACCTGGGACGAGTCGTGGATCTGGCGGAGATCCGTGCCGTGTCCCGGGTTGGCGGTCCATGGCAACCGTCGGAACTGCCCGATAAAGTCTGGACCGCCGTCCCCGACGCGACAGGTGCCATGCCTGCGTTGGATTCGGATTCCTGGCAGCGCGTTACATCGCCGCGTACGTGGCGGCCCGGCACGCGGACATCCAACTATGGCGGTGCCCATCCCGTGGACCGGGAGGCCCAGGCCTTCTGCTTCGACCGGCGTGAAGCCCGATTCGTGCGTGGCAAAGGCGTGAACGGGTGGTTCTATTATGCTCGCAACGAGCAAGCTGCTCGCCGCCCGCTCGTGCTCGATGTGCAAGACGTGGACTGCGATGGAGTACCTGAGATCCTGGTCAAACCGCGCATCGTCAGAAAGTTCGTCCGCCCCGCACGGGAAGAAGACGATGCGCTGGCGCTTATCGGTTCCGATGGAGTGGAACGCTTTCAATACGAGCCGGCTCGGTGCATCGAGGACGCTGTTCTTCTGGACTATCTTGGCGATGGTACTCGTAAAGTGGCCACCGTCGGCCGGGCCGGCATGCTCCGCGTGTTCGATTCCGACGGTACCGTCCTTCGGCAGACGGACCTGTATCAGGCACACCAGGACTTCAACCAGCAACACGGCCGTCCCAACACGCGTCATCCCGCCGGCGGCCTTGTGATGCCGTATGCCGTCGGCGCCTGGCGGGGTGAAGCAACGAAGCCAGCGCGACTGGTCATCGCCCGGTATGGAGCTTTCAGCTTCGTGGATGGTGACGGGCGGTTCGAGGGAGTATTGAGGGTATCCGGCTACGTCAATCCCGCGCTGTTGCCGAACGGCGTCGACTTCGACGGCGACGGA
>JADHUC010000105.1 GCA_016784735.1 Pirellulaceae bacterium | reverse complement strand
TCGCATGGTTGGCACGGACGACGGAGTCGTATTGGAGCCGGTGTCGATCAAGTTGCCCCGAGGCATGCCGGGGGGCGAGTACGCGATATTCGCCGACACGCGGGAACTTCCGATCGCGGGCCAAACGTCCCGTCGCGCGTGTGTGGGACACCCTTAGGTTTTACCACATCTCGTTCGTCTAGCGACATCATATCCGTCGAGCATGGCTTGGAGTTTCGTCCATCCTCGCCAGAGAACAAGCCAGCCGGGCTGGCCGTCACTCTTTCGGTTCTGGTGACCGCCCAGACGCGCCAATGCGTAGAAGAACTCGTGGACCGTCATGCCTTCCTTTGAGTTGCGGTAACGCCAAGTACTCAGTACCTTCACGTAATCGGCTGCCATGATGGAGGTGGCGCGGCGAGTTTTGGCATCCGGGCGACGACTGGCGTCACGCAGGTTGAGAAGCGTTACGGCTACCAGCGAAACTAACGCAATCGCTGGCTCCAGTCGATCAAGCGACGTGAACTGCATGTCCTCGATTCGACATCCCGTCTTCTTGGCTTTATGAAACTCTTCGATGATCCACCTGCGTTCGTACCAATCTACGACGCGCCATGCGTCCTGGAAACCTCGCACGGATTCGTTCGTTAGCAACGTCCACTCAATGGCTTTTTCGCCGGCCGGTGGATTGACCTCGATCACCTGGACCACGAACAGCGGCAATGGCTCATTGCCATGGTGGCCGTGTTTGGCGTGTGGCGGACAAACCAGCAGCGATCCACCACGCACGATGAACTCTGCCTTCTTGCGAGCCTTGCGACCTGCTTGAGCTTGAACCTTCATCGTAAATCGCCCTAGTTCCGGTAGGCTCCCAAGATACTCCTTTAAGTAGCGACGAGGGCCAACCGGCTCGTGGCCTGCATAGACCTTGCGCACCTTACAAGCGCGAATAACAAACCGCCGGCTGCTCTTGGATTCATGTTCCAGGAACTCGAACGTATCGGCTCCCCGGTCGGCCACATCGATTAGCTTTGCGTCCGCGGGCAGGTTCTTCGTTCCGTGTATCCACAACAGGCTCTCACGTGTCTCCCGCTCGCGAAGTTCGGTCAGAGTTTCATCTTCGGAGACCTCGTCGCGGTGATGGAGGATCTGATCCATCAGTCCCAGCACCTCTCCCGTGTCAGCCGCGACCGCCAACACATTCTGGCAAACATAACCACGACCACTTCCCTTGCCGATCTGTCCCAAGTCGCCGGCCAGCGACTCGAGCGATGTGTAATCAAGTTCCGTAGCGTCGTGTAGAATCAACACCGGTCCGGGACAGTCAGCGATTTTCGTCAACGTGTGTTGCCGCGCTGCAGCGAGCAACGCAGCATGCGTCACCTCCTCGCAATCGCAGAGACGGTAGAACGCCCGTAAATCGGCAGGAGAAGCCAGTTTGTCTGGCAGCGTTCCACCAGGATGCTTTTGCATCAGGTCGAACGTAGTGACCAATCGCGCCGTGCGGCGCCGGTCTCCCAACTCTGCATGACCGAAGACAGTTTGCCCTAGACTGACATCCGTTTCGCATAACGAAGACATGGCTTGGCATCCTTTGAGGAGTGTTCGTAGGCTGACTCGTAACAGTTTTACGCACCAGCCTACAACGCTTCACGCCATGCACATCATTCTGAAAAAATGACAAGACTGCCGCTGGCGCCCCATGTCGTTTCAACCAATGGCTTTCTCCCCGCTAGCAGCCAAGTCTTTCGAAAACGCAAGTTGTAAAATTTGCCAGGGACATGTGGTAGAATCTAAGGGGGGACACCTCACCGTCCGTGCGGCTCCTAGCGGTAAGCCGATCCGCGCGCGAGTCGAACAGCATAACGGGGCGCCGGCAATCGTCCTGGATGGACAACCTTCGAACGGCCTGATGTATATGACGTACGCGCTGGAGGAGGAGTATCTGCGACCCTTTGCGAAAGCAGGCGTCGATTTGTTTAGTTTCGACACGTGCTGCGGCTTTCATCCTTACGGCCTGACCGCCACATCGTGGCCGGATCCCGATACTACTGACTTCACCGAGTGCGATGCTCATGCCACTCGCGTTCTTTCGGCTTGTCCGGATGCCAGGCTGCTGATCCGCTGCTATGTGGCCTGTCCGCCGTGGTGGGCCGAAGCGAATCCGGAGCAGTGCATGGTCGCCATGACGGCGGAGAACAAGACGGCCGACTACGAGGAGAAGCCTGGTTTTCGTCCCGGTTCATGGGCTTCCGACCGCTGGCGCGGCGACATGGGCGAAGTTCTTCGCCGCTTCGTCCGGCATCTACGCGGCGCGTCGTATTCGGATCGGATCATCGGACTGATGGTGTGCGCCGGTGTCACCGAAGAATGGATGATGTTCGGATCGAACACGGGCGGCGTACTTACGGACTACTCCGCACCGGCCGAGGCGGCTTTTCGCGACTGGGTCCGCGGGCGGTATGAAACAGAAGAACTCCTCCAGGCGGCCTGGAAGGATACAACAGTGACCTTTGACACGATTTCGCCTCCCACGCCGCACGAGATCGTGGCGGCCGCGCACAACGACTTCGTCGATGCGTCCCGCGGCTGCCGTGTCGCTGATTGGTGGCGATTCCTCTCCGATCTCACGGCGGACACGATCGAGCACTACAGCAAGATCGTCAAAAAGGAATCACAAGACAACTGGCTCTGCGGGGCCTTCTACGGCTACGTCGTTCAGTTTCACGAGCCAAGAATCCTCACGGCCGGGCATCTGGCCATCGACCGATTGACGCGCTCGCCCCACGTCGACTACTTCTTCAGTCCCGCTCTCTATTCCCATCGTTCACTCAAGCCGGGCGGCTATAGCACGTTCATGTCGGTGGTCGACAGCTTTCACGTGAACGGCAAACTCTGGTGCAACGAAAACGACTTGCGGACCTTCCGCGTGATGGACGTTCCCAACGTCAAGGCCGACCAGATCGACCGCCGTCAGACGCCCGATGAGACGATTGCACTGCTGCGGCGTCAGTTGGGTGCCGTTCTCACTCGCGGTTGCGGTCATTCCTACTTTGATATGAGTGGCGGCTGGTACAACGATCCTCGCCTGGCCGAAGAGATCCGGATGCAAGTCGCCGTGGCAGACAGAGTCCTGAGGATGGATCGGTCGTCCGCGAGCGAAGTGGCTGTCGTGATCGACCCCGATGCGTTCACCAGCCAAGCACTGCATACGCAGGTGAATACCTGGTTGATTCTTGGCCAGATCGCGGCGTTGGGAAGCATGGGCACTCCTTTCGACCTGGTCACGCTCCGCGACATGGAGGCCCTGCCAAGAAAGAAACTCTGGATTTTCCTCAACCTGTTCCAGCCGACTCGGGAACAGATAGCGGCGATTCATGGACGACTACGTGAGGATCACGCCATGGGATTGTTCGTTTATGCGCCGGGGTACGTGTCCGGACCGGAGGCCATGCACGAACTGACGGGCATGCGTATCGTTGCAGAAGACGAGCGGCGGCCAGTCAACGTCACCGTGCCCGGTGATGGATCACTGGTCGACGACGAAGTATCCTACGGGACGAGTTCGCCGGTCGGGCCTGCCTCGTTTGGCGAAGGCAAGATCTCGCCGACATTCCACGTCGAGGATGAAACGGTGGATGTGCTGGGTTTCGATACCGCAACGAATCGTGCCGCACTGTGCGTCAAGAAGCTGGATGGCTGGACGAGCGCTTATTCTGCCGCTCCGTGCGTTGCGCCGTCGGTGCTAAGGGCGTTGGCGAAGAGGGCTGGCGTGCACGTTTATGTGGATGAGGATGCCGTCGTCTACGCGAATAACTCGCTCCTCAGCGTCACCGTCGTCGATCCAGGACGGCGGACGATACGATTGAGGCGTCCGTCGACGATTGAGGACGGGTTCACAGGTGAAATCCTCGCGACGGATGTCAGCGAGGTAGACGTGGAGCTTGCGGAGCGCCAGAGCTGGCTTCTTCTGCTGAAACACTGAAGCAGCGAGGCGGTGCGGTCAGAATCCGGCAGGGGAATTCCACAACGGAGCATTCCCTTGCCCCCATTCCCCTGCCATTCTTCGGCCTTCCGCAACATCGATACTTTGCTGTCGATGTGAAGAATGGCGTAGGCCTATATGATAGGCTATGGGATCGGATTGTTGGCTCGGCCCGCGAACGATTACAGGAGCGCTACCATGGAAATCACTGACTTCACCGAAGCTGCCGGCGTCGTTCACACGCTCGACGAATTGAATGACTATTGGACGAAGAAGCGTCCCGTGGTCTCGGACATTATCGATGGCGAAGGGCATCAATACGTCGATCTGGTGATGGAGGGCGGCGGAGTACTTGGCATCGCGTTGATCGGCTACACATACGC
Organism: Pirellulaceae bacterium; assembly: GCA_016784735.1. GTDB lineage: Bacteria > Planctomycetota > Planctomycetia > Pirellulales > Pirellulaceae > JADHUC01. The sequence continues at coordinate 28,832 of JADHUC010000105.1, read as the reverse complement.
CTTGGAAAGCGTCGGAATCCGGTTCCTCGGTGTGGGCGGCACCTCGGCCGGCGCCATCACCGCCACCATGATCGCGGCCTTGGACAAACCAGCCAACGCAAAAAGCGTGCAGGCCCTGGAAATCCTGGCCGAACTGGAAATGTTCGAGTTTGTCGACGGCGACAGCGATGCGAAAGACTTCGTCAAGACCATGCTCGAAGGTGCCGGGCCCGTCAAGCTAGGCTGGAAGGCCATGCAGGTTCTCGACAATCTGCGCGAAGACCTCGGTCTGAATCCGGGCGACTGTTTCTTCAAATGGGTCGCCACACAATTGAAAGGAGCAGGTATTCGCACAGTCGCGGACTTGAACAAACGGTTCCGCGATCTGCCGCCCGACCTTCGCCTGCGCAGCGGTAAAAGCCTGTCGGCTGACGAAGCGGCCGCGTGCTTGAAAATCGTCGCAGCCGACGTCACGACCGAGACCAAGGCCGTTTTTCCTGAGATGGCCAACCTGTACTTCAAAGAGCCCAACAAAGTCAATCCCGCGCATTTCGTTCGCGCGTCGATGTCGATTCCACTCTTCTTCCACCCGTACCGAGTGAAGCGGTTGCCGAAGGGCGTGCCCGCGCTGCGTGAATGGAAGAAGGTGGGTTACAAGGGGCCTGTCCCTAAGGAAATCGTCTTCATCGACGGCGGAATCATGTCGAACTTCCCCGTCGATCTGTTTCACGATCCAAATGCAAAAGGCATGCCCTCGGCCCCCACATTCGGCGCGCGACTCGGCACGGCCCGCGACGAAGTCAACAAGATCGAGAAGCCGACTCAGCTATTGATGTCGGTATTCAACGCCGCGCGGCACTGCAACGACTTTGACTTCATCGCTCGGAATCCCGATTTCGCACGTCTGGTGACCGAGATCCCCACCGGCCCACACAACTGGCTGAACTTCTTCCTTACGCCCGAAGCAAAGGTGGATCTGTTCACACGTGGTGTGAAAGCGGCCGTCGCTTGGCTGAAGGGCTTCAATTGGCCCGATTACAAGCAACTGCGCGGGAAACTAGCCAAAGTGAAGTAACACCACTCGCCATGTGTTAGCATAATGCCGACGGACTGCGACCCTCTTATGGTTTTACGATTTTGCCCAACAATTATTTTTCCCGATGAAGAGAAGGCAAAACTATTTGTGGGCAAAATCATGGGAGCGACTGTTGAGGACAGCGGAAATGCGGAATAGGAGGATGAAGGTGAATATTCGTCGGTATGACGTTATGCTCTTGGTGTTCCTTACCTTGGCATGCCTCTGTCCTCGCTCGCGATCAGAGGACATTCTGTTAGGCGTCGATGATGCTCCCGATCACGGCTTGGTAGTCGCCGACGTCGATCTGACCGACGCAGCGCGCTGGTGCAAGGTCGGCCGCGTCGAGCCCCACAGCGTGCGCGCAAGGCAGATCGCGGATGGCGCATCCGTACCTGTTCAGTTCGTTCCGGGAGCAAACTATGATCCGAAAACGCGCGTGGCCGGCACTTTGATTCTCAGACTGCCGGTCGGCGGTAACGCCGGGCTCGCGGTTTCGTTCGATAACGACGAGCCAAGCGACGAGCCGACTGATGGTGTGGTCGCGACTAAGTCCTTTCGCGTCGTGCACGATGCGGCGAAGATGGGTGGACTGCCTAGTCGCTTCGAGTTTGTCCCATCGGGCAAGGTGTTCGAACGCTTCCGGTGGAACGATCGAGTGCACGATCCTGAGACGGGAAGCTTTGGCCTGTCGAACGATCCGCAGCCGGTGATGCAGCGTGTCTCGACCGGTCCCTTGGCCACGGTCGTACGAGTTCGTTCGCGATATATGCAGTCTGGTGACAGACATCCCAAATCCAAACCCGAGGCCACGTACGATTGGATCTACCTGCACGACTCGCCGCTGGTCCGGGTGACCGCGACCGCATCGCAACAACCGGTCAAACCGTGGAGCGAAGCGCATTTCCTCGAACTGAACTTCCCCGGCGATGATTTTCCCGAGTGGGCAGGCGGCGAGCCGGTCGAGCAAGGGAAGTTCACAGGAGAAACGCGGGGCTTTCACTTCAATCAGTGGGGTGCGCTGGTCGACGGGAATCACGCCATCGCCATGCTCGATTGTGGGCAGGCGTTGTTTTACGACCATCGTGGCGGCAGCTACCTTCAAGCTCACGGATCCCGGGCGTGGCAGGCATGGCCCGAGCTGACTCGACAGTGGTCGGCGTGGCTGTGGATTGGTATGGCTGACAATGTCGTCGAGGCAATACGCTCGGCCGCGGCCGAACTTCCGAGCAAGGCCAGCGTCAAAGTGGCCGTGGCGTCGGTGGACGAGAAGATCGCCGCGGCGAAGCGCAGGTGGTCGGAGCAACAATCGCCCGTCAAGCAACAAACGTGGTGGTATGCGGCCGGCGCCGCGCAACTGGCCGACGCGGGGCGATTCCAGCAGGCGATCGAGACCACCGAGGGCCAAACGCCGGACGACTGGTCGGTGCTGAACGCGGGCAAGTTGGGCATGATTCTTGAACGAGGCAACGGAGGTATCCGACTTCTGAGCCTGTTCGACACGGCGGCAGATTGCCAACTCAGTTCCCCAGGTAGTGAGCCGTTGTTCGAGTTGGCACTGCGCGACGTGGAAACCAAAGAGGAGGTACGGCTGACGGCCGATGCCGGCTGGCGCGAAGTCGAGGTCGTTCCGATCGAGGCCGACCGCGGTATCGAACTTCGGTGGAAAGCGCCGATTGACGAGCGATTCAGTGCATTGGAGGTGGTTGCGCAAGCATTGCCCGATACGACCACCAGTTCGATCGCCTGGAAGCTGTCCGTCGCAGGCGTCAGTGACCGGTGGAGCCTCTGGCGTGTTGTCTTTCCCAAAGTCGCTGTCAAGGAACTTGGATCGGAGTCGATGTTGTTCCTTCCTCGCGCTGCCGGCCAGCTTGAACAGAACGCGTGGCGTCGCGCCCTGAATTCCAGCGGCCGGTATCCAAGTGGCTGGACAACGATGCAGTACATGGCTGCCTACGCGAAAGACGGCTCGACGGGCTTATACACTGGCGTGCATGATCCCTGCGGCAGCACGAAGGAGATCCGCGCCCAAAGCCGACCCGACCGGCGCGAAGTAATTCTGTCCTTTGAACATCCGGTGCCACACATGGGCGCACCGGGCAATCGGTTTGAATTGTGTGGTCAGGCCGTTTGGCAACACATGGCCGGAGACTGGTTCGACGCGGCAGTGATCTATCGCCAGTGGGTTCGCCAGCATGCCAAGTGGTATCCATCGTTGACGAAAGATGGGCGCTCGGACACACCGGAGTGGATGCGCGAGCTATCCGTGTGGGGGCTCGGCGGCGGGGATCCGAAAAGCGGACTGCCGCTACTGCAGAAATTTGCCGAGCAGATGGGATTGCCCGTCGGCTTTCACTGGTACAGTTGGCACCAGATTCCTTTCGACAACGATTACCCTCACTACTTCCCTGCCGATGAAGGTTTTTCCGACGCGGTCAAGCTGCTGCAGTCGAAAGACATCTACATCATGCCCTACATCAACGGCCGGCTGTGGGATACGCGCGACAAAGGTAGCGAGGACTTCGAGTTCACCAAGCTTGCACGACCGGCTGCGACGAAGGACGAACAGGGCGAACCGTACACCGAAGTTTACGGTAGTAAAGAGGCGGACGACAGCAAGGTGGAACTGGCGGCTATGTGTCCCAGCACGGAATTGTGGCAGACGAAGGTCCGCGAAATCGTGTTACGGTTGATGAACGAATGCGGCGTTCGCGGAGTGTATATCGACCAAATCGCAGCGGCTCAGCCGCGATTGTGCTTCGACGCGTCGCACAGCCATCCGATCGGCGGAGGGCATTGGTGGACCGAATCGTACTGGAAGATGATGGACGCGATTCGACGCGAGATGCCTGAGGATCGGATGTTGACGACCGAGTGCAATGCCGAGCCGTACGTGAAGTGGTTTGACGGCTACCTGACCTGGCACTGGCAGTACGATGGCCAGGTTCCGGCCTTCCCGGCCGTATACGGTGGAGCCATCCAGATGTTCGGACGGGCTTATCGCGGCGGTCCGACCAAGAATCTGGCTTTACGGATGAAAGCGGGCCAGCAACTCGTGTTCGGCGAACAAATCGGATGGATCGACGCGAATGTGGTGAATGAAAAGGAAGACTTCGCGTTCCTCCGCCAAATCGTCCATTTGCGCTGGCGGCTGCGGCGCTATTTCAACGCCGGCCAGATGGCCCGTCCGCCCAAGTTGCATGGCGAGATCCCCAACGTCACCGCCGACTGGCAGTGGCACGGCGTCTGGCCGGTGACTACGCCTGTTGCCATGAGCGGTGCGTGGCAATTGCCGAACGAGAATCGAACCGTACTGCTGATGGTCAACGTGGGCGACAAGCCGATTGCGACGCATCTGGATTTGGATGTGACCGAGTACGGCATATCAAGCGAGCAAGTCCGCGTGGCTGTCGTCAAGAGCGATGGCGAAGGCGAATCGTTTACCGTAGCACGCAGTTTCCATCGTGACGTGATCTTGCCGCCGCGGACAGTCGTGGCGTGGGAACTAACGCCGTCGAAGTGAATCCCGTTAACTAAGGCAATCTCAAAAGACTTCAATTCTCGGTAGGTCAGGCTGTGCCTGACGAAAACTGGTTCGAACGGTGTGACACCGCAATTCGTCAGGCACAGCCTGACCTACAAGGCTCAATTGAACAGGAGATGCATTCTCATGGGAACACAATCAAGCACGAAGATGTATGGGGGCGTTTGCTGGTTTGCTGTGTCTTTTCTGGGAGCTATCGCAGTGCAAGGCGACGAACTGCCGCGGCTGACGACGTTGTCGGACACGTCGATTCGCTATCAAGTGCCGGACAAACCGTACGTGGTCCTGAAACAGGGCGATGTCGAGGCCGTGGTGGTCGACAACCGGGCCGTCGACGATGACGTGTTACCGGGCCACCGCGCCGGTTACAGCGGGATCGCTTCGTTGAAACACGCGCAGCGTCGCGACAATCTGTTCGTGCCGAGCTACGCGGGCCTGAACTTCGAGCACATTCACGACGGGACGGATCAAGACCGCAAAGTGCTGTTCGAACCGCGAAACGCACCGATGGAGTTACGAATCGTCGATCAAAACACGGCCGAGTTGTATCAGAAACCCACGCCCACTTGGGGGCTGGAGAGTTGCCATCGGTATCGACTGCTGGACGACGGGACGATTGAACTGACCTTCGAGTGCATTCCCCGCCGTCGTTCGTTCCATTACGACTATGTGGGATTCTTCTGGGCCAGTTACATCCATCAACCGGAGTCGCTGGACATCCACTTCAGAGGCCACGATGCTGGTGGGCCCAAAAAGACCCGCTGGATTCGAGGTGTGACGCCCGCACACGGAACGTTCTCCACACATGTGGCGTCCGACGACAAACGCGATTTTTCCCACGAAGACGATTTTCCGCTCACGCTTGTGTTCAACCGTTCACGGTATTGCTACGCGGAACCGTGGTACTTCGGCGTCAGTCACGGGATGGCCATGGTGCTGATGTTCCGTCCGAAAGACGCCATCCGCTTGTCGCAGAGCCCGTCGGGCGGCGGCCAAGGCAACCCGGCCTGGGACTTTCAGTACTTTGCTCCCGATTACGAAGTTGGCCAGAGATATCAGTTCGTCATGCGAGCGATGTACGTGCCGTACGAGTCGCCGGAGCAGATCGAGCGGGCCACCCAGACGCACCGAGAAGCGTTGGCTGCTCAATAGAGTGGATGAACCTCAGCCACATGGCCTTCTGACGGCCGAGGGGCGGAGTGCAGAGTACCGAGTACTGGGTACTGAGTACTCGGCACCGCCGTCGGAAGGTTCGTCACTCTCCCGTCCTAAGTTTCTTGGCTCGCCTATCGCGTCTCTTGTTCTTCTTCACCTTCTTGCCACTATCGTCGTTCGCTTTCCTGTCCCACGGTTGTGGCGGTGTGGGTTCGTATTGCGGGCGGGCGTCTTTTTCGGGACACATACTGACGACGGCTTCGAATTTCTCTCTCGCGTCGATCACCGCTGCGTCTTCGCTGTCCGAGAGGTCTTGCTGTTCCTCCAGGTCCGTCTTCAAATCGACCAGTTTGATAATCTGGCCGTCTTGGACGAACGCCTTGTATCGTTTGTCGCGAATTACGCGTGGTGTATAGTCGACTTTGGGGCGAACGCCTCTTTCGTCCAGTCGGGCCGCACCGTGTCCCAGGGCCATGATCCAGTCGCGCGGGCCGTCCTTGTCTTTGCCCAACATGACCGGGGCGATCGACTTGCCGTCGATGGCGACACCTTCAGGCAATTCCGCGCCGGCCAATTCACAGAAGGTCGGGAACAGATCGGTGAAGTCGGTCAGGGCGTCCGTTTCGACGCCGGCCGGCACCAAGCCGGGGCAGTTGACGATGTAGGGCTCGCAGACGCCGTTCTCGGTCAACTTCGCTTTGCCGCCGCGGACCAGGCGACCGTTCATGCGGCCCGAGATACCGCCACTGGTGCCGTTGTCGGTGGACCAGATGATGATGGTGTTGTTGCGAATCTTCAGCTTGTCAATCGCCGCAACGAGCCGGCCCAGAGCTGCGTCGGTGTAGCGGACCATCGCCTTGTGTTTGGCCATCTTGTCGGAAGCGTCCGGTTCGGCCGGAGTGCTTACCAGCGGGCCGTGCGTCAGGGCCATGGGAAAGTACAGCATCATGGGTTGGTCCTGATGCCGCTCGATGAAGTCGATCAAGAAGTCAACAAATACGTCGCAGCCAAATCGGCCTTCGTAGGTTCGGCTGCCTTTGTTGGTGTTGATGTACGGGTCCCAATAGCGAGCGCCGCTCGGCGGATTGCCCGTCTCGTAACCGGTCCACATGCACCACTCGTCGAACCCGTGTTTGCCCATGGCATCGGGCGTGACTCGGAAGTCGTTGATCTGCCACTTGCCGGCAGCCGCTGTTGCATAGCCGGTTTTCTTCAGTTGACGGGCAAACGTAGTGTTGCATTTCCAATCGAAATGGCATCCGGCGCCCCAGCGCGGCACATCCCAGTGGTTGCACCAACCGTTTCGCCACGGGTACTGCCCCGTGAGCAGCGTCGCGCGCGTGGGCGTGCATTGGGGCATCGAGTAGGCATTGTGGAACTTCATGCCCCCGGCCGCCAAGGCGTCCAGGTGGGGCGTTTCGATCTCTTCGGCTCCGTAGCACGAGACCCATTCTTTGCCCAGGTCGTCGACCATGATGAACAGAATGTTCGGCCGATCGCCGGGCTGGCGGGCTGAAACTGCCGCTGCGACTGATGGAATCAGGGCGAGGAGGGCGAAAGCCGTTGGGATAACTCGGCGTAGGAGCATTTCGTGGGTCTCCGGTTGTTGGAGGGAGTGGGTGTCGGGTTTCGGGTGTCGGGCAAGAGGGGTCGAAACTGGCAAGTCGGCACGGGATACGGGATCGAGATTCCCGACACCTGATACCTGATACCTCTCCTTTCTCCCTCCCGAGGTCCCGCTCGGCAAGCGGGACCTACTTCAGCGCCAACGCAAACAAGGTTACGCTGCACGGTGCTACGGTCAGCTTGTCCGATGCGCCGGTTACCGTGGACTGTTGGATCGTTACCTTGGCTGGTTTGCCGGGTTCGTTGTAGGCCATGGGGTCGTCGCCGGCAATCTCCCATCTCTGCCCGGCACCAGCCAACGCCGCGCCGCTGATGGTAAGCGGCAGTTCCAACTCGCGCATCGTGGGATTCACAACGGCCACTGTCAACGTCCGGCCGTCCTCGGTCAATGACGCAGCCACGTCTAGCGGCAGTTCGGTGGTGACCGCAACTGGCGTAACGCCGAAGTGTTTGCGGTACAGTTTCAGCGCCAAGCCTGTCGTGGCAAACGAAGCGGCCGTCTTGCTGGTCTTGATGCAGCCGATCACGTTCACTGTCTGAGCATAGTTGGCCATGAACATAATGTCGCTCTGCCGCGCGTACTCGTTCAACCCGGCGGCGATCCCCAAAGCGTCTTTCAGGAAATAGCGCGTGCCCAGTTCGCCGTACACGTGCGGGCCGTACCAGTAGTTCCATTCGTCCAGGGCGATGTCGATGTCTTTGCCCTTCAGCGAATCGAAGCGTCGCCGGTAGTCGCGGTGGGCTTCGGCCTTCTGCCGGACGGCGTCCGGGATCTGCCGGACGTGCGAAGCCAACCCGGTGTGACCTTGGCGATAGAAATGCTCGCTGATCAGTTCCATGTGGTCGGCGCAGAACTGCATCATGCCTTCGCTCCACTTCCCCGTAGCCCCCACGGCGACCAGCGTGATCGACGGGTCTTCGGCTCGCATGGCATCGGCAAAGACGTTGTGCTTCTTGATATAGTCCTCCAACGGCATGTGTCCAAGCTGCCAACCGCCATACATCTCGTTGCCGATTCCCCACCAATTCACTTTGTACGGTTCGGGATGTCCGTTCTTGGCACGCAGTTTGCCCATCGGCGAATCAGGCGCCCCGTTGGCGTATTGAACTTCGCCGACGGCGTTTTCCACACCGGCCAGTCCGCTGTTGACGGCAATGTAAGGTTCGGTGCCCAGGACGCGGCAAAAGGTCATAAAGTCGTCCAAGCCAAAGTCGTTGTGTTCGATTCCCTTCCAGGCCGGGTTCTTGCGCGGCGGACGGCGGTCCCGCGGGCCGATCCCGTCCCGCCAGTCGTATCCACTGACAAAGTTGCCCCCGGGCCAGCGATAAACGGGCGAGTCCAACTCTTCGAGCAGCCGGAGTGTGTCGGCACGCATACCGTGAACGTTATCGGCAGGCATAAGGGAAACCGTGCCCACGTAAAACGTGCCAGTGCCCGCAGCCGCGATTTCCAGGCGGCCGTCGTCGGTGCCGGCGCCGGCCGTGAACGAAAGTGGCACTTCGACGTACTTCGTGTCAATCTGCTGGACAGTCACGCTTTGCCGGTCGTCGGCTTCGGTGCCCCATACCAAGCTGACTCGAATGGGCGCAGCCGCATCGGTTACTTTCAGCCAGATCCTGCCGACGTACTTCTTGCCTTCGACCAGTCCCAATCCGCTCTGGGCAATGCCGCCGGGCGCTGTGACTTTGGGCGTATGTTCCCCGACGAAGGAGTCTTCGCTTTCCATGGCCACGGTCGCTTCGCCGATTGCCTTCCAGGGCGAGCCCTCGGCTCCTACGGGATCGAAGAACTTGCGATCTTCGAGCATCTCGGCCCAGATTCCTCCGTAGATGCAGCGGCCCAGATGCTCGATAAACTGGCCATAGATGTACTTCGAGATCGGATGGCCCTTCTTCGCCGCGTCAATCGCGATACTCGGTTTCCAGTCTTTCAGATTCACCGCCTCCAACCGGATGTCGTCGTACCAGGCTTTGCCGGTCGCCAGGCCCCAGCCGCCGAACAGGCAATTCACTTGGACCTCGACCTGCCCACCCGTATCGAACATCAATTCGACCTTCGTCCAGTCCTTGGTACCCGTTACCGCCTCAGTAGCGGAGGGCTGGATGTTGTGCAGGTTCAGCAGGGCCCCGCGCCCGGGCCTTCCATCGGGCGTAGCCGTGGTCACGTTCTCGGTCTTGATCCAACCGGTTAGCCGGTAGCTCGAATGGGGTTGCACCGGCACCGTTGCGTGCCATCCGATGTCGGCACCCTCTTCGGACGAGATCATTACGCACCGCTTGCCGGTACGACCGATGGTTGCATACGCAAACTCGCCTTTGCCGCCCCACTGTTGCGTATCCCAGCCAGCCGGCTTCTGGCCGGATGCTTCTTCGAACGATTCATTGGGTATCAGATTGGCCGACTCTTTCTCCGTCTTGTCTGGCTCGTCCGCCTGGGCCGATACGATACACGGTGATTTGGCCAGTACCGCCAGGCCAATACTCAGTAGTCCCAAAGCTAGTTGTTTCTTCACGGTTTGTTTCCTTCAAGAAAAAGGTACTACCAACGGACTTCAGGATATCATACATTCAGACAACAGATTTGCCGACCGCTGGTTCCTTTGATATGAGGGCGGGATGGATGATGGCAGTAGGTCCCGTCTGCCGGACGGGACCTGGACCTATTGCAGGGTAGCGGAATTCAAGGTCCCGCTCGGCAAGCGGGACCTACTTTTTGGAGCACGAATGATGGCGCGAACCGTTGCGGTAACACTCTTGTTAACAGCTCTGACATGGCCGGCTCATGCCGACGACGTGGCAAAGATGACGCCGGTGAACTTCAGCGATGTGACGATCCAGAGCGGTTTTTGGTCGCCGCGTCAAGAGACGAATCGCAAGGTGTCGATCCCCCACAACCTGGACACGTGCGAGGAGACGGGGCGGTTGGACAACTTCCGGCATGCCGGCGGAGTTGCCACCAAAGGCCCGTTCCGCGGCCATATCTTCCACGACTCGGATGTCTACAAGGTGCTCGAAGGCGTCGCCTACTCGCTGCACACACATCCCGATCCCGCGTTGGCCGCGCGGCTGGACGAGATCATCGACAACATCCGCCGCTCGCAACAGCCCGACGGTTACCTGAACACATGGTTTTCCGTCAAAGAGCCGGAGAAGCGGTGGCAGAATCTGCAGCACGCACACGAACTGTATTGCGCGGGACACATGTTCGAAGCCGCCGTGGCTCACTATCGCGCGACCGGCGAGCGGACGTTCCTCGATGTGGCCTGCAAGTTCGCCGACTACATCGATAGCGTCTTCGGGCCGGACAAGCGGCACGGTATCGCCGGACACCCCGAGATCGAATTGGCCCTGGTGAAACTGTGGCGAGCTACGGGCGAGGAACGTTACCTGGAATTGGCCCGTTTCTTTGTCGATGAACACGGTAACGACGAACACCGGCAGTTGTTCGGCGGCTACTGCCAGGACCACAAGCCGGTGCGCGAGCAGGAAGAACCGGTAGGCCATGCGGTGCGATTCCTGTACTTCTACAGCGGCGTGGCCGATCTGGCAGCCGTCGACGGCGATCAGGGCTACATAGACACGATGGAACGGCTGTGGCAGTTCATCGCCAACAAGAAAATGTACGTCACGGGCGGCGTCGGTGTGCAGGGCCACGGCGAGGGATTCGCGCAGCCGTACTATCTGCCCAACTACAATGCTTACTGCGAAACGTGTGCGTCGATCGCCATGGTGTTCTGGAACCACCGGTTGGCACTGCTGCACGGCGAGGGGCGTTTTGCCGATCTGGTCGAACGGCTGCTGTACAATGGCGCCATCTCTGGCATTTCGCTGGACGGTTCGAAGTTTTTCTATGTCAACCCATTGGCCAGCCACGGCAACCACCATCGGCAGCCGTGGTACGGTTGCGCGTGCTGCCCGACCAATGTCGTGCGTTTCATCGCTTCGCTTGGCCAATACGTCTACGGCGCGATGGCAGACGGCGAAGGCGTGTGCGTGCTGCAGTACGTTGGCGGCACCGGAACGGTGCCATTGAAGAATGGCCAGGTAAGACTCGTGCAAAATACGGCGTATCCGTGGGACGGCGCGGTCACGATCGTCGTCGAACCGAACGTGACCGAAGACTTCACCGTGCGGCTGCGCATCCCCGGATGGTGCCAAGACGCAACCGTCGCCGTAAACGGCGATGATGTCGCTGCAGAACCCAAGGACGGTTTTGTGTCGTTACGACAAGCGTGGAAGGCGGGCGACACGATCGCGCTGAACTTTTCCATGACTGTCCGTCAGGTCGCGTCGGATCCGAACGTGGAAGAGAACACGGGACGACGGGCCATCCTGCGCGGGCCCGTGGTTTACTGCCTGGAAGACATGGACAACCCGTGCCACGTGGAGCAAGTTGCGATTCCCCAGGGCGCGACGTTCGACACGGAAATCCGACCCGACCTGCTCGGCGGTGTCACAGTGATCAAAGCGAAAGGCCGACAACAAGGCGTCGTGGAAACCGAAAACGGATTTCGCGTGGAAAGCCGCGAAGTCGCACTCACGGCGATTCCCTACTACGCCTGGGACAACCGCGAGCCGGGGCAAATGGTCGTTTGGGTTCCAAACGAAATGCCCGATGCCGCGAACCCGGAAGGAGCGACGGTGGCTATCGTCGCCAAGCCGTCATCCTCGCATTGCTGGGGCCGCGATGGTGAGCAGGCGCTGAACGACAACGTCCTGCCCAAGAACTCGATCGACCACGATATCCCCAGATTCACCTGGTGGGACCGCCGAGGCACGGCGGAATGGGTAGGGTACGAATTCGAAAAGCCCAAAACGCTGGCGAAGGCGGAAGTCTACTGGTTTGACGACACGGGCCGCGGACAGTGCCGCGTGCCCGTAAGCTGGCGGCTGTTGTGGAAGGACGGCGACGAGTGGAAACCGGTCGAGGCCACGTCGCCGTACGGTGTTGGGAAGGATAAGTTCAACCGAGTGACTTTCGAGCCCGTGACCACGACGGCCATCCGCCTTGAAACCGTACTCCAACCCAACTTCTCCGGCGGCATCCTCGAATGGCGACTACCGGAATGAAGTCGGGTTTGAAGAATACTCCGACTGCAAAAGTGAGAAGGCGTACCATGAACGACCATCTGAACCGACGACATTTTCTCACCACGACCACAGCGGCAGGCTTAGCCCTTTGCCGTGGACGGTTTCTACCCGCCGCTGAATCGAAAGAGAGAGAGACGACTGAAGCCGAGTTGGCTTTCACGGCCCAGGGGAAAGAGTGCCACTTCGATACCGGCGTTCTAAGAGGAACGCTGCGGCCGCAAGGCAGGTCGCTCGGATTGACGTCCGTGGTTGACACTGCATCCGGAAAGGCGATTGCTCGCGCTTACGGGTTGTTTTCGCATTATCGGCTCCTGGACGACCGCGCCCGATACGGGCATGCCGCCTGGGACTGGGCCAGCGAGGCGCGGGTGCTTCCGGGTGGAGCGGTGGAAGTGCGGTGGTCGGCGGACGACGAACATCCCTTCGACATGAAAGCGATCTACCGTTGGACCGCTCCGAACGTTCTCGACGTCACTACTACTGTGGTTGCGCGAAAGGGTCTCAAACGGTTCGAGGTGTTCCTGGCTTCGTATTTCGAGGGCTTTGCCAAGTCGCTGGTCTACGTGGCGGGTTGCCCCGAAACGGACGGCAAGCCCGCCTTCCTGGAAGCCAAGGAATCATACGCCAAGTGGCAGATGTTCCCCCGCGACGACGAAGCGGTCGAGATCATCCGTGACGGCCGATGGCGACGGCCGCCAAGCCCGGTCGATTGGAAGATCATGCCCCGCCTTTCCGCGCCATTGGCCATGCGCCGCGATGCGGAGAGCGGTTTTGCGGGACTGATAATGGCGCCGGCAGCAGACTGCTTTGCCGTGGCCACGCCCTTCGGCGAGGAAAGCCATCGCTCGCTGTACCTGTCTCTGTTCGGCCGTGACCTGAAAGCCGGCGAAGCGGCCACGGCACGAGCGCGTCTGATCATCGGGCGAGGGATCTCGGACGATCAAGCGGTCGCATTGTACAAAAAGTACGTGGAAGGGGAGGAGAATCATGGAAACTGATCAGATCATCGGATTCGGCTTGATGCTTGCGGGAGCGATTTGCGGCGGCTCGTTCGGGTTGCCGAGCAAGTACGTCAAGAAGGAAACACCATGGGAGGTGCTCTGGGGTCCGTTCTTTTTCTTTGTGACGATTCTCATTCCCATCGTCGTGGCGCCGCTGGTGGTCAACGACCTAGGCGGCATCTACAGTCGGGTCGGCACAAACACGATCATCGCCGTGTTGGCGTTCGGGCTGCTCTGGGGACTGGGTTCCATGACGCTCGGGATGAGTTTCGCGTTTATCGGACTTTCGCTGGCTTATGCGCTGAACTACGGAGCTCAGATCGTCTGCGGCTCGATGATGCCCATGCTCCTGTTCGATGCGGATCAGATTCTCACGTCGCACGGCTATGTCATTCTAGCCGGCGTGGCCGTGTGTCTGGTTGGTGTAGTAGTCTCCGGACGGGCGGGCATTTTGAAGGAAAGGAGTCTCAAGAAAGACGGACCCGAGGCGAAACCCGACCAAGAGGAAGCGTCAGCCGTGAAGAAACCCAAGATGCTGATTGGTCTGGTGATCGGCGTCGGTTCGGGTATCCTCTGCGCGTGCTACGCGCTGGCCTCGGCCTATGCCGAACCGATTGGTAAAGAGGCCCAAGACGCCGTACTGAACAACGCCGATTGGGCAGCGGCATGGGCCGTTACCGCCATGATTCTCTGGGGCGGAGCCGTCTCGTCTTGCTTGTACTGTGCCGTCCAACTGACCAGGAACAAGACCTGGGGACACCTCGCCAAACCCGGCGTAGGTCGCGTCCTGCTGCTAGCCGCCGTTATGGCCGTGTTGCACGATGCAGCGATCTTTTTCTTCGGGTTGGGGTGGCTCCATCTGGGCGGATTGGGAGTCTCGGTCGGCTATCCTGTCTTCATGTCCTTTGCCATCATCGTCGGCAACGTCCACGGCTTCCGTACTGGCGAATGGAAAGGTGCCAGCCGCGAAAGCATCGTCTGGATCATCGTCGGCATCGCCCTCTTGATCGTCGGCGTCTGCCTACTGGCACAAGGAAAGGCCATGATGCCGAGCTGACGCGTAGTATTTAGGCGAGCGGCGGTTGACTCCGCACCGTGGCGTAAGCTTCTAGCTTGCGAATTTGCCGCAAAAGGCAAGCTGGAAGCTCGCCCCACGGGTGAATTCCTATCTGCCGCTCGCCTTAGAATGCGAGTAGGGATCGCTGCCGACGTTGATTCGGAATTCATGCGATGATGACATGAGACTTCCAATCTCACATAGAATTCCTGAAAGCAGATAGTCGCCCTGGGTTCATTCACCGCTGCGCCATCGTTTCTGGCGTTCCTTCTTCCTTCTCTGTTGTCGAGTGGGACCCCCGGCCAGGTTCGAACCATACTGGTCGTAGCCCCATTCACTGGCCTGCACCAAAAACAAGAAAAGAACGATAGCCCCGACACACGGGACAACGCCGATCAACAGCCACCACCCGCTTCGACCCGTGTCGTGTAGCCTGCGAACGGTCACCGCAATGTTTGGAAGCCACACCGCAAGACTGAACACACCGCTAAGCACGCCGCGCCCGCTTTCTGTCGTCGTTCCGGCGATCACATCGACAAGGCTCAGCCCCAGAGCGATAACGACGTTGAAAAGGAAAAACATCCAAAACTCGATCCGCGATGCGCGACCCTCGAACACCGCGAACTTCTTCCATACCTCGATGTAAGAGAACGAGCCCGCGCTCGGCACCCTTCTGACTCGTGCCGCTTCACTCGTCGATGGTTCCGGGTCCCGGTCTGGGGTCGCGTCCGCTTCGGCTGAAAAACTCTCGTCCTCGATCCCATCTACCGAAGTGCCACATTGCCAACACACGTCGAACGCATCATCGACCTTTGTTCTGCATTTCTTGCAGGTCCAACTCATGACGCGTGGCCCCCGTCATTTTTGTCGATCCGCAAATGAAATTCGCTTGCCTAAAAAGCACCCATGAACAGCCCCAAGAGCGCCGAGAGTCCCCACACGGCGATCGTGAAAAGAATCGCTTGAAGAAACGTTCTGTCGAACAAAACCATGATGCCCATGAACCAAGCGACGATCGTCAGAAGCAAACCAAGGAGAATGCCAAAGGCGCCGAGGATCAAGGCGCCGAAAATGATGAGCCCTATTAACAGAAGATGTGACCCAAAAGCCAACGCCGCGCACTTGCCCCAAGTGACGCCGTTGCCGTCCTCTTTGAATGGGTTATTCCCCTCGTCCGATAGGAGCCACAACGCTGCGGCCAAAATCACCGTGCTGACCGAGCCACCTACGAAGAAGTTGATTAACGCTTGCATGCCTTTCACTCCTTATCAAGAAGACTCGAAAACGTTCTATGCCGCCCTCAGTAGGTCCCGCTTGCCGAGCGGGACCTGGACAGGTGCGAACGCTGGCAACAACAGGTCCCGCTCGGCAAGCGGGACCTACCGGCCACTCCAGACCGAGAGTGGTTTACCAATAGGCCGCACGCCAAGTTGGCCGCCGAAGGCAGGTCGGCGGCGGAACAGCGCGCAATAAGGTCTCATTCAATGCAGGGCACCGTGAATGTCCGTTGTAGGCGCGCGGATTGAGAGAACTATGAGAAGTCGTACCGTTCTGTTCGCGAAACCGGTTGAGGCGAAACAACTTACGAAAAGTGAAGATTTAGTAGAATCTACTAATTCAATCTACTACACTGGGGGGGCATGTATCGCTGACTTGAGCCGTGGATGGAATCCTGCTGATTCCACAGAAATTTTGCGCCTCGATTGCGTCTGAAATGTGCCTTACGAGGAGGGCGGCCATGTCGTCTCGCGAAACGTTGGAGTTGATCGCGCGGGCGCGCGATGGTGACGAAGTCGCTGTTGGAGAGTTGATCGCCCGTTACCGGGGCTATCTGTGCAGCCTGGCGAGCAAACAGCTCGATTCCGATGTTAAGTCGCGCGTGGACCCATCGGACGTCGTGCAGCAGAGTTGCCTGGAGTTTCACCGTGACTTCCACACGTTTCGAGGTACGGAAGAAGGAGAATTGATCGCCTGGCTCAAGCAGATCCTGCGGAACAACGTTTCCAACACGATCCGGCGGCACGTCCATGCCGAGAAGCGTTCGGTCGAGAAAGAATGCTCGCTCGCCGACTCGGCCGGATCGGGTTACTCGCTTGGACAACAGATCGCAGCGGATCAATCATCGCCCAGCGAGCGGGCGCGGCGTGGCGAAGCGAGAGAGCAATTGGAGCGGGTGCTGAGAGAACTGCCCGATGACCAAGGCGAGGCGATTCGGTTGCGGTACGTAAGAGGTTGGACTCTCGAACAACTTGCGGGCCACTTCGATCGATCGGAGATGGCCGCTGCAGGTCTGTTGAAACGCGGATTGCAGACGCTACGGGATCGTATGGGAACCGTGCGACAGTAGCTCCCCACCGGCCCCGCGCCGGTGAGAACCGGTTTGAAGACTAGTTGGCGCTCGCAGCGAGCACCAACTCCGCACCGGCCCCGGGCCGGTGGGGCTAACGCACCGAATGGCAACGTCTTACGGGTCGCCTTGCGAGCAAAGTGGCGATGTCCATCTTGTATACCGCCTGAATACGTTTGATCGGGTCCAGAGTGGTCTATCTTGCTTAAGACAATGGAGACCATCCAATGAAATCGCGAAGCGTTCTTCACGGAATAGCGGGAAGCCCGAAGGGTACATACTCGAAAGCCCAGCGGTGCAAGCCCTGGGACGCTGCGTGGAAATTATGGATAGCAAGGCCCAACGGACCGCTACTCCTGGTCACGGCCCGTTGGGCCTTGGAAACATGCTGTCGTCATCTCCCATCCCAGGGCTTGCACCGCTGGGCTTTCGGGTTCCGGCCTTTCAGGCCGACGGGATGCACGTTTCCCGGAAATCCGCGAGGAACCGTACAAAGCGTGTGCCTGTTGCTCGTTTCCTTTCTGCCGATGTCCGGCTTGATTGGCTGTGGCGAGAAATCGGAGCCAGTAGCCCAGAAGCGTAGGGCTGATGGGAACGCGGGGGGCCAGGAGTCTACTGGGACATCGCGGCAGGAAGTGCTGAAGGACGAGGTGAGTGCGCCGGCGATATCAGCTCGCCAAAAGGCGATTGACGATGAACACAATCGGCGGATGCTGCGGGTACTGGAAAAGGCACTTCAGGACGAAGACGCGTCGGTCCGCAGCGCGGCTGCTTCTGCCTTGCGGTATGTTGGAACCGCAGCGATTCCAGTTCTCGAAACGGCGCTCCGGGATGACGACCGTCAAGTTCGTTCTGGTGCCGCCTTTTCGTTACGCGACATCGGAGCGGAAGCTATTCCTGCTTTGGAACGGGCACTGCGGGACGAAGATCCCCGAGTCTATCCGTCCGCTGCGATGGTCCTGCAGATGATGGGGAAGGAAGCTAACGCGAGGGGTGAATCAATACCAACGTTAGAGAACGCACTTGAGAAAGTGATGCCGGCAATGGAGAAAGCACTCCAGCATGAAGACAAGCTGGTCTCTGTACGGGCTGCCCAGGTGCTGGGGCGGATGGGCGAAGCAAAGAGAGTGATACCCATCTTTGAGAATACGCTCCAGGACGAAGACCAGCAAGTCCGCTACTGGACGGTTAATTCCATGTTGATGATAAAGGAGGAGGCACAACATGCGATACCACTTCTAGAGAAGGCACTTCAGGATGTAAGCGGGCAAGTCCGTGGGAGGGCTATCTATGCCCTGCGCGGAATCGGGGCAGAAGGGGTACCCGCACTGGAAAGAGCACTCCGGCATGAAGACCGGACGATGCGTCAAGAGGCGGTTCAAGGACTGGCGGACAACATGCCCGCAGCTATGCCAGCTCTGGAGACGGCCCTCCAGCATAGCGACGCGGCGCTCCGTAGCGCGGCTGCTTCCGCACTGGGGCGGAAGACCGAAGCGGAACAGGTTATGCCGATCCTGGAACGAGCATTCCAGGACGAGGAGGCACAAGTTCGCTCGTCGGTTGCTTCCGCCCTTGGGAACATCGGAACGGAAGCGATCCCAATGCTGGAACAGGCGCTCCAGGATAAGGACCGACGGGTTCGTTCTTCCGCAGCTTCTGCGCTGAGGAGATTCGGGGCGGAAGCGATTCCTGCGATCCAGAAAGCACTTCAGAATGAGGACCGGCAGGTCCGGCTGTCGGCCGTCTCTGCCTTCGGAGATGTGGGACCGGAAGCAGTGCCAGTGCTGGAGAAAACGCTCGAAGATGAAGACTTCGGAGTCTCGGTAAAGGCTGCGGAGACACTGGGGCGAATGGGCAAAGCGACGAAGGCGATTCCCCTCCTCGAGAGAACATTGCAGACTAAGACCCAGTCTAGCCGATCCGCGGCTGTTAATGCGCTGGCGATGATGGGAGAGGAAGCGGTTCCAGTGCTCAAGAAAGCGCTTCAGCACGAAGATCAGCACGTCCGCTTCTCGGCCGCATCTGGCTTGGGTCGGATGAGATATCAAAGCGACATTCAGCAAGGTAGGGTGCAAGAGCCGACGCCAACCCTAGATGAAGCTTTGAAAGACGCAGTGCCAGTATTGACGGAGGCACTCCACGATAAAGACCGGCAGGTACGGCAGGCGGCTGCTATGGCCCTAAGTTACGTGGGTCTGGAAGCGTTGCCGGTCATCGAAGAAGGGCTTGACGATGAAGACCAGCAAGTTCGCCGCGCGGCTGCTCGATGCCTATGGGGCGTGTTGGCAAGATCCGAAGACTCGCTACCAGTTTTCGAAAAGGCCCTTCAGGATGAAGACAGAGAAGTCCGTGCCGAGGCCGCCGTGGCGCTCGACACCCTTGTGCAAATGGGGCCAAAAGCTATACCGCTTCTGGAAAAGGCACTTCAGGATGAAGACGGTTCGGTTCGTCAAAAGGCCTTTAGTGCCCTGCGAAGAATGGGCACGCAAGCGAAGGGACTGATACCCCTTTTCGGAACGGTAGTCCAAAACACAGGCCAGTCTGTCCCTAGGGGAGCCGTCGAGGCACTGAAATACCTTGGACCGGAAGCCATACCGGTTCTGGAAAAGGCGCTCCAGAGTACAGATAAGTCGACACGTACCGCGGCTGCTCATGCCTTGGGACATGTGGCGCTGGTGAGGAAGCGGATTCTAGACCTTGAGGAATCACTTCAAGGAGAAGACCAGCGCGCCTGTCTGGAGGCTGCGGGTGGCCTGAGTCGGCTAGGCCTGGACGGACGTGCGAATTCGCGGGTGATTCTTGAGAGAGCATTGCACAGTGAAGACCAACGTGTCCGTTTGAACGCTGCCTATGCGCTAGAGGCAAGAATGGATCGAGAGTCGATCCCCACTCTGCAAGAGGCGCTTCGGCATGAAGACCTGCGAGTCCGCGTTCACGCCGCTGCCGCCCTGGGCCGGTGGGGCGAAACGCAGGAACTAGTGCCAACTCTCGAGCAGGCACTGCGGAATGAGGATCCACAAGTCTGTTTGTGTGCTGCCCATGCGCTGGGGCGGATGAAGGCCAGGAATGCGAACGAAATGCCGGTCTTGCAGGAAGCGCTCCAGGACGCGATTCCAACACTGCTAAACGCACTTCAGTGTGAAGACCAGCGAGTCCGTGTCGACGCCGCGACCGCTTTGGGACAGTGGGGCGAAACAAAGAAAGTGCTACCAGCTCTGGAGCAGGCACTGCGGGATGACGATGTGCAAGTCTGCCTGAGCGCTTTTCGGGCATTGGAGCAAATCAAAGCCAGGGAGACGGTCGAAATGCCGGCCGTGGAGAAAGCACTCCGGGATGCGACACCAGCGTTCGAGAAAGCACTCCGACACGAAGACGGACTGGTCCGCTATACGGCTGCTGCGGCCCTCGAACAGATTGGCGCGGAGGCGGCGACGCCGGTCTTCGAAAAAGCACTCCAAGATCAAGACCAGCAGGTCCGCTTGGCGGCCGTTCATGCCCTGGGACGGATCGGCGAAGCGGAGAAAGCGATACCAATCCTGGTGAAAGCACTTGGGCATGAAGACCGGCAGGTTCGCTTGAGCACTGCTCAGGTCCTTGAGCGGATGAAGGTCACGGCAGAGCAAGAGATACCGGGCTTAGAGGACGCACTTCAGGCTGCGATACCAATTTTCGAAGACGCTGGCCAGGATGAGAACCAGCACGTCCGTTTGTCGGCCGCATCTGCCTTGGGGCGGATGGGTGAATTTGAAAAGGCGATGCCCGTTCTTGAGAAAGCGCTCCGGGACGAAGATTCACATGCCCGCTACCCGGCTGCCGAAGCCCTGGGACAAATGGGAACGGAAGCGATTTCCGTTCTGGAAAGGGCTCTCGATGATGAAAACCGTGACGTACGTTACTGGGCTATCTACGCCTTGCGCAACATTGGGCCGGAAGCGGCTACAGTCTTGGAGAAAGCGCTCCAACAGCAAGACCAGCAAACCAGTCCGGGAGGTTCTGTACAGGGAAGATCCGCTGTGGTGAGCCATGAGATGAGGATCGCGGGAACAACAGTCGATGGCAAGCCATTCGATTGGAAGTCATATCGTGGGAAGGTTGTGCTGGTTGACTTCTGGGCAAGCTGGTGCCCGCACTGTTGGCCCGAGACTGCCAATGCGCGAAAGGCATACGAGCTGTATCACGATCGCGGTTTCGACGTTGTCGGCATCAATCTCGACCAGGACACGGCCAAGATGAACGCGTATCTGGAGAAGGAGAAAGTCCCGTGGACCAATCTGCACGCGAAGGGAGCCGGAGGGAGACATCCGGTGGCGGTCCAATACGGAATTCGCAGCGTACCCACGATGTACCTTGTCGACCGAGATGGAAAAATCGTTTCCCTCAACGCGCGGGGTAAGAATCTCACCGACCTGCTGAACAAGCTGCTTGGCCCAGCAGGCGGCGTTGAAACGCAAAGTTACGAGGACATTCTGATCGCAGAACGCAGAGGAGTGACCGACCTATGCTTAGGCCCTGGCGGATTGGTCTACTTCGTCGAACACTTTGACGGAGCCATCGGGTGTCTCGACAAGGACACCAGAAAACCTCGCGTCATTCTGCAGGATTTGAAACGTCCAAACGCGCTTGCCGCCGTGGGGTCGGATCTCTACTTCGTCGAGATTGGAACGCGATCAGGGAAGTTTCATGATGGGACACTGTCCGTCCTGCGAACGAAAGATGGGACGAAGGAAAAGATCTGCGATGGGCTCCATTATCCAAGCTCCTTGTTCATCGATGGGAAGGGAGCGATATACGTGTTGGAAAGTGGCACATTCGGAGGAAGGACTAGACTGATCCGATTCCTGTCGGGACAGACGGAATACGAGGTAGTGATTCCCGACGTGCGGGGGAATGCGGTTGTCCTTGATTCAGAAGGCAACATTTTCATTGGGACGATGGGA
Source organism: Pirellulaceae bacterium (assembly GCA_016784735.1). Taxonomy (GTDB): domain Bacteria; phylum Planctomycetota; class Planctomycetia; order Pirellulales; family Pirellulaceae; genus JADHUC01. Next base: position 7,020 of record JADHUC010000105.1, on the reverse strand, counting down.
AAGACGGCGCCTGGGGATACGGGACAATTGGTGGTCTACCCTGGTGGCAATGGCCCACCACGCACTGTAGTGCAGAACTTGCCGTCGATCCATGACATGGAAATCGACGATCAGGACAACATTTTCATTGCGGGCATGGGTGGTGATAGAGGCAAGAAGATCGCAGTTGCCTTGGTCCCCCAAGGCGCTTCCAAGTTCACTACTTTGCACCAGGGGCATCAGACGTGGGCGCTGGCATTAGATCCTAGCGGTAACATCTACTACTCAACGCTTCGAGGCAGCAACTCGATTAGGATGCTTCGCGGAAAGGGCCCCGAGAAGCCACGGCCAGACGCTCCGACTGCAAAACGTCTAACGCGGCTACCAAGCCGCGAAAAGGCGATTGATGATGAAAACGCTGGACCACAACCACCACTCGCTATAGCCCCGTTTAATGCCGAGCAGGCCAGAGCACATCAGGAAGCCTGGGCCAAGCACCTCGGCGTGGATGTCGATTACACGAACAGCATCGGCATGAAGTTTCGCCTGATCCCGCCTGGCGAGTTCCTGATGGGGTCTACAGAAGAGGAAAAGGCCCGATTCCTTGAAGAGGCCGAAGCGACTAATGACAGGTGGAGCAAGGAACGTCTCCGCTATGAGGGTCCCCAGCATCGAGTACGGATCACGCGGCCTTATTATCTGGGCAAGTATGAAGTGACGCAGGGCCAGTGGCAGGCGGTGATGGGCAACAACCCGTCGAGATGCAAGGAGAGCCCGGCGCATCCTGTGGAGCAGGTGAGTTGGGACGCCGTTCAGCTTTTCTTGGCGAAATTGAACGGGAGAGCTTCAGCAGAGAAGATGAGGTTTGCGTTACCCTCGGAAGCACAATGGGAACTTGCCTGCCGCGCGGGGACGACGACGGTTAGGCACTGTGGCGACAGTGAGGCCGCGCTGCAGGAACACGGTTGGGTCAAAGCGAACTCTGGCGGCAAGACACATCCCGTAGGCCAGTTGCGGCCCAATGCATTCGGGCTCTACGACGTGCACGGTAACGTGTGGGAGTGTTGCGCCGATTGGTATACGCCGTACGCTAGGGCACCCGTGGACGATCCTAGCGGCCGCCCAAAAGGCACGCTCCGCGTGAATCGCGGCGGCAGTTGGAACGGCAGCGCGGTGAGCTGTCGCTCGGCGCGTCGGGACTTCATCGAGCCGCACCGCTCGTTCAACTTCGTCGGCTTCCGCATGGCCTTAGTCTTGCCATCAGCCCAACTCGCGGAAGCAGGCGATCCGGAATCGAAAACGCCAGCGATACCGACGATTCCTCCCGAGCAGGTCGAGGTAGTCGCGGATACTGCACAAGTCAAACTCCGCGACGAGGTGATCGCGTCGGTCGGCAAGGGTGAGAAGTTCGCGGTCGTGCGACGGGATGGTTCCTGGGTGGCGATCGACGTTGGAAGTGGCAACAACGAGCGCATTGGCTGGGTGTGGGCCAGGCAGGTGCAAACTGTCGTTCCACCTGATATTACCGAAGAGTCGACGGCGCCCGGTTCGCCAATGTTCGTTCAAGTGAGTGTCGACTCGACACAAATCGCCAGTTCGTTCGCGACGGGTGGGTCCCAATACGTCCTGTATTGTCACATGTCTATCGACAATGGAGACGTCAATGCCGCCCACTATGACGCTGCGGGGTTCACGTTGGAGGTTGACGGACAGGCCGTCAAGCACGACGTATCCAATCGTCAACGCTATTCGGAGTTTGTACGCCGACAAGGCGAGGAATCCGCGCGGATCCGCAGGGCCGCGGAAGTAGAGTATCTCCAGGCGGGGCAGATCCCCGCCGGCGGGCAGGCGATTGGCTGGCTGAGATTCAAACTGCCTGCTATCGAACAGAGACGTGACCTGGCAAAAAAGACCTGGACGCTTACTGGCAAAGCGGGAGAGAGGCCCTTTAGCATCGACCTCCGGCAGGCAGAGCTCGACGCGCTTGCGGCAAAGGTCCGTCCTGCAGCGCTCGATGATTCCGTTTCTGTTGTCGAGATTGGCGGGTCACGACTAAACGGCTTGAACGTTGGAAGGTTACTGGAGTTAATCAAGCCGTTGGTGGACGAGGGGCAAGGCTTCGTTGTGGTGATGACAGACGAGCACTGCATCGCAGATACGTTGGTGTGGAGCCAGGTAAGTTCCGCAACGTATCAATCGCGGGATATGGTGGCCTGGGCGAACATCCCTTCATGGCTGAAAGACTATATGGGAATTTCTGCTCGGTCTTCCGAGGCGTTCTTCTCTTCAGAAGCGGAGGCCGTCATACAAATCCTCGGGAAACGGCAAGGCGGCGGGGCTAGGCTGACCAAGCACTTGAACAACGACGAGTCTGCCACGCGAGTAGCGGCCGCGCAGGCAATGGGTCAACACACAGCCGAGCCTGGAGTTGTCGATGCGTTGGTGAAGGCCGCCACCAACGCAGATGTTCAGACTCGCGTGGCTGCCATGTCGTCGCTTGGTAACTCGACCGATGCCAAGGCGATGCAAGCGGTTATCAAGGGCATGAGCGATGTGGAAGCAACCGTGCGTGTCGCGGCCGCCTGCGCGGCCGGCAGCCAGGAAGCTCAAACGGTCGTTGAGCCACTGGTCCGATTGCTTGACGACTCGGAAGCAGACGTGGTGATTGCCGCCAGCGCAGGTCTGGGAGCGTTGAAGTCGCAAGAGGCAGTGCCGCGCATCAAAGAGCTGCAAGCCAGCGAGGACCAACGCGTCTCGGTGGCCGCCACCGATGCCTTGAAGGCCATCGGAGTTCTCTCAAGCTTGGACGCAGCACGAGTCAAACTTGGAACAGCGCGCCTCTCTGCAGACGAACTGGACGCTTTGGCCGAAGCAAAATACAAGACCGTCGTTCCGGAACTCATTGCCCAGGTGCAAGTTAACCAAGGGGCGGATCTGTCGTTTTCGGATCGACTTGCGAGAGCCGCGGGCGGTGTCAGAGATTTGGCCACGATCCGCAGGCTCAGGGAGGAGATGGAGTCTAACCAGAAAGCCGATCGCTCATATACGAATCAGCTTGTGAGAGTGCTGGGAGATATCGGCGATCCACGGGCTGTCGACCCGCTTCTCGGGCTTCTGCGCGATAGCCCGATTCCTTTTGAGGAACTGCCCACGGCTTTGGGCAAGTTGGGTGACGAGCGAGCGATAAAGCCGCTTGAGGAAGCACTGGAATCCGGCCGCGTGGCGCAGCCTTTTTCGTGCGTTTTGGCGCTATTGATGCTGGATGCTCCCGGCATTCTCGACCGTCTTTCTGCGGATCTTCGCAAGCACTCGAACCAGTACAGAGCTGAGAGTGTGAAGCAGTTGCTGGAGATCCTCACACGCCGCCGTGATCCGCAGGCCATTGCGTTGATCGAGTTCTTACTCGACAGCTCTCAACACCATCGCTCTGCCGCCTTGTCCCTATTCGAGATCGGCACGCCTGCGGCAATTGAGTCTGTCAGAAGCCGGTTGTTGACGCCAGACTATCCACACGCCGGCGGCGTACTCGCGCAAGCGGCCAACGCTGCAAAACTGGCCAACGAAGAGACTTTCACCGCCCAGGCGGTGACATCACCACAGTTCGGAGATCAACTGCAAAAGGCGGCTTCACTTGCTTCTTTTCTGAGAGATATGAAGAATAGTCCAAACCTCTCGGCTCGCGGTTATGCTTCGCGCTATGTCAACGAGACTGCTGCAGGCATTCAACAGGGCCTGGCCGAATCGGGTGTTGTCGATGCCGTGGTGAAAGCCGCTTCCGACGAGGACGCTGTCCTGCGCTCGGCAGCCGTGTCTTCGCTTGCCCACACGCAAGCCCCTCAGGCCACTAAGACAATCCTCGGGGCCTTGAGTGATGCTGATGCACGCGTGCGTTCCGCCGCTGCAACGGCGGCCGGCAATCACCAGGGCGAAGCGATCGTCGACTCGCTAATCAAACTGCTCGGTGATCCGGACATCGGTGTAGTGATTGGCGCCTGTGGCAGTCTTGGGATGCTCAAGGCCGAGAAAGCCGTGGAGAGTATTAGAGAACTGCAATCCGCCGACGATACACGCGTTGCCTCGACAGCCATCGACGCCTTGAAGGCGATCGGCGCCGTCACAAATCTGGATGCCGCACGAGCCAAACTTGGAATGGTGCGTCTCGTCACCGACGAACTTGACGCTCTGGCCGAGGCGAGAGACAAAGCCGTTGTTCCCAAGCTGATTGCCGAGATGCAATCTAACCAGAAGACAAGCCGGTCGTATACCGATCAGTTGGTGAAAGTACTGGGAGATATTGGCGACACTCAAGCGGTCGAACCGCTGATCGCACTCCTGAACCAGCGTTCTGATCCTCCGCCCGGCAACACTTCGAACCTGCCACTGTATGGCTCTGAACTGCCGACGGCCCTGGGCAAGCTGGGCGATAAGCGGGCAATCGAGCCGTTAGAGGATGCCATGGCCAAGGAATCGAATCGGAAGCCTGCCGCCCCGAGTACAACTGGCCGCACGCAACGTCATAGCTTCCTGGCGGCGCTATTGCGGCTGGAAGCGCCCGGCATCGTCGAGCGAATTGCTGAGGAGATTAAGGGTACGAAGAGCTATGAGCTGTCACGATTCCTGGAGATCCTCGGACGCTCGGGCGGCCCGCAGGTCGTGCCGTTGATCGAGCCGCTGTTGGACAACCCTCAACGCTGCCACTACGCAGCGGGCGCCCTCGTGCAGGTCGGCTCTCCGGAAGCAATGGAGCTCATCAAAACCCGCTTGATGTCGAAGGACTATCCTCATGCTAGAAGCGTGGTGTCACAACTCAGAGACGCATCGCGTTCTAGCCCATCCCAACAAGAACCCGCGGAACAGGTTCAGAAGCGACTGGATCAGAGATATTCACTTCTCAAAGAACTCGCGGATAGTCCGAACCCGGAAGTCCGAGAAATCGTTCCTTACTGCCTGAGCACGCTTGAACACAGGTTGGCCGCAAATGACCTCAGAGCCTTTACGGCCCACATCTCGACCGAAGACTTCGATGCGGCTGACGAGGCATTTCAAGAGGTCATCACGAAATCCGTGGCCGCAATTGACGACGATCCCTCCCACGCAAGACGCATCGCTTACTGTCTGAACAGGATGCGGTTAGCCTACACGCATGGCGAACAGACCGAACGCGCCGAAAGGCAGTTCGCCCGCGCAGGCAGCGCACTTGAAGATGCCGCCGAGAAATCGGATGCGCCCGACCCGAGTGGGCAGTCGTTAGACTTGCGAGGACTCCAGGTCATATCGGCTCTCTATGCAAAGACGCCGATCGACGACAAGATGATTCGTCAGCTACTTGGCGATCTTGAGTCCTTCCTTGGCGGGAAAGCGGCAGACGATCTGACAACGCTGGACCTGAGCATCGGAGGCTGGCTTGCTCACGCACTGCATCGAACCGAACGCATCGAGTTGGCCATCGAGACATACAAACTTCTCGGGGAGACGGCCAGTCGAGGCGAGAACATGTATCTGACCGGAATGGCTACCTCCCATGCAGGCGCAGCAAAACGTCTAGGTCTCTTGGGCAAGAAGATCGACATCAAGGGAACCACACTCGATGGCAATCCTCTTGATTGGGACGCCTACCAAGGAAAAGTTGTGCTGATTGACTTCTGGTCAAGTTCATACCATGGACCAGACCTCGCCAACACACGGAAGGCATACGAGTCGTATCACGGACGAGGTTTCGATGTTGTGAGCATCAACCTGGATGAAAACACCGACAGGGTGAATGCGTATCTGAAGAGGGAAAGCGTACCCTGGACGATTCTTCACACCAAGGGAGTCGGACGGAAACACCCCATGGCTGTCGAATGCGGAATTCAGAACGTGCCCATGATGCTTTTGATTGGTCGAGACGGCAAAGTCGTCTCCGTTGAAGCGCGGGGAGAGAATCTCAACAAGTTGCTGAATGACTTGATTGGGCCAGCCGAGCCAAGCGAGTGAAACGACAACGCAGTTCGGGTGATCTCCTCCCACCGCGGAGCTTGTCTCCGTGGGGGAATGTTCAAAACCAGATAGCGGTAACGCGTTTCTCGTTTCCGCCACCATGCGGCTTGCCCGCGTCGCAGCGGTGTTTCCTCGGGAACATCGCTCCACGGAGACGAGCTCCGCGGTGGCGTGGTGAGTTGTCGGCCGTGCCCTGGTGATGAACATCGCTGCGACGGGGACAAGCCCCGCCGTGGCGTTGCGGCGCTGATGGAATCCTTAATCTTGCACCATTTGGCGCGGGGCGGGTTGGGGGACTGCTGAAGTGGCGTTGTCCAGATAGACGCCCGCAGAATATGAACACTCACTGCACGGAGATTGGACATGAACATGAAAAATACGGTCTACGCTCACGGCTTGTATGCGGCAATCGTTCTGCCGTTTGTCTTGTTGATCGTTTTGCGGGTTGGTCCTCCAGAGTGCCGTGCCAGTGAAGAGCCGGCGGATGCGAACAATGAAGCGTCGGCGGGCGTCGAGCCTGAAAACGTGACATCCACCGAAGAGGTCGAGGTTATCGCCGACAGCGCGAAAGTGAAAGTTGGCGATGAAGTGATCGCTTCGATCAAGAAGGGCGAACGGTTTGCCGTCAATCGCCGACAAGGCCCTTGGGTGGGGATCGTCGTTGAATCCGCGGGGGAAGAACGCTTGGGTTGGGTTTTGGCGAATCGGGTTCAGACCGTCGTCGAAGCGGAAGGCGGCGAGAGTTCCACGGCACCCGGCCCGCCGGAATTCCTTCGCGTGAGCGTCGACTCCACGCAAATGTCAGACTCGAAGAGCCAGCGACAGATGCGACGCCCGGATGGCAGGACTTACGCCGTAAGCAGTTCGGTGAAAGCTATCTATCTTCGACTGTCGGTCAACAATCGAGACATCAATGCCGCCCCCTATGACGCATCGCAGTTCGCACTTCAAGTCGACGGACAGACACTCAGGCATGTCGCGTGCAAGTCTCGCAGCTACTCGGAGAAGATCTACTCGGCCGGAAACGCAACGGCTCCGCGCGATCCGGCAGAATTGGAATAC
>JADHUC010000104.1 GCA_016784735.1 Pirellulaceae bacterium | reverse complement strand
CTACGGCCGTCCGGTCAAGAAACTGAGCCGACCTCTAAGTCCTTTGGATACCCCGTGTGCTGGTCCAGTGAGTTTTGAGTGAACACTTGTCCATATGAATTGAAGGGCAAGTCCTCCGCGGCAAACGGAGCTAAGAGGCAGGCTGTCTGGACGACAGAGGGAATTGCTGTCATGTTTGAGACAATTGTGATTCCGGACGCTACGTTACCCGACATCCTCGAGCGACATGCGCCACACAAAGAGTCCGTCGCATCCCTCATCTTTGAGTGACAATCATATTGCCTGAGAAAACAACGCATTTCTGGGCAGAATCATCATGCAACTGTCCGGTAAGCTAGAATAACTCCATCTGCTCGTCTGGCCGCGTCTTGGACCTGCGTCTTGCCTTCCGTTGAGCGCGTTCCAGCAGTTCTTCCTGGATCTGCTGCAGGAATGGCGAGGCGGGCATTTCTCGTACCTTGCCCCGCCAAAATCGTCTCTTTGCGTGGGAAAGAAAGAGCCGGCTCTTTGCTCGCGTCATGCCGACGAAAAACAGGCGTCGTTCTTCGGCCGTGTCCGCCTCGTCGGAACTGCTCCACCTCAGAGGCAGCAGGCCGTCCTCGCAGCCGACAAGGAACACGACCGGGAATTCCAGGCCCTTCGAGGCGTGGAGCGTCAATAACGAGACGCGATCGGCACGCGCGTCCCACAAGTCGGCGTCGACGCCCATGGCTAACTCGGTGAGCAAACGAGCCGGATCGTCACCGCAACGCTCGGCCAATGGATGCAACTGGTCCAGGTAGTCGGCCGCGTCGGGATGTTCGTCCCAAACGGCGTCGGCTGCCTTCTTTAGCAGGACGACGGCGCTTTCGCCGGAGTATTCCTCGGACACCGGTCGCAATTCGCGTTGGAAAAACTGAATCATCGCCCGGACCGCAGGCTCGTCGGTCAGGCTGCGGTGAGACTTCTTCTGAAACGGAATGCCGGACCTGGCCAGCGCCTCGACAAGTGCATCGGCCTGCGCGTCGGTGCGGTACAGAACCGCGAAGTCGGCGAATGAAAACGATTCGCCTTCATGCGACTCGACGCGGCCGCTATCCATCGAAAAGAACGTCGAACCGCCGATCAGCCGTTCGATCGAATGGACGACGAATTCAGCTTCCGCCCGTTCAGTCGGACAGCTTTCGATCCGTACGAGTTGAGCGTCGACCGCCAGCGATTGAAGCGATCGGTTGTCCACCAAGCTGGTTGGTGCAACCGCCTGCAAAGCGGCATCGACAATCGTTTGCGACGAGCGGTAGTTGCGGGTCAGATGGACCGTGCGGGGCTTCGCGAAATCCTGGCTGAATCGCAGGAACGCCTGGGGATTTGCGCCGCGGAAGCCGTAGATCGACTGGTCCGGATCGCCAATGGCGCAGATGTTCCCGTCGCTCGGGACAAGCTGTTGCACCAGCCGGTATTGGCTATCGTCAATGTCCTGGTACTCGTCGACCGAAATCCAACGCCACCGGTTTCGATACTCGGCAGCCAACTTCACGTCGCCTTCCAACAGTTGGACGGGTAGCAGGATTAGATCGTCGAAATCAACCAGTGCTTCGTCTCGCAGCAACTGCTGATACTGCTCGAACATCCGGCCCACATCCGTCGCCGGATCAGTAGGAACGCAGCGTCGCTTCGCCTTCGATATCTCGGACAAAAGGCGTTTGGCGGCGCGTTCTTTGAGACCGATTCTTTCGACCAGCAACCGTCCCCGTTCTTCATCGCCAGCCACGCGGAAGGACTCGGGCAAACCGAGGCGTTGCGCATTCTCCCGTACGATCGCCAGCCCCAGGGCATGGAAGGTCATAACCGGTACACGATCGCCGCCGTCAGGTAGCAGATGCGCCAAACGTTCGGTCATCTCGCCTGCCGCGCGGCGGCTGAAGGTGATCGCGAGGCATGCTTCAGGCGAAACGCCATGATCGGCGACCAAGTGTGCGATCCGATGAGTCAGTGTTCGCGTCTTGCCGGTGCCGGGTCCGGCGACGATCAGAAGTGGCCCATTGACGATTTCGGCGGCTGCCCGCTGCTCGGGATCGAGATCGGTCAGAAACCCGGCTTTTTCCGAAAAGCCGGGTTTCTTTTCTGCGAAGGCATCCCTGGCCGAGTGCTGGAGATCCATGGCCCACGATGAAGGCTCCTCTTGTACGCGCTGCGTTGCCCCCTCGTCACCGGCCGCCTTCGTTCGATCCGAACGACGCGGCGTCGATGGCTCGTCGCCTGTCGGCGCCTCCGGCATCTCGAACAACAGCGACACATGGGCCCCGTGAGTCAATTCGTCTTTCTCGAACAAGTGGATCTTGCCGTACTCGCCGTCGTAGCCCGCATCGCGGATCACGCGCCCTTCGCGCATTCGGTGGATCGCCTCGGCCACCAACGGCGACCCGGCGGCGCGGATGTCTTCGACTGGCGCCTGCCCCAATATGTACAGTTCCGAACCGACGCGAGCAAGCAGTTCTTCGTAGGCTTGTTGTACCCTCTTGCTCTTGTCGCCCACGCCACGGATTTCCGCAATCACTTCGGCCAACGGCACAAGACTGCGATAGCGACTGGCCCCGTCCGGACGGAATCCGTCCTGGCGGTCGGCCAGTTCGTCCACTCGATTCATGACGCCAACGGTCAGCTTCTTCCCGCATTCGGGACACACGCCGTCGTGTTCGCGCGTTTCGTCAGGCGATAGCCGGACACCGCACTTGCGATGGCCGTCCAAATGGTACTTGCCTTCTTCCGGGAAGAACTCGACCGTGCCTCCGTATCCCTCGCCGGTCTCCAGCGCGCGCCGCATGGCGAAGTAGTCCAGTTCAGTTTCGAACACGCACGCTTCTCGGCCGATCTTGGGCGGTGAATGCGCGTCCGAGTTCGAGACCAGGGTGTAGCGGTCAAGCTGCGATAAACGCCAGTTCATCGCCGGGTCGGACGACAAACCGGTCTCTAAGGCAAACACCTCGGAAGCCAGGTCTCCATAGCACTCGTCGATCGAATCGAACCCTGATTTCGAACCCAACACGGCGAACCACGGCGTCCAGATGTGCGCCGGCACAAGGTAACAACCCTCGCCACTTTCCAGCGTAATCTCCAACAAGTCCCGTGAGTCGAGCCCGAGAATCGGTCGACCGTCCGAACGGACGTTCCCGATCGCCGCCAGCTTCTGGGTCAGTCGTTCGGCCTTCTCCAAGTCTGGTGCGTAGATTACGTGGTGTACTTTGCGAGTTCGATCGCCTCTCTTGTAGATCGTCGAAATCTCGACTTGTAACGTGAAGCGAGTGTCACCGGCCATTTCGGCTTGCCGATCGACTTCTCGCCGCAGGTCGTCTCGCAATCGGAAAAGGCCCGGTTCGGCGGGAACCAGCTTCTCTTTGAGTTCGGCAAACCACTGTGGATGGGTAAAATCGCCCGTACCCAGGACGGACACGCCCTTCTTGCGAGCCCAGATAGCCATATGTTCCAAGTCGGATTCTCGACTGGTGGCCCGCGAGTACTTCGAGTGGAGGTGCAAATCGGCGTAGAACATGGGCGCAGGCTCCTTCCCGGTAGAAGAGACCATCATAGCGCCCGGATTATCGAGATTTGGATGCGGCCACGCAACCATGCCGCTCCGGGACGAGAATCGCTCGTCTAGCATCGGCCGAGAAATGAGTGTCCGATTTTCGTGGGATAGGCTTCCAGCCTGTCGACCAGATGATCTGACAGGCTGGAAGCCTATCCCACGGTTCGACGACCGAAGCCTACTCGTCCTCGTCGACGCCCGATTCCTCTTCTTCCTCCGGTTCTTCCTCCTCACCCGGCTTCAAGGGCGTCGTCCAGAGATACACATAGTGCTCGACGCCGTCTTCTTTCGAATTCATCGTGATCGTCGTGTCGGGCGGGTAGCCTTCGATGCTGTAGTCGTGCGCGACGATCCGCGAACCGGGCTTCAGCTTTTCGAGTTGGGGAATCAGCTTAACGTTCATCTCGGGCAGAAGATACAGCGTAACCACACTGGCCTCGCTCAGATCCACTTTGAAGATGTCCTTTCGCTCGATCTTCACCAGATCCTCGACGCCGTTGCGTTTCACGTTTTCCACGGCCTCTCGCACTCGGACCGGATTGATGTCGTATCCAACGGCGCGGCACCCGTATTTCTTGGCGGCAGTGGCGACGATCCGCCCGTCGCCGCATCCCAGGTCGTACAGCACGTCGTCCTTGGTCACCTTGACCATGTCCAGCATCTTCGCAACCACGTCGCGCGGGCTGCCTACGTAGACAACGTCGGGTGTGCGCTTTTCCGTTATCCCCTCTTCTGCCGCGCAGCCGACAGGACAGAAGGAGACGGACAGAATCAGAACTAGAATGGGAACGAATGATATGCGATACATGAATGAACTCCTGTGAAAGCGGCGGTCTGTCAGGCGGCGTCTGGACCGTCTTTCCGCCTGGCTGCTTGGCTGACGAGGTACAGGGGAATTCCTATCAATAACGGAACAATGCCCAACAAGGAGAGTCCTTTGGCGTAGGTCAGGGCCGAATAGAGCATAAAGACGCACATCCCGCAGAACAAGATCGGCTCAAGAGGATACAGCGGCGCCGAAAACGGGCGTTCACGGCCACGGTCCTTGAAACGCAGCACGAATAACGAAATCCCCGTCAGCAGGAAGAAGACCCAGAACACGGGTGCCGTGGCTGCAACGAGCGTGTTGAACCCTCCGAAATACTCGGCCCAAGGCAACGGTTTCAGCCCCACCATTCCCAGTGCGCGATCCACGGCATTCTGGCCTGTTTCGGTCCCTACGATGACGATCAGCAGTATTGCAATCGCCGTCTGTGCCAGCAGTGACCAGACTGGGGTGCTTCTCCGCGAATTCCAGCGTCCCAAGAATGCGAAAATACGGTGGTCCGTGCCCAAGCTGACGTAGACTCGCGAGCCGGTGAAAATCAGGCCATTTATCGCCCCTAACGCAGATAACATAACCAACAGGCTAATCGCCTTGGATCCCCAATCGCCTACCGCCAGCCGGGCCACATCTGCAGCCGGCGCAGACGAACCTCGCACGCCTTCAAAGCCCAGCCCCCACAGATATGCGGCGTTAACAAGCAAGTAAATCACCGTGATCCCGGCAGTCCCCAAGATCAGCGCCAACGGCATGTTTCTACGTCGGTCGCGCACCTCGGACGCCACAAACGCCGCATCGTTCCAGCCGCCATAGGCGTACAACACGAAGACCATCGCTAAACCAAGGCCGGGGCCGCTCATCGGCTGTACGGCCGCGAGCGACGCGTCGCCCCCCCAAATCATCCCGGCGAGTACAATGGCGACTAGGCCCAACACTTTGACGCCGGTCAAGAAGTTCTGAACGGTCTTTCCGAACAAGACGCCGAACAGATTCAACACGGTCAGTGCGACGACCGAGGCCACCGCAAGCCAGACCGTCCACTTCACATCGAACTGCCAGAAGGCAATCGCATAGTCGGCAAACGCATACGCCATAACTCCGATACTGCCGGTCAGAATCACCGCCAGTTGGGCCCAGCCAAACAAGAAGCCGACCCATCGTCCGTAGGCTCGCGTCAAGTAGACATAGTCGCCGCCCATGCGCGGGTACGTTGTTGCCAATTCCGCGTAGCACAGCGAACCGATCAAGGCCAGTACTCCGCCCAGTGCCCAGCAACCCATCCCCTGCCATGGCCCCTCGACATTTCCAAAGACAAGCTGGGGCGTCTTGAAGATCGCCGTGCCGACTACGATGCCCACGATAATGCTGACGGCATCCCATAGACCAAGATGCGCATCCGTGGAATCGGCGGGTGCGGGTTCAGTTGGTGAATTTGTCATGAGGGGGTGCTCGGTCGACGCGGCGAAAGAGAACTAGTCAATCATCATAGATAGCAAGGCTTGGAGCTTCGTCCTTAAACGCGTCGATGGCATCTAGCGTGACCTTGGTATCTCGCACGTACAGCATGCGCAGATTGGCCAGCCCCTTCAAGTGCTCTAGGCCCGCATCGTCCACGTCGCAGCCGATCAGATTCAGCACGCGCAGCTTGACGACCGGTCTTAGGTGAGCCAGTCCGACCGACGTTACTTTCGTGCGAGGAATCGCCAGCACTTCCAGTTGCGGCATTTTCTCCAGCGGTTTCAATGCGTCGTCGTCGATCTCACAGTCCGTCAGGTTCAACACGCGCAAACTCGCCAGCTCCAGCATGTGGACCAGCCCGGGACCTTTGACTTTCGTGGCCGGCAGCGCCAAGACCTCCAGGTTGGTCATCGTCTTGATCGTGGCGAAGCTCTCGTCGGTGATCTTCGCGTCTTCCATGTACAGATCTTGCAGGACGTTCAACCCGGCAAGTGCCTTCATGCCCTCGTCGGTGATCGGTCGCCCGCTGAGTTCCAGAGTCGAAAGCTGGTGCAGGCCCTTGAAATGCTGGAGGTCCTTGTCGCCGACTTCGGATTCGGTGCAAACGGCCGAGTGCACGTTTCCCTTGTCGTTCAACTCCAGTTCGACGCCCAGCTTCTTCAGGGCGGCGACTGCGGCCGCGTCATCCGGCTTGTCGGGAAGTTCGATGACCGCCACGTCCTCGGGCGTGGGTTCCAGCAACTTGACTTCGGTTCGATCCACCCAGCCCGTATAGCGTTTGCCATCTACCGTGGCGTATCCTCCGATCCACTTGCCGCGAACTTCGGTCACTTGAAGATGGTCGCCCTTGGACAGCATGATCGCCATCTTGTCCTTCAAGCCCAGTTCCACCTTGTCCTTGACGATTACGGCCGTGTCGCCGGGATATATGTCGTCGGCTGCCGAGGCCAACGAGGCAGTTGCGGCCACGAATGCCAGCCATGCGGCGGCGAATCGAATAGAACCGGCGGCATGACTTCTGGTCATCCACGTCCGTTCAAACGGTTGTGCAAAAGAGGTTCGAATCATTGGCAGGGAACTCCTCTCGTCGCAACGGTATGCCTTCGGCAGGCGGCGCGGAAAACGCCTTACGCTCGGCAGGATTGGGTACGGTATCGTGCACGTGCGTTGTAGGACGACTCTCTCTTCTGACCCGTCCTACTCCGGTTGCGGCCTCCAGCCGCGTCCGGCAAATCGCCAAGTATAACGCCGACGTGGCCGCAAGGGAAACGAAAACACCCCGGCCAATATGGTTTTCAGAGCCAGGGTGTCGGTTAAAGTCTTCAACGAAGACGTATCGGTTAGCTATTTTCCGCAGCCGGCTCCCGCTCGGATTCCGCAGATGCCTGCTCGGATTCCGATGGCTCATCCTCGGGTCCGGCTGGCGGCGGTTCGAATTTCGGGGCCGTGGCTTCGTCGTAATCGTCATATTCGTCATAGGACGTTTCGCTTGCATACGACGAAGAGTCGGACGTGGCCGAATAGATATCCGATCGCACGTCCATCTCCGATTGAATGTCGGACAAGCCGCGGCGGAACTCCGCGTAGCTTTTTCCCATCGACTTGGCAACGTCCGGCAGTTTCCTGCCGAACAGTAACACGGCAACGACGCCGATGATGATCAGTTCATTTATTCCGAGTCCAAACATGGTCCACCCTTTTTTGCACGCGCAACTACTGCAGTTTCAGAGCACACTCACGAGAAAAGGCCGTACGGTCGCCCGTTCGCTACGCCTCTTCCACTTTGGCTTCTTCCACCTTTTTGACTTCTTCGCCCGATTCTTTCGAACTGCTGATCGCCGGTTCGTCGTCGTCTTCTTCGTCGTCGCCGGGTTCGCGAATGCCTTTCTTGAATTCTACAACGCTGCGTCCCATGGAACGCATCATTCCGGGAAGACGATGACCGAACAACAGCAGGATCACCGCTAGAACAATGATCGCTTCGATGTGTCCGGGGAAGCCAAAGAAAGCAAATAGTGTTGTCATGTTCTCGCTCTCGCACTTGAGGAAAGAAAACGGACGCTGACGCGAACAAGCGGCGAAAGCGGGCTAATCACCCGGGTGGGCATTGCCTGAACCGACTTGCGCGATCCCGCAAACTCGAGCGGGACTTAACGTAAGGCTATGCAATTCATTCTACTGGCAGCCGGAACCGTGTCAAACGGTCGGACACGGCAGAATCGTCTGGGGCAGAATAATGCCCTTGCCCGACGACATTTGCCACCGACGCGTCATGTCTTCGTAGGGTGGGCCAAGTCTTCGCGGCCCACCGAAATGGGCTCTCGATACTGAAAAAGCTCTGGTATCCGAACGATGCTCACGTGATCGCTTGGCGAGCGGTTTCCGGTGGGCCCCGAAGACTTGGCCCATCCTACCTGGTTGCGGGCAAACGCCGTGTCAGGCCAACGGCCAAAACGGGGCCAACAGCGGGAGGCCCAGTGATAACACACAGGAACCAATTGCCACCAAGCCACATGGGCTATTCTTGCGCCTGGTCATCTGGCCCGTCAGCCGGTCCGCCGATGTGCAACAAATCCACCTCGGTGGAATCCGCGTCATAGAAGACTCGGAACTGAATCTGCATGTTGCCATCCACGGTTTGCAGGAAAGTCGCCAGCTTCTGGCCCTCTGCCACCGCCGCGACGAGCGCCGGATGCGCCTGTTCAAATCGAGCCAATTGGTCCTGCAACCCAGCTTTCAATGGGCCCTGCGCTTGGCCTATCGCCTGTGGCAACTGCTTGATGGCACGTTCCGCGTCAAATAGGTTCCTCTGCGCCAGCGCGAACAACTCCCCGAACTGCTTCGCATTACACTTCTGTGGCGGGGCACCCGCGGCGAGCTTCACATGCGGCGTGACGGCTACCTCCAGGCGCCTCTTCATGTCTGTCTCGACCTTCAACGACAGCAGCCCACCGCCGTCTTCAAGCTCGATCCACGCTTCGCCTTGTTTTGCCTCGATCGTCGGCGCTGGCATCACCTTGTATTTCGATTCCTGGACGCCGACAATCTCGATCTTGATTCCGGTCGGATCCG
Organism: Pirellulaceae bacterium; assembly: GCA_016784735.1. Taxonomy (GTDB): domain Bacteria; phylum Planctomycetota; class Planctomycetia; order Pirellulales; family Pirellulaceae; genus JADHUC01. Next base: position 24,431 of record JADHUC010000104.1, on the reverse strand, counting down.
GGGCCATTTCAATGGTGCAGTTCCTGTCCGTGGTTGTTTTCTTGAGGTCCAGGGTCATCGCCTCGACTTGCTCGGGCTGCCGAAGCGTTAAATCGTGTGATTCGCCAGTCGAACTGAACCTGAAGGCACAATTGCACAGTTGCGCCGCCAGCGGAAGAGCCTTGGCCTCGGACTGCCATTGGAAGGTGAGTTGCGACTGGTCGTCGATCGACAAATGGGCAATCTTTGTTTCCGGGTCGTCTTCTCCATCTCGCGAGAAGATTTCCCAGTCGCGTTCGGCGAGACCACCGTCGGCATTGCGCATTCCAAACGCCTGGGCTCCCTTACTTGCATGCTCGCCGCCACGCAATTTGATGAAACACAATTCGCCCGGCGCGACATGGATCGGCCCAATCACCTGCGCATCCATGGCGTCGGCGACTTCCAAGTCGGGCAACGTGATTTTCGACGGCAGACCCGCGAAAGGTTGCTGTGCCGGCTTGGGCGGGTCTGGCTTTTCCTCAGGCGTCACGTCGGGTACGTCGACTTTCGTTACTGCTGTGTCGTCTGGCGGTGAGCCCTTGCCTTTGGGATTGCCGGGAACATCGGGAGGCGGTTCGTCGTCCGGCTTCTGCGAACCGTCATCCGGGTCTTTTGGCTCGGGCGCCCAATCCGGCAGCTTTGACTCGACATCGGCTGGTGGATCGTTCGGCTTGGGCTCGGTTTTCGCGTCGGGCTCTGCGGGCTCTGGTTTCGTCTCGGGATCTGATTCAGGGTCGGCCTCGGGATCCGTCTCAGGGTCAGATTCGACACCCATACCGGGCTTACTTTCGGGCTTGCCTTCCGTTCCCGAGCCCTCTCCGTTTGTCGTTGCCGATCCGTTCCCATCGTCTTGAGTCCCACCGTTTTGCGCAGAAGCCACTTGGTCATCGCCGGAGCCGGAAAGCAGCAACACCACTGTCACAATCAACCCGGCAAGAAGCACTCCGCCGACGGCAGCCACGATGACTGCGATCAGTTTCCGCCGACTCTTCTCTTCTGCCGGTCCCTCCTCGGCGGGTCCCTCTTCGGCCGGTTCGTCCGGTTCGGCGTAGACCTCTGGGGCGTCTGGCTTCGGCCGCGGGGCATCGATGCGGATCTTCGGAAACAACGAGGTTACGGGAGGTTCTTCCGCCGCCTCCTTTCCTGTGGAGACGCCCGCGCGTTTCTTGGCGGGCGCTCTCGCAGCGGGCTTCCCCGCCTTCGGCTCCGGGACGCCTTTGGATTTCAAGTCGGCCCGCAGTTCTTTGTCGTAGGTCTCTTTCTTATGCTTGTTCAGCAGGGAAATGCGTGCTCGTGAGACCTCGTTCAATAGCTGTTGGGAGTACTCGGCTTCGTCTCCCGCCGCCAAGTCCTTCAGATACGCCATGACGCGATTCGCCGCGGCGTCGATCACATCCCGGTCGCTTTCGAATAGCTCGATGCCCAGCAGCCGGTAGTTATTCGGCGGCTGGTCTCTGGGCGGTATCCCGAGCCATTTGTAGTACGGATCAAACTTCTTTGCCATTGCTGCTCTCGGCCCCTTTACCCCCCGATGTGCAACAGATCCACTTCACTGGAATCCGCATCGTAGAAGACGCGGAAGTTCATTGTCAGTGAGGCTTCGTTCAACATCTTTTCGAGACTCTCGCACTGCTGCAGAGCCTTCTCGGCTTGCTCAAGCTCAACCTTGAAGGTTGCCAAACGCGGTTGGATCATGCGTTTCTTGTCGGTTTCCGTGTATTGCTTCGACCTCATAGCCTGGTTCGCCTGATTGATCTTGATCTGCCTGTCTTGCACGACATGCTGTAGCCCCAACTTGGTCTGCTGTATCATCCGCACGTTCAGCCGCTCTGGTTTGCCGTCAGGCGAACTCTTGATGTGCGGCATCAATGTCACCTGCAGCGATCTCTTCAGTGAACTTTCGAGTTTCAGCACCAATAGACCGCCACCGTCTTCCAACTTCACCCATGCTTCGCTCCTGTCTGCATTGAACGTCGGCGCGGGGTCAACCGAGTACTTTGCGCCCCCAACGCCGGTAATCTCCAACCGGATGGCCGATGGATCGGGCGGCATGTCGATGGTCCAGTCTTGTTTCGAAACGACCTTCTGCAGATCGACCGCCATGCCCTCGACACGAGTTGGCTCGCGCAGCAGCGCGATGTGCGATTCACCACTACAACTGAGCATTAGGGCGCAATTGGCCACATGTGGCGCACTCGGTTGCGTCTTTGCTTCGGACTGCCACGTGAAACTCAATTGCCAGTCGTCACCGAGCGACAAATGAGCTATCTTCGTGCCCGGGTCGGCCTCGCCATCGCGCAGCATTATCTCCCAGTCGCGTTCTGCGAGGCCACCATCCGCGTTGCGCATGACAAAGGTCTGGGAGCCCTTGCAGGCATTCTCCCCACCTCGCAGCTTGATAAAGCACAAGTCGTCCGCCGCGACGTAGACTGGTCCGAGCTTCTTCGGATTCATTGCATCCGCAGCTTCAAGATCCGGTAACGCAACGAGTTTCGGGAATTCCTCGAACGGCTTCTTGGCCGGTTTTGCCGGTGGTTTCTTGGCCGGCGGTTTCTTGGCGACCGCCTTCGTCCCCGGATTCTCATCCACTGGCTTCTTCGTGACGGGTTTTTCTTGGGCGGTGTCCGGAACCTTGGCGGTGGTATCGGTGTTGGACTTCGTTTCTGTTGCCGTGGCCTTTTTCTTCGCACCCGCGGCGGAACCCGGTTCGTCAGCAGGCTTGGACGTGGTGCCACCTGATCCGTCGGCGTCCGGCGTTTCCGTGCCGATGTCTTCGCTGGTCTCACTACCGGCAGAACCATCATCGGGGCCTGGTTCCGGGTCTGTTTCGGTCGTCGACACTGGATCGGTCTCGGGATCCGTTTCCGGATCACTCTCCGGGTCGCTCTCCGTTCCCGCGTCGGTACCGGTCGCGTCCGCCGGGTCTCCGGCGCTGGCTTCCCCGTTTTCGCCCTGCGCTACATCGACGCCGTCGCCATCGCCGTCAGAGAAAAGGAATAAGGCTAAGAGAACCACGCAGGTGACCAACACCAAGCCGCCCACCACTGCGCCGCCGATTATTAGGGGAAGCTTTGATTTCGCTTCGGAAGTGCCTGCGGCGGCGGCAGCCTTTGCGGGGCCCCCGGCGGCTGCTGGCTTTCCCTTCTTGGGCCGGCGTCTGCGTTCTGTATCGATGGCAAAACCGCCGACAGCCCCTGCGGCTGGGGCCGGTTTCGCCTTTGTTTCTGCTTTGTCCTGCTTTGCCGTTGTTGTTGGCTTCCTGAGTTTCGCCGCCGGAGCAGGCGCCTTCAGCGGATTCGCAGCGGCGTCGGCAGCGACCGGTTCTTGCTTTCTGGGACTTCCGGAAGGTGCCTGCTGTTTGGGTGCTTGTTTCTCTTGCGCTGTCTTTCGCGGGGGCGGCGCAGCCGCTTTCGGCGGCCGCGCATCACTCGCGGCGGCGGCAGCCTCGCCAGTCGCCGGAGCGGACTTCGCATGCCCGGCCGAAGCCAGCCACTCGTCCAAATGCTCCTGTACGTCCCCGGCAGTTTGATACCGCTCGGCGGGGTCGTGGGCCATCATTCTCTCGCACACGGCCGCCAATGGTTCGGGCACGTCCGGTCGATCGTCCAGCAGGCTCGGTGACTCTCCCGCCTGCTCCTCTGGCGGATGGCCGGTCAACAGCGCGTACATCACGCAGCCCAGCGAGTAGATGTCGCTGCGATGATCGCCCGTGGAATCGCCGGCCCTTTTCTCCGGCGCGACATACGCCGGGGCAACTGCGTCGCCTTTGTCATCCGTATCGGCCGGCATCAGACCCTTCACACCCAAATTCGCTATCTTGACGACGTCCTGGCCGTCGACCAGGAGATTGGCCGGTCGGATGTCTCCGTGAACGTGCTTCCGCTCGTAGGCGTAGGCAAGACCGCCCGCTACGTGACTGACATAAACGACTGCCTTTTCCGTCGGCATCGGGCCGTGCTCGTCCAAGATCCGTTTCAGACTGCGGCCCTCGACATGCTCCAAAATCACATAATGGAGTTCGTCGCGGCTCTCAACGTCGTACACGTGGACGATGTTACGATGATCCAACGCGGCCACTTTGCTGGCTTGGTCCAGGAAACGCTTGACCGCCTGCGGGTTTTCGGTGGCGTGCTGCCGAGAAAGGACCTTAATCGCGACTCGACGGCCCATCTGCGCGTGTTCTGCCAGATAGACCCGCTGCTTCGGTTCGGCCACAATTTGATCCAACAGCTTGTACTTGCCCAGCATCAATGCGTGACGACCGGCCAATAACTGCAAAGCCTGCCACTTATTGATTATGCCGTTTTTGATGAGTGTACGGGCAATACTCTTTGGGTCGTTGTCGCTACCGTAAGTTTGGAGTACTTCGTCGAACTCCTCCTGCGACAAAAGCCCACTTTTCTTCAGGACCTGCAGAAACGCTTCCGAACTAGTTACGGCCATGACTGCACCTGCGGGATGCGTAAAGATATGACTCCTTAGATTGTCGCACCCGAGAAAGACCATGACAAGCACCGCGTTTTGGGCTTTCGCAGGAATTGAGCGGGAAGATAGATTACAATTGAGGTGACACATCAAATCCAACTGTCGAAGAAATGATCGAATACGACTTCGTTGCCGTAGGTCCGGGAGTAAACCAGCGTTGGCGTCGCCGCATCCCGATCGACCAAGTGGTTCGGCTCGGACGCTCGCCAAAAGGCGGCTGGGCGGTCCCATGGGACATGCGAGTTTCCCGCGAACACGCTGATTTACTGCTCGAAGGCGATCGGCTCCGCATACGCCGCCTGTCCGCGGCCCGTAACGCCATCTATCTGCATGGCGAGGCGCTGACGGACTTCACGATCGGGCCCGGCGAGGACTTCCGCATCGGCAGGACCGTGTTCCGTGTGGACGTGGCTCTGCCGCCGGAAGGACGCTCGCCAGATCAAAGCGAGAATTCCCAGCCGAGTGAATCGCTGCGGGATCTCGCCGTGCAACCGGCTGAAGAGCGGCTGAAGTTCCTTCTGTCGAGAATCGACGAAGAAGAATCCGCCAGCCCGGATCGTGACTCGGACCATCCCGAAGAACGCGGCGTCGACGAAGATGGCGCGATTCAGGAAGCGCCGCCGCGCAATGATATCCAAGCGTTGCGAGACGAGGTCGACGCGCTGAAGGTGATCCTGGAGAAGCAACACGCCGAGGCGAGCGAACCGGAGCAGCCGCTCGCTCCGGAGATCCGACACGACGCTCCCGTCACGGCGGAAGACCACATTCTAGAGGACGCCGAGGTGCCGCCGTTCGAACCGGAGCAAGAGCCCGCACCCGAACCGGAGCAGATTCCGGACGCGCCCGAACAGGGCGAAGATTCGGTCCCTGTGGCCGAGTTGCTTTCGCCAGGGAGCGAGTTGGAGTCGGAGTTGGGCCTGCTGGCCGAATCCTCGATTCCACCGGCGGCAGTCCCTTTGCAGGTTGTGGACGGCACGGCCTTTGGCAACTATGAGCTGATCGACCAGATCAATCGGGGAGGCAGCGGCCAGATTCTCAAGGCAAAGCACCGCCACTTGGATCGTTTGGCGGCCATCAAAATCCTCTCGCATACGTCTGCCCAGTCAGAGGAGATCGTCGCCCGCTTTCAAAGCAAAGCCAAGCTGCTGGGCCGGCTGAACCATCCGAACCTTGTGGCAACCTACGACGCGGGAGAAATGGAGGGGACCCACTACTTGATCATGGAGCACGTCGACGGTCCCGATCTCGTTCGATTGCTCAAGGATCACACGCTTGATGTCCCTACGGCCGTCTGTTACGTCACACAGGCCGCAAAGGCGCTCCGCTACGCGCATAGCCAAAACGTTATCCACCGCAATATGAATCCCAGCCACGTGCTTGTCGGCAGCGATGGTGTCGTCAAGGTAATCGGCTGGAGTCTGGCTTTGCAGGAAAGCGATCCGACGCTGCGCACGTTCGAACGGCCCGGAAGCCCCGTGGGAACGCTCGATTACATGGCTCCCGAGCAGATCGTCGACAGTTCCAAGGCAGACGGCCGGGCGGACATCTACAGCCTGGGTTGCACACTATTTGCCATCCTCGCAAAAAGAGTGGTCTACCCCATCGACTGGCAACGCCGAAAAGCGACGGCCCAACGCTACCAACCGGCGCCTTCGCTGAAGGAGATTCGCCAGGATGCCTCGGACCGGCTGGAAGAGGTCTATCAGAAAATGATGGCCAAGGATCCAGAGGACCGTTTTCGGACGATGGACGAAGTGATCGACGCGCTGAACGAGGCTGACTGAGCAGAAACGAAAACTCGCTTCGAGTTGTCATGACGACAGAAAACGCGACCCCCGATTCCCCCGCGATCGACGATGCCTGGCGGCAGATCGAGGATCTGGTGGATCAGATCGCCGAGTTGTCGAAGGCCGATTTACCGGAAGAGCAGTTCTATGCGGCCGTACTGGACGGTGCCGTGCGCACGGGTGCGGCGATCGGAGGCGCCATCTGGACGCCCGACCAGGGTGACGGCTTTCGACTCGAACATCACATAAACCTGGAAAAGACGCCGCTGGCCACGAACCGGGAGGCGCGCCACGGTCATCAAGCATTCCTGAACACTGTATCGGCAACGGACCAGCCGCGAACCGCGCCACCATGCTCCGGCAGTGAAGGCCGAATCGACAATCCCACCGACTGCTTGTTGGTCGCCTGCCCGGTTGCTGTCGACGGGCAAACGCTCCGAATCGTCGAGGTGCTCCAGCGACCGGACCTATCGCCCGACGCACAGCGCAGCTACACGGAAGTTATCACAACGTTGTGCGGTCTGGCCGCAGATTACCACCGCAACCTGCAGCTTCGCCGCCTGCGCGACCGCCAGTCGTCTTGGAGCCGGATCGAACGGTTCACGGAATTGGTCCACGACCAAGTGGATTTAGACGCTGCAGCCTACACGTTGGCCAATGAAGGGCGACGACTGGTCGATTGCGACCGATTGACCGTCGCCGTGCGGAAAGGCGGCGGATACGCGGTTCGCGCGATCAGCGGAGTGGACGTGGTCGATCGGCGTGCCAACACGATTCGCCAGTTGGAGCAGTTGGCCCATCGAGTGGCGACCGTCGGCGAGCCGCTGTGGTACACCGGCCGGGCGAGTGACCTGCCGCCGGAGGTCGAGAGCGCGGCGCAGTCGTACGTCGACGACGCCCACACACGCAGCCTGGCCGTGTTCCCTTTGAAGGAGCCGCCCGGCGAGGACGAACATCGAGACACTGAACCCGCCGTTGGGGTGCTGGTGTTCGAATGGTTCAGCAGCGAAGCCGAACAGAAGGAGCACGCCGAGCGTATCCGGACGGTCTGCCGCCATGGCACGTCGGCCCTCGCCAATGCGCTGGCCTACGACAGCATTCCACTGGTTCGCGTGTTCAGACGGATCCGTTGGCTGGCCTCGCCCAAGCGGCGGCCGAAACTGCTGAGTGGGCTGGCAACCTTGGTCGCTATCGTCGCCGCTTTGGTCCTGGTCAAGGCCGACTTCTACATCCAATGCCACGGCCAACTGCAGCCAAAGGTACGTCGAAAGGTATTCGCTCCCCTTGACGGGCAGGTGGAACGGCTGGGTGCGAAACACGGCGATCAAGTCGCGTCCGGGCACACCTTGGCCACATTGCGCAGCAGTGATCTGGAGTACGAATACACTCGCGTCTTGGGCGAAATCCAGACGACCACCGAGCAACTGAACGCCGCCCAGGCATCTCGCTTAGGCGCTAACCCAACCACCGCTGCCGAGCGAAACGAATACGGGCGTTTGACCGCCGAAGAGGAACGGCTGAAGAAATCGCTGGAAAGCCTGAGTCTGCAGAAGAAACTGCTGGAGGAGCAACGCGATCGTCTGGACGTCCGCAGTCCGATCCCAGGTCAGGTACTTACTTGGGAAGTGACCGAGGTGTTGGAAATGCGGCCGGTCGGACGAGGGCAAGTGCTCATGACGATCGCAGACACCGAAGGCCCATGGGTGTTGGAGGTCAACGTACCGGACAAACACATCGGCTACGTCCGACAGGCCCGCCACGAATTGAAGAAAGACCTGGACGTCACATTCGTCTTGGCGACCGACCCGGGAGCGAAACACACGGGAAAAGTCGACAAAGTCGCCATGATTACCGAACCGGACGAGACAGAGAACCTGTCCGTGCTGGTGACAATCGCCTTTGACCGAGAAAGCATCACCAATCTACACCCCGGTGCCGGCGCCACAGCCCGCATCCGCTGCGGTCGCCGAAGCCTCGGCTACGTCTGGCTCCACGACCTGATCGAAGCGGTTCGCGCGAAGTTCTTCCTATAGCCGCGCGAAAAGTAGGTCCCGCTTGCCGAGCGGGACCTCGAGTTCCGAAGTTACCAACGTTTCCAGGTCCCGCTCGGCAAGCGGGACCTACTTCTTCAGCAGCCTCCAGCGGTCAAACAACATCACGAGAGAATCTGCGGGCATAACAAAAACGGGCCGTCGCGATTGCCGAACGCGACGGCCCGTAGTGTAACTCGTGGGAACTAAAGGCGCAGTTCAGAGGTATTCAAGTCTCCACGATACTGTTCTTATCGACGCGGCGAATCGTCTCGGTTGAACGAAACCATCCCAAAACAGAAACCGACGACTGTTGACATGGGGTCAGATCTGGCATACCCAAGTTGCATTCGTGAAGACCGGATCGGGAATGCGGCCGGCTTCTGCTCAAGCCGCTCCGCTCATGATTCGCTCGACGGTTTCGATGAAGTCCTCCAGTTCTACGCCCTGCAGGTCCTTCGATCGCAGGTCATACGTTTTCTTCAGCGTGTGGTAACCTTCGTAGAACTCGAATCGGATGCAAGCGTCATCGACCACGGTGGCCACACCGAGCGGCGGCTGGTTTGCCATCTTGCTGCGCTGGTCAACTCGATGTTTGTGGTCACCCAGAATGAACTGGAACAGTGTTTGCGGTTCAACCGGATTATCGAAATCGAACCAGGTGAGTGGCTCGCCTTCGTCCGTCACCAGGTCGCACCGCAACGCCTTCAGTTGGTCAATCTGCCGTTGCGTCATGGCGGAGTTGACGGCTTGTTCGCCGTCATGACCGACGTAGTGGAGAATCTGGTTGTTTGTCATGGGCAGTTCCTTCTCAGAAGTCCACTTGCAGAATCCAAATCATCGCACATCGCGCCAGCGATGAACTCGCGCCACTCGTCAATCGGTTGATCGCCATAGCGGAAAATCGATGAAAGACAATGAGTTCAAAACTGGCCTGTCATCGCTGAAGGAAAACACGAAACGCTAATCGCCGTGTCAGTGGGTCGTGGTGGGGTAGTGATTCGGTGGGTCTTCGCAGGTAGGTATCCGACTGACGCAAGCAGTGCGGCTTGGCTGGGTAGGTGTTCACCAGTATAAGCAACTGCAATACGGGAAGCAACCGCAATCGGCGTGAATTTGCTTCTCCGTCGCTGCTCAAATCGGCTCGCACCGTCTCGCGGTAGCCCCTCCGTCGGTCCTTGGCTGCAACGATCGAGAATGACACTAGCTGCGGCAGGAGAAACTTCATTGAAGACTTGAGAGCCAACTACGACTGGTCTATCATCGCGGGTTGAGTCGGCGTTTTCCGCTAACCTCCAATCGCTTGAGCGCGCGAACACGCGGCGGCGGCGACCCTGGATAGGATAAAGGACTACTGACAAATGAACGAAAAAGAGTGGCAGGAATTCAAGGGCTTTGGCGTTTGGGCCACAAAAAACAGCGATATCGGGCAGTCGTATGATGAGCTGTTTCAGGGCTTTGCTGAGATATTAGAGCCACTCATCGAACAATATCGCCAGGAGACGGGCGAGACCATGACTTTGGGCTCGTTGGATGTGGCGTGTTGTCTGTCTCGAGAGTTGCTTAAGAAAACGTTTCCTGAGATGGACTGGGGCGAGCCTTATCGCCGTGCACAAGTACAGACGGCAGAAAAACGCGTGGTTCTCAAGCTTACCGGCGAGGGACCGTGGGACGGAACCTATGATAGCGAATCCGACAACTACCGTGGAAGAAACTTGGCAAATCTGTGGTTCGTGGAGACCAAAGAAGGAACGATAGGGGAGACGATCCGCCCATTCACTCCTTTAGACGTGGCTGGGGTGCAAGAGGAGACAGCATTTGTCGGCGCAGCCCAAGTTTTGGAGGTTTCGGAAAGGGAACCGAAGCAGCAGCGATATACTGTTGTGGACCGGGAGGAAACGGACGAAGTGATAACCGTCACGTTTGAGTACAAGCTGTTTGATGACGCCGTTCGCGTGGAGTAGCTTGCCGTCATCGACAGATCTTCTGGGGCGGGGAGGCGGAGCAAAGTACGCGCCAACCCCGCCCCACACACCTAGCCAAACCCCGCCATGCCGACACCCATCTGGTTGCCTGTAGCATCTCGTGGCACCACAGGTCGCAGCGGACCGGACGAGAGGCCAAAGAAAAACCCCTTGTGTGGCAAGGGGTTAGGCAACCTATCTCTTCAATTGTCATCGTCTGACACAAGCGAGGCCGACGGGACTCGAACCCGCAACCACTGGATCGACAGTCCAGTACTCTAACCAATTGAGCTACGGCCCCAGTAAATTGTGAACACAGAATTATATCGACGGCCCGATGTTCCGCAAGGCCGGACGTTGTGCCATTTTCGCGGTCCGTGGGGGCTGAGATGAGGCCGTGGGGCCGGTAGAATTGACCCATTGTGACTTCGCCCTTTCTTCCCATCTAAGGAGAATTGCGATGGCCAAAGCTTTCTCTGTCGCCTCGTGGAATGTCGAGCATTTTGGTGCGTTGGAGAAAAAACAGGGCAGCTCCAACAAGCCCCGGAAGCCCAAGAAACCGGTCCAGCCGATCGTTGATTTCCTGGCCGGTCAGAACGCGGATGTGGTCGCGGTGTATGAAGTGGAGAGTTCGGTCGTCTTCCGGCCGATCGTCGAGGCGATGCCGAATCATCAGTTTCATATCACCGAGGGGCCGCAGACCCAGGAAATTCTCGTCGGCATCAAGAAGGGCTTTTCGGCTTTCGTCACGCAGCGGTTGGAGTTCAAGTCGGCGCAGACGAGTCTTCGTCCCGGTGTGTTGGTGGCGATTGTGGTGGACGGTGCGTACTACCCAATGGTCTTCTTGCACCTGAAAAGCCTGCGCGTGCCAAAGGGATTTGGGCTTCGTGACGACATGACGCAACGAGCGATCAAGTTCCGCAAAACGCTCGACAAGGCATCGGGCGGAAGCGGCACGGCAAACTACATCTTTGTGGGTGATCTGAACACGATGGGAATGAATCTGACGTACAGCAACAAGGACGTCAGCGGCGCGGAAGAGATCGAGCGGCTGAAGAAACGGGCGGCTGTATCAAGCATCAGCATGAAAGTCTTGGAAAAGAACTACCCTAACACGTTTTGGCCCGGCTCCAATGCGAGCTTTGATCCAGGCGATCTCGATCACGTGGTGGCCGCGAAACACCTGCAGTTCAAGAGTTTCGGTGGGGCACCGATCGACTTGCGTGGCTGGCCGCAGGAGCCGACGGACGAGAAGCGAGATGCATGGGCAAAGAAGTACTCGGACCACGCACTGCTGTACTTCGAAGTGCAGAAGGTGTGAAGGCGCGTCCCGAAATCTCTCTGGGGGCGGGTTGCCGTGGCTCGGTCAGGAGACCGGCCACAACTGATGTGCGCGAGGCTTTTGAACAGGAGGCAACGGAGGGAGCAGAGAGTGGTTTCAGCCTCTGTTGACTCTGTTTACTCCTGTTCAAGATCCGGTTATTCGGCTATGCATCCGGCAGGTGGGGCATGGGGCCGACGGCGACCGTGGTGTTGGCTGTCAGCGGGTATTTTTCCAGCACGGCGACAACATCGCGGACCGTCACCGCTTCGTAGCTGTCCAGAATCTCGCGAACGGTTCGATATTCTCTTCGCTGCAGCCAATTGCTGCCCACGGAGAACATGCGATTACCGGGCCTTTCGCTCTGCAGGACGATGTGTGACAGGATCTTGCTCTTTGCCTGGGCCAACTCGTCTTCGGTGATCCCGGCAGTTTCCGCCTCGCGCATGATCTTGGCGATCAGTTCCAGGTTGTCGGCCGTGTCCTCGGGCGCGCAGCACAGGTAGGTCATGTAGACGCCGGTCCCCTGATACTCGTAAGCTCCCATGGCCGCGCACTCGGCCAGCCCCGTATCGATCAGCTCCCAGAACAACCGGCTGCCACTGTCGTCGCCGAGGACGGTTGCCAAGATCCGTCCGGCGTAGCGGTCGTCGTCCTCGACGGCCGGACCGTTCGCGATCTGTACCACGTACTGTTGGTTGGCCGCTTCCTTCTGGATCACTTCCACGCTCGTGTGAGCGTCTGCACGCGGCGTCTCGCGCGGGGCGTCGAACGGCTCCCACGAGCCGCAGCACTTGTCGGTCAACGAGACCAGCCGGTCGTAGTCCACGTTGCCGGCTGCCACCACGGCGATGTTGCGGGGGCTGTAGCGTTGCTGGAAGTAGTCCAGCATTTGCTCGCGCGAAAGTGCTCCGACGCTGGCGGTCGTGCCCAGCACGCTACGACCTAACGGATGTGATCCGAAGTGGGCCGCCATACACTTCTCGTGAGCGCCGAACGGAGGCTGGTCTTCGTACTTGGCGATCTCTTCGAGGATCACCTTCTTCTCCATGTCGAAGTCATCCCCGCGCAGCGACGGCCGCAGGATATCGCCCAACAACTCGACTGCCTTGTCCTGGTACTCGGGCAGGAAAGCAGCGTAGTAGACGGTCTGTTCCTCGCTGGTGAATGCGTTGGCGTGCGAGCCGATTTCGTCCAGTTCCCGGTTGACGTCCGCCGCACTGCGCGTGGGCGTGCCCTTGAACGTCATGTGTTCCAGGTAGTGGCTCACGCCGTGGTTCTTGCCCGTCTCGTCACGCGAGCCGGTTTTCACAAAGAAGCCCAACGCCATCGAATATGCGTGCGGATTGCATTCGGCGACGATCTCCAAGCCGTTATCGAGCGTGTGTTTACGAAACTGCAACGGGTCTCTCCAACTCGTCGACGCCCAGCGTCACGATCGTGAAATCACGTGGCGGATTGGACGTCAGATAGGCGTTTATGCTGTCGCACGATAAATCGTCGATGATTCGTCCCAACTCCTCGACCGTCTGCACGCGTCCCAAGTGATACCAGTCGGCGGCGATCGAAGCGCTACGAGCAGGACTGGACTCCTGCTGCATGATCAGGCCGCTTTTGATTTTTGCCTTCAGACGGCCCAATTCATCGGCCGCGACTCCGTCGGCCAGGCGCACGAGTTCGCCGAGCAGGACGTCCTGGGTTTCCTGAGCACGCTCGGTCGTCGTGCCGGCATAACATAGCACGCTGCCGCGATCGCGCAGCGAATGGCACATGGCGTGGACGGCATAGCACAGCCCGCGCTTCTCGCGTACCTCGGTGAACAGCCGGGAACTCATCCCGTCACTCAGAATGCCCACAGCTCCGCGAGCCTGGAAATAATCGGGGTGGGAGTACGGTACCGACGGAAAAGCGATGCCGATGTGGGTCTGACTGGAATCGTGCGGAAGGTGCTGGTGATTGGCCTCGGACGGCACCTCGTTCAGTTCTGCCACTTCCTTAGGCGACCAATCCTCGAACAACTGGGCAACGTGGTCGCGCAACCGCGGCCAGTCGATCTTTCCCGCCACACTCAGCATCGCGCCGTTCGGTCGATACGTCGTGTCGAAGTAACGATGGAGGTCATCCGACGCTACCCGTTGGAGGGACTCGATTTTGCCCGCCGCGGAGCGACCGAAGGGACAACCATAACGCATGAGCCGCAATTGCTGGAAGACCCTTTGCGGCAAGTCGTCTTCCACGGAACGGACCTCCTGGATGCAGACCAACCGAGCATCTTCCAATTGGTCTGCCGGCAGGTGAGGCCGCCGGACAACGTCGGCGTAGATCGACAGTGCTTCGTACAGGCTCGCAGCCGGCATGGCGCCGCCGAAACTGGAATGGGCGTTGGACACCGAGGCAGACGTATCGGCCCCGAGCAGCTCCAGGTCCGTCACGAAACGGCGGCTATCGCGCTGGCCACTGCCGCGCTGGACCATTTCGCAGACGAAATTCGCCAGCCCCAGCCGGTCGTCCGGGTCTCGATTGCAGCCGGCGCGCACCAACAGCGAAAACGCGGCCGACTCCAGCCAGTCCATGGACTCGGCCAGCAGGACAAGGCCGTTGTCGAATTTATGGATAAAGATGTTCTCTGTCACGTGCGCTTCGTGCTCCGTCACCGCGGTTGGACGAACGGTATAACCCCAGCCAGCTTGAATTGTCCGTAGCGACAAGCAGCTAGGTTGTCGATTCGCAAGCTGGCAGCTTGTGATTACGGATATTCCAGACCGGCTGCGGCATATGACCGCAACAACGTACCGCGTCTGTCAGGCGTGTGCAACCTCCGCCGTCTTATAAACCGTCCGCACCATACGAAAGCCGAGCCGGCGATACAGACGCCGCGCCCCGGCGTTCTTGGCCGTCACTTCCAGACTAACTCGTTTCAACCCGGCTTCGCAGAAACCCTCCAGGGACTTTCGCAGCAGCAAAGTCCCCAGACCTCGCCCCCGGTGCTCCGGCACGATCCCCACGTTCTGGACGGAGCCGATTCCCTTTCGGCTCAGCATCCCCTGGATCGTTCCGCAGAATTCCGGCCGATTCTTGGCTGGGTCGCCGTACTCCAGCAGCCACGTGGCCTCTCGCACAAACGCCTCTTGCCGCGTTATTTCCTGCATCAACCTGCGACACCCGTCGATGTGCCCCAAAGATGGAAAGACGCTGGCGTCCAATTCGTAGCGAAAACAGCGGTATTTCGTCTCGGCATGGGCTGCCAGCAACGCATCGTCCCATGGCCGAAAGCGGTAACCCACCGGCATTTCCCAAACCGGGAACAAGGGCCGGGTGAGGTCGAATTCCATCCGGTAACGCTTAAAATACGTCAAACCCATGTTGAGTTATCGTAGGGAGAGCCGGACAAGCCGTCAACTTTCGTTAGAATTGAAGGTGGATTGACTTGGGTGCAAGCAAGACCAGCCAACGGAGTAGGCGATGAGTGTCGAGCCAACGCCGCGACTGCCGCCGGTAGGTCGCGGAGCGGGGGTGAGTCCGCCCAACCGTTTCGAGCCGGTGCGCATCGAAGACGACTTGGAGCAGTTGTCTTTGGACGACGACCGCATCAGTTGCCGGAAGATCCCAACGGAGTTCCTTCCGGACGATTCCAGGACGGTCATTACGAAAAACGATAGCCCCGACATTTCTTTTCGCTACAGCATCAACGCCTATCGCGGCTGCGAACACGGCTGTGCCTACTGCTACGCCCGCCCCTATCACGAGATGCTCGGTATGAATGCCGGGCTAGACTTTGAAACCAAGATCTTGGTCAAGTACGACGCTGCATCGCTTCTGCGCAGGGAACTCTGCCGTCCCGGTTGGCGGGGCGAGGCGATAGCGATGTCCGGAGTTACCGACTGCTACCAACCGGCCGAGCGTGAATTCCGTATCACGCGCGGCTTGTTGGAGGTGATGCTGGAAGCGCAACAAGCGACGACTATCACCACGAAAAACTCGTTGGTGCTGCGCGACCCGGACCTGCTGGTACCAATGGCGGCCGCAGGATTGGTTCAGGTCAACGTGAGCATCGCTACGCTGGACGCCGAATTGGCACGAGATTTGGAGCCACGAACTGCAACGCCCGAAGCTCGATTGCGCGCCATCCGCCGAATGTCCGAAGCCGGAGTCCCCGTGAGCGTACTTGTCGCGCCTATCATTCCCGGCCTGACCGACTACCAGATTGCGGAGGTCATGCAGTCGGCCGCCGACGCGGGAGCCGTATCCGCAGGGTATGAACTGCTGCGGCTTCCACGAAGCGTGGCGGCTATCTTCCTCGACTGGCTGGATACTCGCCGTCCTGACGCACGAAAGAAAGTCGAAAACCTGATTCGGGCTACGCGAGACGGGAGTCTGAACGATACCGCGTTCGGCGAGCGGATGGTCGGCAGCGGAATGTACGCCGAAAGCATCCGCGACACGTTTGTCATCTTTGCCAGGAAGTACAGACTGGACGGCGCCGCGCCGGAATTGGACACATCGCGGTTTCGACCGCCGCGCAACGAAAACGGCCAGATGCGACTATTCTGACGCATCTGGCCGTGTACTTCAGGTCGGCGTCGCTTGGGCTTCTAGCCCTTCCGGCGGGAGCGAGCACGTGGACAGTGTCCAAGTGTGCAAGCTACCACGGACCCCGGACGTAATAGACGCCGAACTGGTCAGTGTGACTCGGCCATCTCGGTGTGGGCCTTAGTGGCTCGATCCCGGCTGCCGCACCGCCGCTGACCGGACCGGGGTACGGCCGTTCGAACTGATGGTACAGCGGATACATCGACGACTGGGCCACGCCCCAACTCCACCGTGTGTGCATTCGGGCATGCGGCGAGACCATCAACGCAACGGGTGCCCCCGTTGCCGTATGATAGTAGCCTGCGTGCCAGGACATGTTGGCTGCTTGCTGAGCGGCCATCCAGTCGGCCCGCGCCCCTGGATCGATGAATGGCTGGCCGCTTTGTGCGGCACTGCGAGCGCCCCCGACAGCGCGTCTGATGGCGCAGCGGATAGGCCCACCGCAACAGGCGTCACCGCAATCTGCGCCGGATTTGACTTTGGAAGCGGCTCCGGCTTTCTGCTTTTTGGGCTGCGCACGGGACTTACCGGGTTTTCCATCGGCAGATACACTTTGCGTGAAAAATCCGACCGCAGCCAGCAATGCGACATAGAGAATGAATTGGCTGGTTCGTTTCATTGGTGGGTTCCTGGATCTGGTGGGATGCTCTCGCGCGGCTTTCGCTTGGCAGGCATCAGCGTGCTATCCGAACAGCGTTGCGGACCCCATTCATCACGCTGAGAACCGGGGCCGAATACCAGTGGACACTTGTTCGCGTCATCCCGCGACCGCAGTCATAGTATTTCCGGTAGGTGCGGTGGTGTGGGTACGTAAACTCGTGCGGCATCAGAGGTTGATAGGTGATGTAGGTGTGGCCCACTCGCGGGGGAACGGGACGAGGCGCGATGTACAACTGCGCGGGAACTCCGCCGCAATTGTTCGGGGCGTAGAAATTGTAAAACAGCGCCGGATCCCCGTATTCCCACTGACGGCAAGGCGTGCCATCTGCATAGCACATGTCCGTCACATAACTGTCGTACTCGGTGGCCGCCTGATCGTCCGCTCGGGCGATGGATGTGGTCAAAACGCTGATGCCGACGCCGGCCACCAACGCCGCTGCGACGAGCGTGGATCGCGTCAATCTTCGTGTCATCGAATCTCTCCTTGTGGCACTCGATGGTATCGTTACAGAGATTACTCGGTTCACCCCGGTGATATGAGTGAGTCTTTATTTGCCGCTTGCGGCAATTGTCCGCGATCGACCGGTTCCGGCGTACAAATCGGGTGTGAAGAAGGGGTGCGAACCGTTATAATCCGGACACTTTACGTGCCTTGTACACACCTTGAGATCCGTTTCGCGGGCCGGGTTTTCAGCTCATAACGGCCCCTCTGAACGTAGGTGAAGGAGTGCCCTCATTGTCAACCGTGCCAAGTTCAACGACGACAAACGCCAGCGGAAACACCTCCGGCAACGGCAAGCCGCGCCGACGCGCCACTGCCGAGTCGATGGCATCCGCACAGCGCGACATCTCCGTCAGTGAGTTCTTTGCAAAAAACCGACATTTATTAGGGTTCGATAATCCTCGCAAGGCGCTGATGACCACCGTCAAGGAGGCGGTCGACAATTCGCTGGACGCGTGCGAAGAAGGCGGCATCGTACCCGAGATCTGGGTCCACATCGAACAGACCGGTAACAACCGCTACAAAATCGGCGTCCAGGACAACGGTCCGGGGATCGTCAAGAAGCAGATCCCGTTGATTTTTGGCAAGCTTCTGTACGGATCGAAATTCCATCGTTTGCGCATGAGTCGGGGCCAGCAAGGCATCGGCATCAGTGCTGCCGGCATGTATGGGATGCTCACGACCGGCAAGCCGGTGAAGATCCTGTCCAAGGTCTCCATCCGGAAACCAATCCACTACTACAAGATCCAGATCGACACCAAGAAGAATCGGCCGGAAATCCTCAACGGGAAAGGCGATGGTGTCGACATTCCCGCCGGCGAGAAGGGCTGGAAGCACATCGAGAAAAACGGCATCGAATGGGTCACGCACTACGACGCCGAAGACGACAAACCGCCCAAAGAAGTGCGCAGCGGAACGAGGGTCACGATCGAGTTGGAGGGACGCTATCAACGCGGGCGGGGAAGCGTGGACGAGTACCTCGAACAGACGGCAATCGCCAACCCGCACGTTACCCTGCACTACGTCGATCCGGAAGGCAATTGGAAAACCTATCAGCGGTCGACCACGCAGTTGCCGGACGAGCCCAAAGAGATCAAGCCTCATCCTTACGGCGTCGAATTGGGGCGGCTAGTCACCATGCTGAAGGACACCAAGGCCACGACGCTGTCCCAGTTTCTATGCAGCTCGTTCTCCCGCGTAAGCCCCGCGGTCGCTCGACGGATCTGTGAGGGCGCCGGCGTCAGCACGCGCGCTTCCACAAAGCGAATTGGCCGCGAGGTGGCGGATTCACTGTACCAGGCGATTCAAAAGACGAAAATCAAGGCGCCGGCCACCGACTGTATCTCGCCCATTGGCGAAGATTTGGTCCTGAAGGGCTTGCGCTACGTTGTCCCTGGCGAATTCTTCTGCGCGGCGACACGCCCACCGTCAGTTTATCGCGGGAACCCTTTCCAGATCGAAGTAGGCTTGGCCTACGGCAGCGGCAGCACGGTTCGGAAGGTGTCTCGGGAGTTGCTTACGGAACTGTTGCGCGAAAGCGACGCTCGCACGCTTCGGCAGTTCATCATCGTGACATTTGACGGTTTGGGACCAGAAGCGGCGGATCGAATACTCAAAGAAGCCAAATTCGGGACGCGACAATCGCCGGCCAAACTGAAAACGCCTGACATCGAGAGGCTGCACGACGCAATGCGCAACGTCAATCTTTCCGAGGGGCAGTCCATGCAGGTCTTGCGCTACGCGAATCGGGTGCCGTTGCAGTTCAAACCACGGGATTGTGCTATCACCGACGCCGTGATGCATATGAACTGGCGTTCCTATGGGCTGAGCCAATCGCGCGGATCCCTGCCGAACGGTCCGGTCACCGTGATGGTGCACGTTGCCAGCGTTTGGGTCCCGTTCACGAGCGAATCGAAAGAGGCCATCGCTGGGTATCCCGAGATTCAGAAAGAACTGCGACTAAGCCTTCAAGCCGTTGGACGGAAACTGGGAATGTATCTGCGTCGGCGGAAGAAGGTGAAGCAGGAAGGCGAGCGGCGCTCGATATTCCTCAGGTACCTCGGCGAGGTAGCTACCGCCGTGAGCGATATCAACGGCACGAATCGCGACCGTTTGTACGAGCAATTGCTGAAGGTCGCGCAACGCAAGACGACCGAGGCCGACGTCCGGCTGGATGATCGCGGACGAAAAATCGAAGAACACAACTTCGGCGATAATGTGCTAATCGTCGATCAGCAAGAGGGCGATCCTGAAGAACTGCTGGCCGGGCTGCCGAAAGACAATGGTCCTCAACGATTACTTTTCTGAACTCCCGCGCGACATCTCCTCCATTGCCTGCAGGCTGAATCACACCAGGAACGCGCGTTTTTGCGATCGCCTGACGTACCATGGCTTTGCCTCTCGATCGCACGTAAAAATGGGAGGCATGGCAAAACAGGCGAAACAAGGGCGATTATTCCGGCAAGACGGAAAGTACTGGTTCTAGCTGTTATTCCGGACCGATAGTGTCTGTCGAGCAGGCGTGGTCTCCTACGTTCGCGTTTCGGATGCCCACCGCATTCCGAAAGCGGGTAAGGAGCCACTGCCGGCTGGGAATCACTGCTTTGCAGCTTCACGCGCCCATGAGTTGGTTACTTCCGTGCCGCGGAGAGACATTCGATGACGACTATTCAACGGGCTTGCTGGACGACGGTCCTGGCTATTTTGGTTTCCGCTGTTTCTGTCACTGACGCTTGCGGGCAGATGGGGTACGGTCAACCGATGTCCCCGCCGTCTCAGCCAGCATCCTGGTATATAGGCGATCTCGGCCCAGGAGCAATGCCAGCCCCAGCCGCGCATCAACCGGGCTGGGGATACGCGGCTCCGGCCAATTACTACTACGCGCAACAGCCCATGATGCAGGCCACTCCAGCCTATTTCCAGGAGCCAGTGCCGTCTGCCGAGGAAGAGATGCCAGAACCGGAATCGTTGGAAGAGTACTATTCCGACGAATACTATCCACGCCATGGGCATCGGATGGGTAGTGTGCTGTTAGGTCTTCTGGGGATGGTTGCTCCGTACAGCGAAGGCGGTCGCTGCGAACCTCATTGGTTTGACCTCCACGCCGAGTTCCTCTATCTGAGCCTGGACAACCATGGCCCATTTATCGAGTTCTCGAAAGAGACTGGGGCGATTACACCTCGGATCAGTTCAAATGATCTGGAATACGGAGACGAACCGGGGTTTCGCGTGACCGGCACATACCAGACGGGCCCCGGCAGCAATCTGGAATTCACATATCTCGGCATGTTTGACTTCAAACAAGAGAGCAGCGCGACCGGCGTGGACAATCTGAACTCGATCTTCTCCGACTTCCTCAACCATGACCCACAGGGTCAAGAGCAGTTCGATCAAGCCGATTTCCACCAAGTCTCGTTGGCCAATAACTTGGACAGTCTGGAACTCAACTACCGTCGCCGCTGGGTCGGGCCGACATGTCTATTGCAGGGCTCGTGGCTGATCGGTGTGCGGTATACGAAGCTCAAAGAGAAACTGCGGTTCATTTCACATGCATCGCGCGATACGGACGCCGACCTGATTGACGACGTTGGCGGCATCGGGAATTGCATGGTGGACGCAACGAACTACATGACAGGACCTCAGATAGGTGGTGACCTCTGGCTCTGCGTGCTTCCGGGCCTGAACGTTGGGCTGGACGGGAAATTCGCGTTGCTGGGCAACAACGCAAAGCAATTCACCAGTATTTCCGGTGATGACATCAATACAGGATTCGTTGGCATCGTGCCGGACGAAGTGACGGGCAATGACAAAGTGACCTTTCTTGGGGAAGCAAGCCTGAATGTCACCTATCGGGTCAACCACAAACTCACAATTCGCGCCGGCTACGAACTCATCTTGCTTGAGGGTGTCGCACTGGCTCTGGAGAATTTCAATCCCGAGGTTCCGCTGTTTGGATTCACTAGGACGCCGTCTTTCTCGGACGGCGGGTCGCTATTCTACGATGGCTTCACATTCGGTGGCGAATTGATGTGGTAACCATCATCCGAATCCCGCCGTAGGTGTCAGCGATCTGGGCTGAAGTACAACGCTCCTGGCAAGATTGACTCGTTTGACCGCAAGCCGGAGGCGTGCGCGCCATCTCAACCCACGCGCACGCCTCCGGTTTGCGGCAAAACGAGCAAATGCTCCACTCCCACCGGACTGGCTTTCACCGCCCAATCCGAGGGTTTCAGGAGCAGGCGGCCATCGCCTCTCACCGCTTCTCAGGGCATCGTCTCCCGACTCTTGCCAAAAATCGGCGACTCAAGCCCGCTTTTCCCACGTGCCGACTGCAATCGCTCCACTGGACTTCAGCCCAAATCCCAATTGTCAGGCGTTCCGCCACCGACGCCCATCCCCAAGGCTGAGAATCCCCGGCCTTTGGAAAAGTCCCAAAAAACGGGCAGACCGTCAGCACTGGAATAGTCGGGCCATTCGGTTAGTGTTTAGGGCTGGTCGACGAAAACCGGCACCAATATCGTGACCATATACCCTATCTTGCCGAAAAAGGATATGTTGACAATCAACGCGTGGAACTTTCGCGCACTGCTAAGCGTCATAACCCGAGGCCCCATGCGGCCTTGCAAAACCGGAAAGAGTCCTTCCTATCTTGTGCCTCTTACTTCGTCTGCCATGCGACTGAGAGGTTCGGTGGATGCCTTTGGCGTTCGCTGATGAAAATTGTGGCAATTATTGTATGAGTGATTACACTGGCGGAGATAGCACTCCAGCACCAGGATTTCTTACTTCCAGTTGGTGAGGGTCGCGTCGTGAGATCCCGTCTGCACAAATCTATTGGCAAATCCCGCTCTCAACGCAAGAAGGCATTACGGAGGCCAAAGCGGCGGCGTTCGCCGACCTTTGAGTCTTTAGAGAGCCGTTGTCTGTTGGCCGCATCGCCACCGCTTCTGGACACGATCGAGGGCTTCAACATTGATCAGAATGCCTTCAATACCGGGGCGTCTATTGTACAGCCGCCGGATCCGTACGGCGCGGCTGGCCCGAATCACGTCGTTAATATCGGCAATCTGTCGGTTCAGTGGTTCACCAAGGACGGCACTTCGCAGATGCACACGAGTCTGCGCAACTTCTTCGCACCACTGCGCCCGCAGACGTCACTGTTCGACCCAAAAGTGGTCTACGATCAGTACGAAGAGCGTTTTGTGGCGTTGGCGCTGGAGTTGATGGATTCGTCGGCTGGTGATCCTACTGATCTGTCGCGCATCATGTTGGCCGTGTCCGACGACAATGATCCCAACGGCACATGGTACTACCATTCGATCAACTCGATGCTGAACATCGACCTGGGCACGGGCGGCACCCCGGCCATTTCCACGTTTTGGGCCGACTACCCGGGAATGGGCCTGGACGAAGAAGCAATCTACGTCACGGCCAATATGTTCGAACTGGGGGGTACGACACTTGGTGGAAACCGGCTGTGGATCGTTGACAAGGGCGTAGGTACGGGAGGATTCTACGACGAAGACGGGGCTGCGACGGTCACACTGCACGACCCGGCGGCCGACACCGGGGTGGACTTCCAGGTAGGGCTTGGCACGGCGGCGGCCTTCGATTTCCGCAGCATGCAGCCGGCGCACGTCTTTGGCAACGCCCCTGCAGGAGTCGGCACGTGGCTGACCTTGTACGATGGCAATACCAACCAAACGACCGACCATGAGTTGGTAGACGTGATTCGCGTGGACGATCCGTTAGGAACGCCCACGTTCACGTTGACGACTGTCGACGTGGGTGACATTGAAGATCCTGTCAACTTCCCGTTCCCAATACCAGCAGCTTCCCAAATGGGCAGCGCGGCTACCATCGATGGTGGCGATCGGCGCACCCTGAACGCCGTGTGGCGCAACAACTCCCTGTATACGACCACGGTCATATATCCGACAGATTACTCTGGGCCGGATCTCAACCAAGTTACGGCTCACTGGTTTCGTTTCGACACATCCAGCCTGACCGCCGCGACCCTGGCCGACCAAGGGAATATTGGGGGCGAGGAACTCGGCTTCAACGTACACACCTACTGGCCAGCCGTGAACGTGGACTCGCAAGACAACATGGCCATCGGTTTCGCTGCGTCGGGACCAACGTTGTACGCCGGTGCCTACTACGCGATGCGTGCGGCCGACGACGATCCAGGGACTCTCCGAGACGCCGTCGCGATTGCCGAAGGGCTGGACGTGTATGATCTCGGCGGGGGCACCAACCGCTGGGGAGACTATCACAGCGTCGCTTTGGATCCATCGGACGAAGTGACTTTTTGGGCCTACAACGAGTACGCCTTGCCCGCCCAAGGAACGACCGGGCGATGGGGAACTCGTTGGGGGAAATTCCGGATGGCTCCACTGCCGGATGCGCCGGCGCCTGGGCCAACGACAATCAGCGGTATCAAATGGCACGATCTGGACGATGACGGGAGCCGCGGTGCCAACGAGCCGGGAGTGCCCGGCGTCGTGATCCACGTGGACTTGGACGGTGACGGCCAGTTCGACTTCCAGGAGCCGACGGCGCGCACCGACGCGGCCGGCCGATACACCCTCGCTTTCGACGCGCCAGCAGGCACCGTCAAGATCCGCGAGTCCATTGCGCCGGGTTGGGAACAGAAGTTCCCCGGTCCGAACGCCACCGCTGCCTACACCGTTCCTTACGGCTACGAGATACCGGTTTCGGCTACCGGCGGCGAGGTGTTCACGAACATTGACTTCGGCAACAGCGACAGCGCCGGCTTCGATCACGGCGACGCGCCGTCTACCGCGCCTTTTGATTATCCGACACTCGAAGCTGACAACGGTCCGACGCATGCGCTCATTCCAGGCTTTGGCTTGGGGCTCCTTCGTGATGGCGAACCCGATGGAATACCGGACGACAATGCGGCGGGCGACGACAACGCCAATTTGGCTGACGAGGACGGCGTTATCTTGCCCGGCAACTTGGCTCGCGGCGCGATAGTTAATCCGACGGTTGTTATCAGGACGGGCGGCCGGGCTCAGGGCAAGCTACAGGGCTGGATCGACTTCAACC
>JADHUC010000103.1 GCA_016784735.1 Pirellulaceae bacterium | reverse complement strand
ACTGGGCGAAGGGGCCACCTGGGAAGGGCTGGAAATCACGGGCGGACGCAATCGCGAAGACCGCTGCCTGTATTTCGACAATCTATGCTTCTATCGCGAGCCGCTACCGCCGTTGAGCTTCGAACCCCGTCCGCAGCGTGGCGTCGAACCGTTTCCCGGTCAAAGCGTCGGCACGAACATCGGTCCGGGACGCCTTCCGTTTCCCAACCGCCCCGAAACGATCTTGCCAGACAATCTGACCGGCGATTTCGAGGTATCGCTGAAGCAAGAGGGCGAGACTTACGCGTTCGTCTATGCAGGCGACGATGGGCGGTTGGTCTACAAATATCGGCCGGCATCGGGCACGCTTGGTGACGTAACTGCCGAATGGGAACGCGAGGGTCGAGCCGTTCGTTTTCGACCGATGGCCGATGGCGGTGTGTATTTCCACCGTGGCAAGGGCGATATGCCCGTGCTGCCAACAAAGGCAAACTTGCTCGCCTGCGAACGGCAGGACGATGCGTTGATGACGCGATGGCAGTGTCGCTGGGATGACCAGGAGGCCGAGGTAACGTATACGCTTCGCCTATGGCAGAAGTCGCTGGTGATCGACGTTACGTGCGCGGGCGGCGTTGCGGAGGAAGTTCGTTTCGGCCGCGCCGTCGGACTGGACAAGCCCCGGCTGGTGACGCTGCCCTATTTGGCCGGAGGCAGCCAGCGTCCGGCCGTATTGGTTTCCGGTCCAGCCGAACGACCACTGTTCACGATGGGATTGGTCGATCACACCCGATCCAGCGCGTCGGAACTCTGGTTCAAGAACGAAGTAGATTCCTCCGGCGCGACTTGCAACGGCGGATCGCGGTATCAACCAAAGACCAACGGCCGACGGAACGACTGTTTCGAGCGTCTCTTTCTTACCGTCTCGCCTCGTTTCGAGGAGGTCTTCCCCAATATCCCAAATCCAGAGTCGCC
This sequence comes from Pirellulaceae bacterium, assembly GCA_016784735.1. GTDB lineage: Bacteria > Planctomycetota > Planctomycetia > Pirellulales > Pirellulaceae > JADHUC01. The sequence goes on along the minus strand of JADHUC010000103.1, from coordinate 32,417 downwards.
TTGGATGCACGTCACAGGCGACCGCGTTTGGCGGGCTCACGGTGCCAGCGATCGCGAGCGAGATTATGCGCAGTGGAAGCGTATCGCCCGTTACGGCATGACCAAGATCGCATTGACCGACCACGAAACCGGTTGGCGCGACGGCGGCGAGAGCTTCACGTTCCGCACTCGCGCCGCACCGGGTAAAGGCGGCGATGAATCGCAGGCGGAGTATGCCCGCAAGATCCGTGCGTTGGGATTTCGCTATGGAATCTACAACAACTACACAGATTTCGCCCCTGTCAACGAGCATTGGCATGAAGACATGGTGACGCGGCAGTCGGACGGCGAGTGGCGAACGGCGTGGCCACGCTGCTATAACCCCAAACCGGCCAGGGCAGTCGAGTACGAATCGCGTCTGGCACCGATCATCCAAAACAAGTTCCAGCTCGACACAGCCTACTGCGATGTTCACACGGCCGTGCGTCCGTGGCAGTACTGCGATTTTGATGCACGCGTACCGGGCGCCGGTACGTTTGCCGCCACGTTTTACGCCTACGGCGAAATCATGCTTCACCAGAAGAAGACCTGGAACGGGCCCGTCTACAGCGAAGGAAACAACCACTGGTACTACTGCGGCCTGACCGACGGCAACTACGGCCAAGATCAACTGGCCCGGCTGAACGAGAATCCGTGGCTGGTCGATTTCGACCTTCGCAAGATGCACCCGCTGTGCTGCAACTTCGGCATGGGTAATCCGGGCATGTTTTTCGGACGCGGGGAGCAGATGGGCAGAACGCCCGAACAGCAGCAGGCGAGGCTCGATCAGTTCCTAGCCGGCACACTGGCCTTCGGTCACACGGGCTTTCTGGTAAGGCAAGGCGGCATCGAGAATACCTTGCGCAGCTATTTCGGTTTGCAGCAGATTCACGCGCGATACGCCCAAGCCGCCGTTGCCGACATTCGCTACGCCGATGCCGATGGCAATTCGCTCGACTCAACCGCGGCAGTCGCCACAGGTGCCTATCGGCGTTCGCAGATCGTCACTCGATACGACAACGGGCTGGAAGTAACCGTTAACGGGCATCCCGAGCAGACCTGGACCACGGACGATGCCAAACTGCCTCCATACGGCTGGTATGCCCATGATACACGCGCAGGCGATTTCCTGGCGTTCAGTGCACTGGTCGATGGGCATCGAGCGGACTATGTCGACTCACCGGCCTATCTGTACACGGATCCGCGTGGTCGCTTTGTTCGGTTCGAAAAGGCTGCCTGTGACGGGCCGCTTGTCGTGCATCGCCTCGAAAATGGAGTAGTCGAAGTGATACCCGTTGCGCCGTGCTCCCGTTTCGGCGTCGACCTGAATGGTCGGATCGGTACGGCGGCCGCACTGGACGAGGAGGGCAACGAAACGGGCCCGGCAGCCACGAAGTACAGCCGAGGTCTGGTGTACATCGAGCCCGTGCCCGGTGCCTTCAGCTATCGGATAACTCCAGGCAAAGCAGAAAAGCGTGCCCTCCACTGCGATCGAACCGAAGTGGTTCCGGGCGAGACGGTAACCATTGCTGGCCGACAAGAACACGCGTTTCAGGCTCCCGACGACGCGGTTGTGGGCGAGCAGTTTTGGTGCGAATTCGAAGACGCCTGGATCGACTTCCTCGTTCGGCCGTTGGTCGACGCAAATCTTGAACTCCGCGACGGTTTTCGTCTGGCCATGCTGCCCTATGTCTCATCAACCGCGGATGCAGAGGTTTGCTTCGACGGGCATCGAAAGACGATCCACCTGACGCCTGGCAAGACGGTGACTGCAGAATTCCCGTTTGTGATGCCCACGCACGAATTGGTGCGCAAGGTACCGCTCGATATCCAGATTGGTCCACTTCGGATGCACCGAGACTGGTGGCTGAAATGTGAAGAGTCCATACGAAGCTTGGAGCAATTGACCGTCGAGACAAGGTCGGGGCAGAGTTTCCGCGACGGTAGAGAATCCGCGTTAGACGGAAACTCCGGTGCCCAGTTGTATTGGACGGAAATGACGTGCGGCGATAAATCGAAGCCGGGCGCGTTCATGCACCCGCCGTACCGTGGCGGTGTTGGATACACATTCGGAACGTTCGGCCCATTCTCGTTGCCGACGGACATACCCACGGTTTTCCGCTGCGATATCGGCAAGCGCGACGGCAGCGACCCCGGCGACGGAATCCTATTCCGTGCGGCCGTTGTCGACCGGGACGGCAAACAGACCACAGTTGCCGAGAAGCAATGGATCGAGCACGCCTGGACGCCGTTCGAGGCCGATCTTGGGCGTTGGACTGGGCAGCAGGTGAGCATTCGATTGATTTCCGACGTGGGCCCCGAAGACAACTCGTCGGGCGATTGGGCATGTTGGGCGACGATGCGAATCGAGTCGGCCTCGGCGGTACTGAACGCAACGGTTCACGACCGTGCCGTTCAACTCTGCCATCAGCACGGCCCGTTCCCGCCGGGCGAATTCACGGTAGAACAATTACGCAAAGCCAAACGCGCGGTTTTGCACTACCAAGGTATAGGTCTCGAAAGCAGCGGCCGGTACATTTCGCACGGCGTGTTCAACGGCATCGCAATTGGCCCACTTGCTTCCGCCGGCGGATCGGAACGGGAGGGCATCTGGGGCGACGCCACCGTGTCGCTGTCGCCGGAAGCAATCGCCAAACTCGCCCGCGAGAACGCCTTCGTCGTCGACAACAGGGGCCAGGATTGGTTCAAGATAGGCCGTGTCTGGATCGAACTCGACATGCCCGACGGCCGCAAGGTGTCGTCCCAAGTGAACACAACCGTCTTCACTCAGCCGCCTGAATGGCCTCACGCCGCGGGGACTCGCGTACCGTTTTCCGAGGCGATCGAAGTACCATTGCGTTTTCGGAGCCAATCTCCGATCGAATAGCGAGGCGTCCGCCGAATTCTCCTAGTTTTCGCCTAAGAAAACGACAGTTTGGCCGTTTCTCTTGATGAAGCCCATTCGAGCCAATCATTCAGGAGACCGGCCGATGTGTCGAAGCCCCCGACTCGCGTTCATGGTTGGTACGCTTGTTCTGCTGTCTGGCTGCGGCCGTCAGGGTTCCCTGCAGCCGGCCGTGCAATCAGAAGACAGTGATCGTGTTGCCACACGCCCCTTCGTCAGTGAAAGCGACGGCACGAACGCCGTCGCGGAACCTTCCGCCACGGCGCATTTCGAAATGTCGGCAGAATCGCCGGCATCATCGAGCCGATCGGACGAGGCTGTGGCGCGATCCGGCCTCGCAGCCGCCGGCGATTCGAGTTACCGTGCCGCCGAGAAAGGCAGGGGACCAGCGGATGCCGAGTTCCGCGAGTACCGGTCACGCGAGGAAATGCGAACGCCCGCTGCGCCGGCCTACCAAGTGCAATCTGGGTTGCTGACAGCCGGCAGTATCGACGATCACGAACGTTTCGAAGCCTATCGCCAGTTCCTTTCCCAGAGCCTCCAAAACGATGCTGCCGAGACTCTACCTCGTCTGGCGATCGGTCGGCGAGTCATGATTCAGGTCGTGAACACAGCCGGCTTGCCCGTCGGCGATGCTCGCGTCGTCGTGCAGGAGCCGAGTGGTTGGCAGAACAGGCGATCGGCAATCGACCTGACCACGGGCAGCGATGGCCGTGCGATGTTCTTGACCGGAATCGACGGTGGCGCCGACGGCCAGGAGTTTCTGGTCTCGGTTCACGGCTCGAGCGGCGAAAAGCCGTACAGCAAACGCGTGCGTCTTGATGGCCAACCGTGGCACATCGTGCTGCCAAATGCACCGGCCCTGCGGCCGACGCGATTGGATCTGGCCCTGGTGATTGACACGACGGGAAGCATGGGCGACGAGTTGGAGTACTTGAAAGCGGAAATCGACGAGATCGCGGCGACGGTCAAGAACATGTTTCCCAACGTGGATCAGCGTTTTGCACTGATCGTGTACCGCGACGAAGGCGACCAGTACGTGACCAGGTCCTACGATTTCACCGAATCCTTGTCGGAATTCCGGTCAATGCTGGCAACACAGCGAGCCGCAGGCGGCGGCGACTATCCGGAAGCGGTACACGTGGCGTTGGAGCAGGCCGGCCAGTTGAGTTGGCGTGACCGCGAGACTTCCCGCATGTTGTTCCTGGTGGCCGACGCGCCGCCGCACGACCGATTCGCCAACCGTTCGCTGGACGCCGTGCAGAATCTGCGACGCCAAGGGGTGCGCGTCTTTCCAGTGGCTAGCAGCGGGACGCGGCTGAAAGCCGAGTTTGTGCTGCGAGCGGCGTCGTTCCTGACCATGGGTCAGTATCTGTTTCTGACGGATCACTCCGGTGTCGGCAATCCTCACGCCAAGCCTCACGCCCCAGAGTACACGGTCGAGCATCTGAACCGGCTAATGGTCCGCATGATCGCTCAGCAGTTGGCCGGCAGACGACTTGTGCCGCAAGAGGTCATCGCCATCGAACGCGGTGATCTGTCGCCATTGGACTTCCGCGTTGAACCGCCGTGCCACCAGCAACAGGAAACTCAAGTATCGCTGACTCTCCCGCGAATCTCTATCCAGTCACTTTCGACACGGTTCCCGCTACGCCTCGCCGCCCTCGCCCTCATCATCGGCGGCGCCTTTGCGGCCGATCTCGTGCGCGGGAGGTTTGTGCGATAGGGAAAGCTCTCTCTCGGATTTGGCAGTCTCCGATTGCATGAAGCGTTATGCACAGAGGGTGCCCACAGATGGCATGGCGGACCCACGGATATGAAATCTCCCATCAGTGGGTCCGCCATGCCATCCGTGGGCCTACCTACGACCGCGACAAGATCCGCTAGGGATCTTTCGGCTCGCGGCCGGCGGCCCAATAGAGCCCGCGGACGACCAGTTGCTGGAATGACGGGTTATCCCACGCAGCTTTCCCGTGACCCAGCGTTGTGTTGAAAATCCGGCCCTTGCCGTGCTGCTGTACCCAAACCATGGACTGCTGCTCGTCACCCCGGTCCATTCGCGCGAGGCTGTTGAGCTGGAAATCCGGGTGATACTTGTTGCGGTACGTCTCGTCGGAGATTTCGAAGTCTTTCATCGGCGCGGTGATCGGATGTTTCTTGTCTTCAATTCGCATCATGAACTTGCCGCCTCCGTGTCCCGTGAACCGGCCGCCCATCAGCTTCCAGTACAAATCAGACTTCTTGAACGCATCCGTGGCGTGTACTCCGGCTAGTGCACCGCCCCCGCTGACGAAATCACCGAGTCCTTTCTCCTGTGCGGCGTCGGTGAAGTTGCCTCCCGACCCGTAGAAAAGCACCAAGTCGTACCGATTGATGCTCTGTGCCTTCAGATCGTCCAGTTGATCGCTCAATGTGACCTCGAAGTCGCCCGTCTTTGCGAGGACTTCCGAGATGACCGCATGAAAGCCTCGCCAATCGTGGCCGCGACCACCAAGTAGGAGCGTCTTGATCTTCTCGGCAGCGATGGCGTCGCCCGCGAGAGTGATGACTGCCACGGCGACCAATACAAGCGTCATGAGACATTTTCGGTGGAACATGGTTGGAACTCCTTCGTCTCAATAGGTGACCAGGTAGTAACACGTCTTATCCCGAGCGCCGTTGATCTCGAACGCGCCATCGCTGACCGGCAGCATCTTGCCGGTCCGGCAACCATCGTGATCGAGCACGTGGACCGTGGGATGGCTGTTTTTGCGAATCGAGATCGCCGCTTTCACCGGCTCCATTACTACCGGCGACTTGCCGCGGTCGAGTAATCGGCAGTCGTTGAACACTTTCATACCCGTGTTGCGAGCGCGGGCAACGGCTACGACCAATAGACTCCTCGATGACTCGATTGTCCCGTTCTTCTCCTGTGCCGTGACGTAGACCGCGCCGAAGCGGCACTCGGGTGTAATCGTCACGTTGTCCAGTTCACAGCGGCGCCCCTCGGCGAATCCGACCACGGCTTTGGTGGCGTCTGTGTCGACCGTGAAGAAGCCGTCCAGCTTGGAGGCCCCTTCCTTCCATTGAAGCTGTTCGGTGGTCGAAACTAGTACGTCGCCACGCTGGTATCGCGAGATGTCAAACTCCGGCGTCTTGCGATACTCGTCAGTGAATGCAACAACGCTTCGTGCCACGGCCATCGTCCGGGCGGGCACCTTGTCGCTGTTGAAAGTCTTCACGTCATGTTGCTGTGTGACGCGATCCTCGAATCCCAGTTTGCCTTCGTGCATGGATTCCATGTGCACATAGCGCGTAGCCAAAACGTCGGACTCGCGCACGTCGCCGCGCAACACTTGTCGCGCCACCGCGGGAAACACGCCCATTACCTGTGGAGCAGACACCTCCCATTGATCCTTTCCGATCTCGTTGCGGAAACCGCCATCGTCTCTGTTTTGGAACATGTACGACACATCCCAACCTTGCAGTCCCATGCCGTAGGCACCGATGATGGCCGGACCTTCCACTCCCCATTCGTTCGGCGACACATGGATCCATTCCGAAAGCATGAACGGTCGGCCCGCAACCTGTTGCATCCCGGAACTCAACATGCCCGAACCCGGCATCCGCAGCATGCTCACGTTATTGATCTTGCCGCCGCCACCGCCGCCAAAGTAGTTGTGCCGGTCGATCATACCGACCAGGTAGTCGGAATGAAGATTGTAGTAGTGGCTGAACGCGCGGCCGGCTTGCCAGTTCGAGCCGAGGATTTCACCGTCATAGCCGGCAGCTCGAATCGCCTTCACGTATCGCGAGTAGAAGTCGTTCTGGATGTCGTAGAGAAACCGCATGGTATCGAACATCCGCTGTCGTTTCACCAGTTGCGAACCGGCCAGTTGGTCCGGATCATAGAACCAAGGGTTGCCGGCTGGCACGATCGTTTTCTTCTCCCAGCTCTCCCCGGTGATCCCCTCGTTTCCAAACGAGTTCAGCGCACCCTCACCCCAGGAATCGACCAACGCATTCTCGTCGGCGTAGCATTCCGCCAGCCAATCACAAAACTGTTCGGATGCACGTTTTCGAAGCGTCGGAATCTTCTGCAGTTGTGAAAGCGTGCCGAAGAAGAGGGCGCTATCTTCGTTGAACAGTTCGACGACCGCGACGGCCGTGTCATTCGCGTAGGTCAGGCCGGTGTAGGGGTTTCTATGCTCGAGGATCTCAACGATCTGTCGGATTTGCAGGTCTTGAAGCTCCCGCGACAGGAAGACGCTACCGTGGCCGGTCGACACGCGATTCCGTTCCGTGCCGAACTCGTCCATGTACGGCACATACTGACGGTCCTTTGGCCCAAGTTTCACGCCGAACGTCGACGACAGCAGCACGTAGATCCCGTGCTTCTTCAACTGAGCCACGAAGTAATCCATTCGGTCGAGTGCCTCGGAATCGAACTCGACGAAACTCTCCTCCGATTGAATGCCTGCCCAGCCGGGGCCGTCTGCGTACTTGTGCAGCCGCACTGTGTTGATGCCGTACCTGGCATAGAACTTCGCTCGCCGATCGGCCAACTCTTTGTCCGGTGCACACGAACTGTAGCAGACATTCAACCCCCAAAGCTTGATTGGCTGGCCGTTGTAGATCAATTCGTCTTCCTTGCGAGCAATTCGGCCGTGCTTCCCGGCGGGCGCGTCGAGCCAGTGTGCCAAGTCGATTTCACTCGGCTTGTCGTAATCGTGGGTAGGTTGAAAGACGTACCACTGGTCCATTCCGGATTCCTCGGGGACACTGCTCGGCCCGGCGTAGTACGTCAAGTCGCCCGGGAGATCCACCGTCATCGTCACGCGACGAGGCTGATCGGCCTTGAAATGTTCGCCAGCAAGGGTGATTCGAGCGTCGCCGTCCGACGCTACGTCGCACGCAGGATCTAGTGAAATGATCGTCTGGCGTCCCGCTGCATCCACCAACGTGAATCGTTTCACGCCGCTGCCAAGGCCCTGGCGGCCCAGCGGCAGTTCGACCGTCCTGGTCTCTCCCGTATTCCCGACAACCAGTGCTTTGCCGCCCGAAAAGACCCGTTCCGGGAGACTCAGAGAGACGATTGCGCAGGTCAAATCCGTGTCCCGATCCGTGTGCAGGTTCAGATCCAACTGCAACTGGCGCGGGCCGCTCCGTCGAACCGGGACATCGAAGCGGAGTGTCGCCCCCGAAGCTTTGACCGTGGCCGAGGTGATCAGCCGGGACTCAGTATCTGACTCCGTGACCTCGCCCCTGAACCCCAACCATTGCCAATTCGGTCCCCAGCCCCCGAACGCGAACTCCAAGAACGTCTCGTTGTCCTCCAACACGCCAACGACGTTGCTCGATTCGGGCAACGCAACGAACTCCGAAGCGGAGGCAGAAGGAAGGTCGCGACAACAAACGCACAGGATGACCACAGCCACGCACACTTGAATTAGACTTGTCTTCATGAATAATCCTCTATTCTCGATTTCCTCAGTCTTCAGCCAACGCCGACCAAATCTAGCCACAACTATGGCCAAACTAGCCGTGCAGTATAGTCCCGCTCGCCTCGAACGTCACTCAACATTCTATCGGTGATGTCACGACAACGCGAATCGAGCATTGCCCTCGAAGACTCGCTACAATGCTGGTTGTCCCAATTGTCAAAGATTCCCCAAAGGAAATCGCTCCATGATGAACTTCAATTCGATTGGCTGGCCGACCGTTGCTGCGTTGGCCTTTCTATTCGAGCATGCCGCCACCTTGCCAAGTCGATCGGAGGAGTTGAGGGTCGCGGCACCTCCGGCCGAATTGCAGCTCGATCCGTTCTATGAGAAGTACGCCAGCGCAAACGGGTATCCCATCGTCGCATCGGAGAAGGTCAACGATTACGCGTTGAAGGAAGCGGCCTATCTGGTCAATATGATGCTGGCCAAACGGCCGGATGTGCGCGACGCGATGATCCGGAGCGGATCGCGGCTGGTCGTGATGGCCTACAACGAATTCACCACGGATATGCCCGACCATTCTCACATGCGGCCGAAGGACTACTGGGACGCCCGTGCGCGAGGGCTCGGCGGTTCGCGCCGCGATCCGGTGTGTTCGTGCGGCGAAGAGAATCTGCTTGGCTATCCGGGCGATCCTTATAAGGCGGAGTGTATCTTGATCCACGAGTTTGCTCACAACATCCACCTGCGAGGCTTGGTGAACATCGACTCGACCTTTGACGACCGCCTGAAGCACGCCTATGACGCGGCTATGGCCAAAGACCTGTGGCAGACCAAGTATGCGTCCGTGAACCACCACGAATATTGGGCCGAAGGCGTGCAGTCATGGTTCGACAATAACCGTCCGCCGGATCACGACCACAATCACGTGGATACTCGCAAGGAATTGAAGGAGTATGACCCGGGTTTGGCAAAACTGTGCAAGGAAGTCTTCGGTGACACCGAACTGGTCTACACCAAGCCGGCGACACGGTTGCAAGCCCATTTGACCGGATACGATCCCGCGAAAGCGCCGCAGTTTCGCTGGCCGGCGCGACTGGACAACGCCAGAGAAGAGATCATGCGCCGCGCACGTAGTCGCGGGAAACGTTCGAAACCGAAACAAGCCGCGAAGTCTGACGAAGCGAAAACCACCTGAAAGGGAAGACAACTATGACGCCATCGAAGGACTATGTGACACGACGTTGTTTTGTGAAGAAGTCCATGCAGGCCGTACTGGCGGCCGGCACGGCAAGTCTGAGCGGCTCAGCCGGTTTGGCGTCGACCGACAAGAAGGTCGTGGTCGGTGCGCACCCCTGGGTCTACGCGGCGACTCAGCCGAAATACGACATCACGCCTATCCTGGAGCGCATCTTTGCCGACATGAGCTATGCGGGCATGGAGGGCATCGAACTGATGCACACGGCCCTGCGTCCGGATGACGCTGTCCAGCGCATCGCGGCTTTGTCGGAAAAGCACAGACTGCCCGTGATCGGGACTTCGTTCGGCGGAGCCATGTGGGATCGCGACCGCCACAACGAGGTGCTGGAAGACGCTGAACTCGCCATAACCCGGCTCGCCAAACTCGGCGGAAAGACCCTCGGCACGTCGGTCGGATCGGCACGCCGCAAGAAAACGGCGGACGACTTGGACGCGCAAGCGGAATTGTTGCGGAAGATCATCGCCATATGCAAGGACAACGGCGTAGTGCTCAATCTGCACAACCACACTTACGAAGTGCAAGACGATTTGCACGATCTAAAGGGAACTTTGGATCGCATCCCCGACGTCAAGGTTGGCCCGGACCTCGATTGGCTTGTCCAAGCCGACGTCGACCCGGTCAAGTTCTTGCTCGAGTTCGGCGAGCGGATTGTCTTTCTGCATTTGCGCGATCAGAAGACCGACAAGACATGGGTCGAAGCCATGGGTGAAGGCGACATGAATTACCGGGCGGTCGGCCGCGCGCTAAAACAGATCAACTTCACTGGCCACGCCGTCATCGAATTGGCCCACCCTCGTGACATGAAGTTGGCCAGGCCTCTGCGAGAGAGCTTGAAGATCAGCCGCAAATACGTGCGCGATACACTTGGGTATTGATGCTGCCAGCCGAAGGGTTTCAAGAGCCTGCGCGTGAGTTGTTAACCCATTGGACTACCATCAGGTGTTGCACTAAAATGGAAAGTGCGGCCCATACTGACGCTGGCATCGTGTAGCCCAGTACCAATGGAGTAGCCCGTGAGCAAAACTGTCGCCTCCGATATGGACGGTGGGTGGAAGCAGATTATTGAGGATTTCACCGAGGAGTTCTTTCGCTTTTTCTACCCCGCGGTGCATGCCCGGATCGATTGGACCAAAGGATGTCGATTCTTGGACACGGAACTTCGACAGGTAATGCCCGATGCCGAACTGGGGAAGGCAGAAGCGGACAAGCTGATTGAAGTTCATCGGAGAGGTGGCGGCACGGCGTGGATCTTGATTCACGTCGAGGTACAGGCCCAGCCGGAAACGGCGTTTCCCGAGCGTATGTTCCTGTACTACTATCGTATTCGAGATCGGTACAAGCGATCGGTAGTGAGCCTGGCGTTACTGGTCGACGGGGATCAGAACTTCCGACCGGACCAGTTCTGTCTGGAGGAACTGGGGTGCCGGATGGAGTTCACCTTCCCGATGGTGAAACTTCTGGACCACAAGACCGAGCAGCAGCTTAAATCGGATCCCAGTCCCTTTGCCGTTGCCTCGTTGGTGCAGTTGAGGAAGATCCAGGCGGGCAGCAACATGGAGCATCGTTATGATTCCAAGTTGGCCTTACTCCGGGAGTTGTACCGGAGGGGGTACAGGCGGGATGACATACTGAAGCTATTCCGCTTCATGGATTACATTCTGACATTGCCGGACGATTTGTCCATTCGCTTCCGAAGCGAATTGGAGTTGATTGAGGAGGAACTGAAGATGCCGTACGTTACCAGTGTTGAACGAATTGCCCGTCAGGAAGGAATCGAGAAAGGAATCGAGGAAGGAATCGAAAAAGGAATCGAGAAAGGAGTGGTTCAGGGTGTGAGGGAGACGCTCGTTGAGACATTGCGCGTCCGTTTTGACGATGTGCCGCAGTGGCTTGTTGAGAAGATCGAGCAGTGCACGGATGTTCAAACCCTGCGCAGCCTTCATCAACAGGCATTGAAGGTCGAGTCGTTGGCCGACCTGCAGCTCTGAAGGTCGCCTACCTGTCCATTCGGCATCCGCCGTTCCCTTCAGCCGAACCAAAACGGCGTCCATCCCTGTCCGCCGTGCCTGCGGCTTTGGGTTCTTCTTTTCCCCGCCACGCTGCGTTGCCGGATTCACTTCCAAGGTGATGCAAGCGCAGAGACCTGGGAGGGACAGAAGCGAGGTGCGGTATCGGTTCGCGGCAGCCCCGCGGGTCGAATGAAGAAAAATGCCTGTCCTTTACCTTTTACCTTCTTTACCTTTCGGCGAAGGCGACATGAACTACCGGGCGGTCGGCCGCGCGCTAAAGCAGATCAAGTTCGCCGGCCACGCCGTCATTGAACTGGCCCACCGTCGTGACATGAAACTGGCCAGGCCTCTGCGAGAAAGCCTGAAGATCAGCCGCAAGTACGTGCGCGATACGCTCGGGTACTGATGCCATTCGTTGCCAATGCCCCTTGAGAATTCAAACGGGGTGTCGGGAGGCGAGGCTCCCGCCGAGCAGTCATTGATCGACGTTGTGTCATTCTCGCTTGACGGGCCTCGGTCAAGTGTTATCATGGGAGATAACGAACGGAGAAGACTGTATGCCGTGGAAAGACATCGTTTGGAACCATGAAGAAGGCGGCAACGTCGATCACATAGCGGATAACGGGGTGTCCATTGGAGATGTCGAACATGTGGTGATGAATCCCGAAAAACGTGGAAAGAGTCGGTCGTCGGGACGCCCCATCTTGTTTGGATACACCGAAAGCGGCGACTACATTTGCGTGATCTACGAGGAAATTGATGACATAACGGTTTACCCAGTCACCGCATACATTTTGGAGGATTGACAGGTGGCCAAGAAGAAACTCAAGCGGATCATCCGTCGGTCCACGTCAGCCGAAAAGCGTCGTCATAATCAGATTCGAGCAAAGACGGACGAGGAGTTCGCTTCCCGGCGCAAAGAGATAAGTGCCAGCCGAGCCATCCTGGCCAAGTTGCGCAGCCAACGAGAATTGAAGGGCTTCAGTCTGGCGGACGTGGCCAAACGAACCGGAATGGCACGATCCAACCTCTGCCGACTCGAGCAGAACGGAGACAATGTCAAGCTTGATACACTCCAGCGGTACGCCACGGCCCTCGATTGTGAACTCGTCGTCGAACTTCGGCAGACCGGGACGAAGACGAAGAAGCAGAGAAAAGGAGCCGACGGAGGGTGAGGTCTTGACTTGTACCTAGGGTTTGGCCGACAGGATGGGTGGCCGCTTGCATCCGGTCCTTAAGTTACAGTCAAGACCTGTCCCCATTCTGCGCAGGTACTGAGCCTGCCCCGGGTGAGGCATCAATACCACTGGTGGGCGTATTTGTGGAAGGCTTCCAGGACTGCGCTCCGCTCGTCGCGATCCTTGTATTCGCTCCACTTGTGGCTTGCGGCACGGAGCTCTTCCAGGGCGAGTTTGTCGGCCGCTTGGAAGGAGGTCCACCCTTTGCGTTGGCGCTCTAACGCGAGTGCCTCGGCTTCTTCGTGCCATTCGGCCAACGTGGCGCGCACGCCTTCGCGGATTATCTCGTCGTTGCACTCCAATAGAGGCTCCAGCAGCACGATCCCTTCGGCATTGATGGGATGCGTGTCGATTTCGACCGACGGCGCCGGGTCGCCCGCCAAGATGCGGCGGACGTTGTAGCTGACCACGATGGTGTCTACGGGCGTCAGCACAAACAGGTAAATGGTGACTGCCAGCGTCCACAAGTGACGGCGTACGAGCCAGAGGAAGTCGCGGTTGTGCGCGATCTTCCAGAGAACCAGGATGAATCCGGCCACCACGGCCGACATCCCGAAGAAGCCCACCGTCCGCATTCGCGTCATGCCGTTGAAACCGATGTAGATGTACAGCCGGTGATAGACGGCAATGGCCAGCATCATGTTTTCCAGAGACCAAATCCAAGCCAGCCCGCGAAGTCTGGGCAAACGGGGATCCTGAAGAACACGGCCCCGGAACACAACGGAGAGAATCGCTGTCGACAGTGCCAAACCAAGTGTCAGCCAGGCGGCCCCTTGATGAGCGTATCCGGAGTAGTGGAAATCCTCGGGGAAATCGCGAAACCAAAGCGTCTTCAATTCGAAACCCAGATAGACTGCGAACAGCACGATCACCGTAATCAGCGTGTTCCGGAATGCCGGATACACAAACGCCTCGGCGGGTTCACTCACTCCGTCGTCGTCCACTCGGCGAGTTCGCGATGACACCTCGAACAGCGCTCGGCCGATCACCGGACGCAACAAACCGACGGAGATCCAGAAGACGGCAATCCAGAAGAAAAACTCCCACGGGCTCGGCGAGAAGTTGATAATCCAGTCCCGTAGCCTCGTTAGCAGTTCCTCCATGTGTTTGCCGAAAGACGCCAACAGATCTGGATTGGCCAGGATGAACAGCACGCCGAACATCAAGAAGGCCACCACAGGCAGCGTGACACTCAGCCAACTTGCGCGCGTTATCGCTGGCGATTTCTTGCTCGTGGAACGCAGATAGTGGACGATGCCGGCGTATCCTGCCAGGATCGTCTGCGATGCGTAGACGACTCCTTCGAGAACGTAGGGACACAGTCCCGATAAACTCATGGCGAAGGCAACTAGCAGAACGAAACCGGCGGCGACATGCAAACCAGGCAACCAAGATACGCACCAGAGCATCTTGGCCGCCAGTGCCACGAGCATGAATCCGATCAGCCAGAAGCTCAAGCCAAAACGCGGCCGGAATGATCCAACGAGCAGCAGAACCGGCGCAACGACAAATAGCAATGCGAGACCGGCAAAACCTTCGCCTCGGTAAATCGTGACGTCGCACAACACGACCATTAGAAGGACGGCGAACACCTCGCGCAGTCGAAGCGGTGGTTGTTCGCGTGTGGCTGCCATCATTGCGGACTCGGCAGCCGATTCGGCTTGGCCTTCGTTCGGCTGGTTGACGATTTCCGCGGTCACGGGGTACTCTGGCGCATCGCTCATGATGTCCCTCCACGTCCTTCCATTGCTTTCATGCGGGCGACACTCCACCGATTGCACTGCGGGGCAACGTCTCGTGGGAAACTGCCGCAGTCGCTTCGGCAGCGTCTCGGATGACGTTCTCCAACTCGCGCAGGTATTCCACGAATTGCGTCCGTCCTTTCGACGTTACACGGCAGATCGTCTGCGAACCCTTCCCTCGGCCCTGTCGCGTTACGTCGACCAGTCCGCCTTCCCGAAGGACTTTGAGATGCCGGTTGAGGTTCCCGTCGGTCAGGGCACACATCTCTTTCAGGTCTCCGAAGAGCAGCCCGTCGGGGTGTGTGACAAGCGACGTCATGATCCCCAATCGAGCCCTTTCGTGTATGGCGCGATCGAGGCCGTCATAAGCAAACGATCCGGCCAGCGCGCGGGGCTGCTGTTTCAGCGATTCACGCGTGTCCATGAGGCCGCTCCAATGCGAAGTACAGAATCACCGCCGTCGCCAACTGCCCAACGCCGAACGTGGCGACCATGGTCCAAGGCGATAAGGCAGCGTCGCCGCGGGCAAAGACCAGACAAAGCACGCCGGCCGCCATGTAGAAAACGCCCACCCAGAATATGGCTTTCGGCAGGAGTCGCCACGAGGCGAAGACGCCAAGACTGAACACAATCGCCCAAACCCCAGGCAGCATCCACACGCTCTCCGTAGCGAACCTGACCATGGCGTAGGTTATTAGTGCGCCTGCAAACACGCACGGCGAGAACTGTTCGACCGCCAACACCGTCATTTGCCGAGCCAACGCGGATCGGGCCAGACGGCAGCGAACGGTCAACTCCGTGCCGACTGTCACCACGCACACGACGGCAATCCCAATCCACAGTCCCAGGTACGCCGTTACGTGATCCAGCGGTTCCGGAATCCAAACCGTCTGTGCCAGCGCTCCCGTCAAGGCCATGAAACCCGAAAAAGCGACCGTAGCCGACCGGTACCCTCGGAATGTCTCGGTTTGCGCGACGCGCAAACGAATCTCGGAGACCTGGGCAAGGGCTTCGTGCAGATGCATACCTAGCGATCCCAATTGCGAGACAGCGGAGAACCCGACTTACTTTGCAGTGCAAAGTATAATTGCGAACTGGCGACCGTCAAGGCCAATATCCGTCTTGAAGAGGTACGCTGTTCGCGATGGGCGCGCGTGGGTCTAATTCGAACTGGACAAGAACGAATCTCAGATCGTGGTTTTCGGTCGCAGCAAGAAAGCGAACTAAATCAACTTGGCTGGAGTTGGAAACCAGGGATCTGCATTCCGAGCGGTTCTGAGGCCAACACCAGGACGGTAGCACGCTCTGAATCAGTATCAGCCCCTTAGTCCGAAGACTAGTCGAGCGCACGCGTCGCGTTCAATTCCTTCCAGACCGGCTCGATGACGACGTCCCTGCCTTTCACGACGGAGATCTTCTGCTGGATCGGTTCGAAGCCTCGGCGAGCGATCCACAGCTCATGATCACCTGCCTCCAACGGCACCTTGATTTGGCCACCGTTCGCCGGCACCGAATGTTCCTGAATGTCTAGCTTTCTGCCGTCAACTTCCAGTGTGGCATCGCCGCGTTCCGCCTCGTCCCATGCGAGAATCAAGTGGCTTGGGCCTTGGCCGCCATTGTTCGCGTCTCCATCTGCCTGGGCAGCGCCAGACGCATTCCCGGCCCGAGGTTCCTCGTTTCCACCCAGAATCAACACGACGACCAGTGTGGCGATCAGCAGGAGTACAACCGCCGCGCCTGCAACAACTGAGGGGATCACCCACTTACGAGCACGACCTGCGACCTCTTTCTCCTTTTCCTGGTTGTCCCCGGCAGTCTGTCGTTCTGTCTGGGATGCGACCGTTTCTTCCGACGAGTCCTGAGTCTTCTTGGTCTTCTGCCGGCTGCCAGCCACGCCATCACGTGGTAGAAGCTGGAGAAACGATTGGAGCTGGGAGTCTGTGGAGGGCGCCTGTGGTGTTGGCTCCGACGTTGTCTGAGCAGGCTCAAGGCATGCCTGTAAATCGGTGATCACCTCTGTCGCTGCCTGGTACCGATCTTCGGGCTCCTTTGCCACCATCTTCTGAAAGACAGCGTCCAACTGCGGTGGCACAGAGGATCGGACTTCGCAGAGCGACGGAATTGGCGCCTGCCGGTGAGCCAGTAGGACTCTAACCACCGAGTCGGCCTTGTACGGCAGTTCTCCCGTCAAGAGTCGATAAAGCGTGCAGCCCAGCGAGTAGATGTCACTGCGGTGGTCGGCCGCGTGCGAGTCGTCGGCTTGCTCGGGCGCGATGTAGTCGCATGTGCCAAGAATGAGGCCGCCCGATGTGAGTTGATCGGTCGTTTCGTCGTTCGCTGTCTTGATAGAGCGACTCATAAGAGCCAGACCCATGTCAAGGATCTTTATGGTACCTTCCTTGTCGAGCAGCAGGTTGGCGGGCTTGATGTCGCGATGTACTACGCCTTGCGCATGTGCGTATTCCAGCCCTTTGGCAGCCTGCAGAATCGAATCGATTGCCTTGTCGACGGGCAACGCTCCATGCTCTTTGACTACTTCAGCCAGGTCTTTGCCCTCGACAAACTCCATCACGAGATAGTGGATACCCTCGTGTTCACTTGCGTCGTAAGCGGTGACAATATTTGGGTGGGATAGTTTGGCAGCAGCGCGGGCCTCGCGATGAAACCTGCTGACAGCATCTGGCGAGTCCATCGCACTGACTGACAGTACCTTCAGGGCGACGATGCGGTCCATGGTTCGATGGCGGGCCTTCAGCACTTGGCCCATTCCGCCCTTGCCAATGCGGTCCAGCACGACGTACTGACCGAGCACCAATCCTCTCGTCTTGCCGACGTAGACTGCTTTCGCTTGGTACTTGGTGAGCTTTCCCTCCCGCATCAAACGTTGGACGATGCTGTTGACATCGCTTGGCTGATCTTCCTTCTGAAGACTAGTCCGAAGAGAAGCCACGTCGTCAGTCGTCAGCAGACCGCTTGTGGAGAGGTTCTCAATGAATTGTTCCGCGGTGATCCCCATATCGTGTCCCCCCATCACTGCGGCTTAGTATATCCGCCAGCGGGTCACCTTTCCATACCGGGTCATTTCTTGCCAACTCGGCACGGGCGGGGCGTTCGAAGTTATAATGATCACCGTTGCCAATCTTCAGCGATGGAGGCACAAGATGGGAAAGATCGTTCTAGTGGCAATTCTGGCCTTGTGGGCGCACGGTGACGTCAACGGGCAGGGACTCGAACAGTCCTTTCGCAATCCGCCCGACACAGCGAAGCCTTGGGTGTTCTGGTTTTGGATGAACGGGAACATCAGCCGTGAAGGAATCACCAAAGACCTGGAATCGATGAAGCGGGTAGGCGTCGGCGGCGTATTGTGGATGGAGGTAAGCGGTCCATGGTGGGCTCCGCAGGGGCCCATCGAGGCCGGGAGTCAACAGTGGCATGAGGCCATGCAATGGGCCATTTCCGAGGCCGATCGGCTGGGAATGGCCTTTGCGCTGAGTGTCGATTTCGGCTATGGGAGCGGAGGCCCACATATCCCGCCCGATCTCTCCATGCAAAAGCTGGTATGGAGCGAAACTTCGGTCCGGGGAGGAAAGCCCGTAGCCCTGCAACTCGAAAAGCCCGCTGTGGACTATCATGCAGGGTTGAAGAAAGTCTGGCTGCGTCCCGGCCAAGAAGTGAACCCCGTGGTCGTGAAGGCGTTCGAGGAACTCGACTCCTATCGGGATGTCGCAGTCTTTGCACTCTCGCGATCACCGAAGCAGGCGTCGATCATCAGTCGTCTTGAACAGTATGACGGACGCGGATGGACAACGGATCTGCCGCCGTTGAACGAAAACAGCAAGCTGACCGCATTGGCTCGCGAAGAAATCATCGATCTCTCGGATCGGATGGCGGAAGGCGGCCGCCTGCGCTGGAACGCTCCGGAAGGAGACTGGACGGTGATCCGGCTTGGCTACGCCAGCAATTTCAAGATGACCCGCCCCTCGCCCCATGCCGCCGTCGGATTGGAATGCGATCGGCTTCATCCGCGAGGTATCGATGCGCATTTCCAGCACCACCTCAGGCCGATTCTGGACGCGGCAGGAGGCAAGGTAGGACGCACGCTGCAATACATCCACATCGACAGTTGGGAGGCCCACGGTCAGAACTGGACTGCCGGTTTTGAGGAAGAATTTCGGGAGAGGCGTGGCTACGATACTCGGCCATGGCTACCTGTCCTGACCGGGCGTGTCGTGGAAGACGCGGACAAGACCGAACGCTTTCTCTGGGATCTGCGCCGCACCGTAAGCGAGGTGACTTTGGCACGCTATATCGGCCGGCTCCGGGAACTGATCGAACCGTATGGCGTTCAATTCTCCTGTGAACCTTACGGGCGTCTCTGCGTCGACAGTCTGACCTACGGAGGACGAAGCGATTTTCCGATTGCCGAGTTCTGGACGGAAAGGGAGAACCCGGCGCCGTTTCCGACCTACAGAGACTATTGGTATACCTCGATGAAAGGCCTCGCCTCCGTGGCCAACACATACGGGAAACCCCGCGTGGGGGCCGAGGCATTCACCGGCGCCCGCGGCTGGATCGATCATCCGTATCTCTTGAAGGGCATGGGGGACGAGGCATTCTGCAACGGTGTTAGCCACTTTGTCATTCACCTATCCGCACATCAACCTTATGACCATATGAAGCCGGGTCTGACGCATCGCCGATGGGGCCAACATTTCAACCGTCATCAGACCTGGTGGGAGTTCAGCAAACCCTACTTCGACTACATCGCTCGCTGCCAGGTGCTTCTTCAGCAGGGCCGAAGAGTCGTGGATGTGGCCTGCCTGTACCACGAGGGCGCACCGCTCAATTTCAATGACATCGAGTTCCGACTGCCTCCGGGGTACGACTATGACTTCTGCTCGCCCGAGATCATCCAGCGTATGGAGGCAAAGGATGGATTGATCCATCTGCCCAGCGGCGTGAGCTACCGCTACCTTGTCCTGCCTCGCTCGGGCCGGTTGACTCTGCCCACAGCGCGAAAGGTCGCGGAACTTCACGAAGCGGGCGCTTCCATTCACCTACAATCCCCCATCGCCGGAACGTCCGGGCTGGAGGGATATCCCAAGGCGGATGAGGAGGTGAGAAGAATGGCTGGCGAGTGGCCTCTGATTCCGAAGGACGGCTTCGAGGAACTCTTCACTTCGGACAACCTCAAGCCGGACTTTGAAGGCGACGGCCTGAAATGGATTCATCGCCGTACCGACGCCGCGGATTTGTATTTCGTTGCGAACACGAAACCAGAGGTCACCAATCGCCGCTGTACGTTTCGCGTCGCTGGAAAGACGCCGGAACTGTGGAACCCGGAAACGGGGCAGGTATTCCATCTCCCGGGCACGCAACAAGATAATGGCCGCACAACGGCGGTTCTCCACTTCGAACCCGCGCAAAGCTGGTTCGTGGTCTTCCTGGACAGGCCGTCGGCGCCGTCATCGGCGAGCAGTCCGTTTCCGTCCTGGCAACCGGTGTGGGACATAACGGGCACGTGGACACTGAGCTTTGACCCGACCTGGGGAAAGAAAGAAATGGTGGCCTTGGACGAGCTGGTTTCCTGGTCAGAGCATTCCGATCCGCTGGTGAAATACTATTCTGGCACCGCCACCTATCGAAAGACCTTTGGCGTTTCCAAGTCGGAGCTTTCAGGCGGAGATTCCCGACTCTGTCTGGACTTGGGGCGGGTCGAGGTCATCGCACGCGTGACCCTCAACGGCAAGTCCTGCGGCATCGCTTGGAAGCCCCCCTATCGCGTCGACATTTCCGATGCACTCGTCGCCGGGAAAAACGATCTAAGAATCGAAGTCGTCAACACCTGGGTCAACCGCATGATCGGGGACGAGCAGCTTCCGCTAGACGCCGAATGGAAGGACTGGGAAACGCTCGTCGATTGGCCGGACTGGTTTAGGGCGGGCCATTCAAGTTCGACCGGACGTTATACTTTCACTACCGCTCGCCACTACGACAAGAAGAGTCCGCTCATGCCTTCCGGCCTTCTGGGGCCGGTGCGAGTCCTTTCGTGCGAAGAGTGAGGTGTCGGTACCGTCGGGCGACAAGGACCAGCAATCATCACCCGCAGAAATTGAATCGTGGATGGAAGGTGCAGTAGCATGATACGCGTTTCGGTATGGAAGTTCTGTGGCGGCTGCGTTTGCACGGCGATTCTCCTCGCGACGGCGGCCTCCACCGCGGTCGCGGAGGACGATGCGCCGCTTTTGGCGAAGCTCTATTGGGATCGATCCGTGCTCAGGGCCGAGCGGGATGAAGTCCTTTGGTTGTATGTCGAGGATCGTGGCAACGGGCGACCTTCCCTGACGGTAAGACTCAAGACGCCAGCGGGCGTGGATTTGCTGGATGACGCCGGCCGGAAGATTCCGGCGTCGGCATGGGAACAGCAACCTGTCTACATCGGGGGGCGCCGCAAGATACCCAGTGTTTTGGAATCCCATCCGGCGACGCGGATTTCCTGGCGCCTGCGAAGCGACCAGCCCCTGAATGGCGAGGTCCAGGTGACGGTCTCCGGGGACGACTTGGCCGCATCGGATGCGTTGACTGCAGTATTCAGGGAAGCCTTGCCGTCTGTAAAGGCACCGTATGTGCCCCAGCCGCGGGCCGTGGATTCCGAACGGCATGTGGGGATGATCTATTGTCCCCTATGGAAGCCTGGGGATCACTATGGCTGGCATATGATGGCGCGAAGCATGCCGTGGCGGAAGCCGGCCCTGGGCTGGTATGACGAGAGCCTGGCGGAAGTCACCGATTGGGAAATCAAATGGAACGTCGAGCATGGGGTGGACTTCCTTTTCTACTGTTGGTACCGGGCCTACGGCAATGAAGGGAAACCCGTCAAACAGATGCTGTCGCACGCGATTCATGACGGGCTGTTCAACGCCCGCTACGGCGACCGCATCAAGTTCTGCATCATGTGGACCAACACGGACTACTCCGGGATCGCCTCGTTGGCTGATCTGATGGATAACTTGATGCCCTTTTGGATGGAGAACTACTTCAAACGTTCCAACTACCTCCTCATCGACAACAAGCCCGTGCTGTCGGTCTACGACATTCGCCGTCTGATCAAAGACCTTGGGAGCAACGCGGCCGTGAAAGACGCGCTCAACCTCATGCGCAATGCCTGCGTCAAGGAAGGGTTTGACGGTTTGTGGATCACCGGCGAATCCCGGCACTGGTGGCCGGACTATCTGAAGACCATGGCCGACTGCGGTTTCGACGCGAGTTTCGCGTACGTTTGGAATAATGTTCCCGATGGTGCTTCCGAGAAGTTGGCCCATGATACGATTCTGTCCAATCATCGGAAACGGATCGAATGGAATCTGCTGCCTGACATCCCGACCGTGTCGGCCATGTGGGATCCTTCCTTGTGGGAACGATACGCCCAACCTGGGCGAAGTTCGGCTCACTACCACATGAGCCCCGAGGGATTCCGACACGTTTGCGAGGACGTCAAAGCACTGACGGACGCCTTGCCTGAAAACAGCCTTGCCCGCCGGATGATCCTCGTAGATAACTGGAATGAATGGGGCGAAGGCCATTACCTGGCCCCCTGTCGTGAACACGGTTTCGAGTATCTTGATGTCCTCCGTCAAGTTTTCACCAACGCCCCCCATGAGCACACCGACCTTATCCCCGAAGACGTGGGCCTTGGTCCCTATGAAACGGCCTACGGAAAATGGCTCGACGAAATTAGGAAGACGCCGCCCCCACCTCGACGCGCGACGAGCCCATAGAACGCGGCGTGCATAAATTCACGCATCGAGATGATCGACCCGTCAGACGAAGATTGGGTGGATGAGGATTGGGACAGTGAGGACTAGTGCTTGGTCACCAGGAAGGTACTCCCCGCCGACCAAGCCGCCAAACGCATAGAATTGCCCGTCGTGTCACTCCGAACTCCCTTAATGCGTCGGATCTGATGAAGAGAATGTCATCGAACGGCAAGCTTCTCCTGCTATTACCGCCGGTTGTTTCAGCGATCGTCGATGCGGCATTGACCCTTTGCGGGCAAGCCGATGGGTATTGGGCGGGAACTCAAGTGCCCATCTTTGAAGTGAATCCGATTGGGTACTACCTCCTGTCCTTATCTCCGCTGGCGTTCATCGCCGGAATCAGCGTGTGGATTCTCGTTGTCATTCTCGTGCTCCTGCTTGCTCCAACTCCCATCTCGAAATGGATGTCGCTTGCGATTTTCCTAACGCATCTATTTGCTGCATCCACGTGGATTATGCGATTCGACCATGGCTTGTACTGGGCGGTGTTGATGTTCGTCGCAGCACGTGTCATTGTTCACCCAATCTACTTTTCGAATCCTAGCCGAATCACCCCGGCTGAATAATTGAATCGGCGCGGACGTTGTCAGCAGCAGGTCGCCCAAACGGGGCCTGCCCGCTAAGCAGTGCCATTCATGTGCCGGAACGCCGCTGCTGTCTTCCAACCGCGCGCCGCTTTGGTAGAATCTGTCGTTGGTCAGCCCGTTTTCTTTGGGCACGGGCGGTGACGGCCGTGCCTGAAGTTCGCCGCTCGGATTCCCGTTCAATGTCAGACGGCCATAACGAACCAACGAAAAGACCAAGGTCCGCCGTTCCTGGTTGTGTTGTGGCGGTCACTGCTCTTCTCGCGCTGCTCATCCCCGTTGGCTACTACTCCGCGAGACGAAGTCAGGCGGAGCTGGAACGTGAGCAACAGGAACGGCGACTGCGCACCATCGCGGAAATCAGATCAGGACGCGGCGACGTCATGATCTGGGACGCCGAATTGCTTGAAATGCTCGTGGACGATCCCCAATGCGTCCAAACCGTGACATCTATTCACTTCTTCATGGCCGATCTCGGTGATCCTCGATTTCGGCGAGTGCGGGAGTTTGAGAACGTCAACAACATTGGCTTCTACGACTGCGGTAATGCCGATAACGTGATTGTCGCCGCGAAGGACATGGCTTCCATCGAATCCCTCTTCTTCGAGGTGACGCGAATCTCAAGTGAATCCCTGAAATCACTTGCAGCATTCCCAAACCTGAAGAAAGTTCGGTTTGAACAGGTAGTGGCTGATGAGACCATCGACGAATTGAGCAGGCTGCTTCCGGATGTGGCTGTCGAGGCTCCTTTTCCTGCATCGTCTCCCTAGATCCGTTGGACCTATCCGGTTGAGGCTGAGATCCGTGCTATGGGACGACGCGCAGTCCGTCGCCGTTTTCCGCCAGGGCAAACGCGGTTCTCAGCCATGCCGGATCGCCGGCTTCCGCTGGAACGTTGCGAAGTGTCAGCTTTCGATCGACTGCCAATGCGGCCCATTGGAATACGTCGCCGTGGTGGAGCACGCAACTCACGAGAGGCATATTCCGCTTCTGAAAGCAACAGCCGGCCAAATCCACGTCGGCTTCGGCGATGCGGGGATCAAGTGCAGCGGCAAACAGGGCGGCGATGGCCAGATCGCCTGATTTTCGGCTGAGCAGCTTTACGCGACTCATGTCCGTATCGGGCCGCCCCGACAGCCCGTCCAGGACGCCTTGAATGTCCGTGCACGCCATACCCGATACCGGCCGGCCCCATACGATCCCATTCCGTTGCCAGCCCGCAGCTTGACGGCTGTTGACTTCGTTGCCGGCTGCGGCGGTGGAAAACATCTCGCCGTAGCATCGCACGTCGGGCAGCACGACGAGTGATCCGTCTTGGGCGAGTTGGCGGGGCGAGTCGGGGCCCGTTTCCGCCAGCAGAGTGTCTTTACCTGCCTTGGAAAAGACGATCGTCACGGGCAGCTTGACTTGTGCCTGTTTGCGGCAAATCACGATTGTCGGCACCAGGATTCCACCTTCGCTTGGATAGCCGATGTGCTCGATGACCAAATCATCTTCGGTCTGGCTGCGAAGCATCTTCGGGTCTTTGTCCGCACGTGGAAGCGCAACGCCCATGCCCAGCAGGTCATTGAGCGACGTTAGCATCTTCTTTTGATACTCCTGCAGTCCCGCGGCCGTGGTCAGCGCCGGCGCCTGGTAGCCACGTTCGTCCGTGTATATGAGGCTGAGTTCGCCAAATCCCTTGTTCGCAGGTACGTCCACCGAAAGCTCTTGCAGCATTTTCACCGGGAACGTCTCGATGTCTTCAGGTTCGACGACCGGTTCGCCTGCGTCGTTACCTCGGACCCACCGTTCCATCCACCAGTAAGTTCGCTCGCGTTTCTCTTTGTCGTACGAGTGAGGCGTGTTGTAATACTTGCAGTCCACCCTATCGGGATGGCCGTTGGCCGCGTACAGTTTTTGAATCGTGGGGAGGTTGTCACGTTCGAAACTCTTCGTCCAGTCGTTCATCGTCAAGAACTGCAAGGCCGTGGGCAGACCCAATGCACTGATCTCCGGATGGTCGGTGAACTGCATCACTTGCGGGAAATGGTTGCACGTGCAGTGGTGCCGGTCCGGGAACATGATCTCGCGGAAGTCGCACGTCAGCCCGACGACGGTCGCCGCGCGTACGCGGTCGTCCAAGCCGACGACCATTTGCGCTTGCAGGCCCCCGCCCGAGGCGCCGGCCACGCCAATCCGCGATCGGTCCACTAGCGGGAGCGATTCCAAGTAGTCCAGTGCTCGCAGGTTGTTCCAGATCATCAGCGTCTGGTGCGAAACGCCAATGTACAAGTCCTCGAAATGGTTCTGCGTGGACGAAAACGTCACGTAGCCCAGTCGCGCGAAGTACAAGCATCGCTTCTGGACCTCGGGATGCGCGTTCCCGTCGCTCCAATGGCCGTGCGGGCAGAGCATCGCCGGAGCAGGTTCCTCGGTCAATTGCTTGGGCACAAATAGCAGCCCGGCCGAATAGACGCCGGGCCAAAGCTGGTAGTAGATCCTCCGGACCGTACACCACGGATGGTCAAGCGGCGGCGACTGATGGACGTCCAGCGGAACCCGTTTGGGCAGCGGCCACAAGCCAACACTCTTGAACACTTTCTGACGCAACTCGTCGCGGTGCTTTTCAAAAGCATCCCCTTCCCGAACGACGAACGGCTTTGGGACCGACATCTGATGATAGTAGTCCACAAGCATCTTGGCGGGAGACGGCACATCCGCAGCCTCGCCAGCCCATGCGGCGCGACAAACACTCATTAGCGACAGTGCGCCGATCATCAGCGCCACGTTCCGTATCGACATTCGTGCTAACATCTCGGACCCTTTCTGTGACTGGTTGTTCCAGGGTTCTCTCCGCTGGACCGTTTAACCCGAAGCCGATGGCGGGCGTCGCGAGTGGACAGTCTATCCCACCGCCCGCCATCGCCTCCGGCTTCGGGTTAAACGATATGGTTTCCCGATGTACGCAGAAAGCTCTCCTATGGCGATCCCGCGTGCTATTCCAGTTCCGGCGGCACGCTGCCGTACGACCAGGGTTTGTTCGAAGGCGGGATCTCTTTCGGCGTCGGAGCCTTGCTCGGTGTCATCTGGCCGACGAGTTCCAGCCCGGCGTCGAGCATTTGTCGGCCCGCCGTGATCTCCAGGTTGCTGTAACTGGTCAGCCGCGTCTCGTAGCCGCCACCATGTGGCCCCATCGCCTCCTCGGACGGTATGTAGCCCACGCAGCCGTTGGCCAACTCGACGGGGAACGTGAATTCGAACTGGCTCTTCTCTTTCAACTCCAAGCCGTACTCGACGAACATCTCGGCCTCGTTGGTCACAAACACGGCCGGCCCGACCTGAACCGCCTGCACTTCGACTTCCACTTCCGGCTCGTTGGCGATCAACGCGTCCAACATCAACGTCTCCTTCGTCCAAGTGGGAACGCGATCCGGGTTCTTCTTGGCTTCCTCCAAGCAGCTCTTCACCTTCTCGGGATTGGGTGGACGGCGTTTGATATTCCATACCTTAACCTTGGCATCCAACGGAGCCAGCGATCCGCGATGCATACTCAACAGCACTTTGACAGCCTCGGCACCGACGCGACCGCCGACGATGGGGCCGTCGATGTTGGGATACGGGCTGAGGTTATCCACTTGGGTAATATCGCCGCAGTCGCCATTCAGGAAGACGACGATCACGTCGTCGCCCATCGAGCCGCGGATGACTTGCTCCATGTAGTAGATCCAATTGGCCGACCAACCGCCGGCACCAGTCGTGCCGTGATTGGCGTAGTTGACGACGCAACCCAAAAGCTTGCCAGTTGTGTCCCAGGCTCCGATCACTCCCACCTCCGGATCGATTGGCGCGGCTGGCTCGACGATATCCGGGTTTCGTTTGCCGGGATGCGTGAACGTCAAACCGTTCTTCATCCGGAAGCGGCGATTGAAAGCGACTTTGTCCTCGTGGCCGCTGTCTGCACCGCATGCCGCTTCGACCCGGTTCTTATCCGCCTGGCAGACGGCGTTGACGATCTCTTTCTGCACGCGTTCCAGATACTTGGGATCGGCGCACGACGAATGTTCATAGGCCAGCTTCTTCACCAGATCGGAAGCATGATCGTACTCGCCCGGTTGGACCATGCCGACGGGTCCCGACGAGTGCGAATGCGATGCGCCGATCAGCACCGCCTCGGGCTCGATACCGCATTGGGCTCCGATGTCCTTCCGGACCGCCTTGACCAATTGCCGGGGAACGATCAGAGCGTCGATGCCCACCAGCGCAACGCGGGTCGCTCCGTCGTCGAAAACGGCCGCGCGGACCTTGCACGGATCCTGCGTGCGCCGCACAAACGACTTGTGGTATCCGCCGGGCTTCTCCATGCCTTCGCCGGGGGTGATGTCCGTTTCAGCAAATCCAGCTTTGAACGGCGGAGCAGGCTCACCGGCGACCGCCCGCCGGGCAAGCATCGTCACGGCTAGCACCAGCAAGACAGCAATCGCCCTACGGCGACGAAAATGCGCAGCCATCATCTCGACTCCTATTGAGAGGACTTGCCCTGCAATGATTGGAATCACTTCGCATTCAGTTCGAGCAGCCCGACTGCGTTGCCGCCGAAGATCTTCTCTTTGGCCTCGGGCGTCGCATCGAGCACCTCCAGCTTTACGAACGCGGGATCGGGATACTTGAAGGGCATGCCGGTGCCAAACACGACTCGTTCGGCTCCGAGCTGTGACACCAGCGTTCCGACCTCGTTGGCCAGTGTGGCGCTCAGGCGAGAGATCTCGATGTAATAGTTCGCCGGCAGACCGCTGCCCTTCTTACCAAGCGGCGAGCGAGCAAAGCCGATGCCATTCACCAGGATGAAGCGTGCTCTGGGACAAGCTTTCACCAGATCGACGATTTCGCCATGCGGAACGTCCGGCACGTCGACCAACCAGCTTCTCTGGCGGTAATCTTCGACGCGCAATGGTATGGACACCAGAAAGCTCCGATCGGCAGCCTCGCGGATCAGATCAAGGCAACACTGATCGGACAACGCATAGCTGTGCCATTTCGGGTACAGTCGCAGCCCTTTCACGCCAAACTGCTCGTGGCAGGCTTTCAGGTCGTCCTGCCATCCGGCGTAGAACGGATTCACGACGGCAAAGGGAATCAGTCGATCGCGGTGTGGCCGGACGGCAGCCGCCAATTCCTCATTAGCCGGCTGCGTGTTGCGGTACGTAATCGCGCTGGCGCTGGAGACCATCGCCTTGTCGATTCCCTTTTCGTCCATCAGCCGAAGCAACTCGCCCGCGGTATTGTGGCGGAGTTGGCGGAACGCGAAATAGCCCAGATAGGCGTTTGTGTCGACAATCATTATTCACCCTCGCATCTTCAGGAGCTGCATCATGTTACCGCCAAGGACCTTCTGCCTGTCCTCGGGACTCAGCCGTGCGGCGCGGACCTTGCCCACACCCGCCGTCATCGACATATCGCAGCCGAACAATATCCGGTCGACGCCCAGCATTTCGACAGCCATATCCACGATCCCTTCGTCGGTCACGCTGCCGCTGGTATCGAGAAACACGTTGTCGGCATGACGCAAAGCCTTGATAGTCCACTCCCAATCGCCGCCTCCGCCAACATGGGCGCAAATCAGTCGCGCTTCGGGATAACGTCGTCCCAACTCGGCCAGGTCTCCGCCGTCGGAGATGTTTGGCTGATTGGGAATCGGGCGATGCCCGTGTCCCGCATGATGCAGGATCGGCACACGCAACTCGATCGCCAACTCGACAACAGGAAAGACGACGGGCTCCGTGCATTTGTGCTCGTTGTAAAGCTTAACGCCCATGAACCCACGATCCTCGACACATCGTCGGATGTCGTCCAACGCCTCGCGACCGCACCCGGGATTCACGTAGCAGTATCCCAGCACGCGGCCGCTGTACTCTTTCATCGCTTCCGCCACCCACACATTACACTCGCGGAAGCCTTCCGCAGTGGCTGGTCGTTTCGGGGTGAGCAGCGAGCAGCAAAGTTGGTCGATCCCCAGTTTGTCGGCCGCTTCGATTAGACTGCGGTCCCGTTCGGCATAGTTGGCAGAGCTGTGGTGCGTCAGATGAGCATGACAATCAATCACCGGCTCCTCTCTCTTTCGAGTCGCGTCAGTCTCCGCGGCCCCTGCCTCATCGGGCGACGACCCTAGATACCGCCCGGCCAAAGCCACACTCACGGCCGCGGATGTCCCCAGGAAACACCGCCGCGTTACCGATCCGCTTCTTTCCATCGCAAGGCTCCTTTCCTGAGCACGATTCTCAGCATGTTGGCCGTCACCATCGCTAACAGTGTACACCTCTTCGCGGTGCAGTTGGACTGCCTTTGTCATATATTTGCCACCGACCTTCCGTCCACATCGGTCCAAACAGTGGCGTTTGCTATCAGAGCGCGTTACGCTGTGTCAATCGGTTGCCCAGTTTGATTCCACCTTTGGCTACTCAATAACAACATGCGAGGTGCTACCATGACTCAATACGGCCTTCGTTTGGTGACCGCCGTTATCGCGTTGTTCTTACTTGTCTCGCATCCGACGCTTGCTCAGGACGGTCTGATCGCCCATTGGAAGCTCGATCGCGACTGCAAGGACCATTCCGGCAACGAGCACCACGCGGTCAACCACGACGTCAACTTCGCCCTGACCGAGGGCGCGTTGTTCAGCCGCGCATGGCTGGAAGTCCCCACCAGCGACGCGCTCCAACTGGGCAAACGCCCGTTTTCTATTGCCGTTTGGATCCACACAGAAGACGAAAGGTACGACGCGCTGGGCGACGTGCTCAGTTGGTTCGATCCGGCCACGCGAACCGGTGTTACGCTGAGCATCATGAGCTATGCCGGCGTCACCTCGGCCCAGTCGAATTGGCGGAATGTTTTCTTTGGGATCGACGCCGGCCGAATCGACCCGGAATGGTTAGATTGCGGCCGGCCTGGCAACTGCCAATACGTCAAGTCGCTGGTCGTCTACGATGGCGACCTGTACGCTGCCACGTGGGAACCCGGCGAGGGCGAAACGGGGCACGTGTACCGCTACGCAGGTGGCATGCAATGGATCGACTGCGGCAGTCCGGACGTTTCGAACGCGATCACCGGGATGGCCGTGTACGATGGGAAGCTGTACGCCGGATCGGAGTGCTACAGTGGCGGCGGATCGTCCTTGCCGTTGTCGGCCAACACGAAACATGGTGGCAAGGTCTTTCGCTACGAGGGCGGAACGCGTTGGACCGACTGTGGCAAGGTTGCCGACGTGCGCAGCATCAGTGGCCTGGCAGTCTATGGCGGTCAACTCTACGCCGGAACGGGGACCAGCGGCGCTTGGCGCGACAGGCCGCGAACGCGGGGAATGTATCGCTACGACGGCGACGGATTATGGACCTCGTGCGGATGTCCGGGACTGCGCGTGACGCACTTGGGCGTCCACAATGGCAGCCTCTACGGACTAAGCTACGACGAGGGCGGTTTCTTCCGTTACGACGGCGGAACGGACTGGACGCGACTGGGCCCGGTGCCTGACACAACACAGGTATACTCCATGGCAGTTTACCAAGGCCGCATTCATGTCGGCACTTGGCCGACCGGCTCGGTGTTCCGATTCGACGGACCACAGCGATGGACGCACTGCGGCCGACTGGGCGAGGAGAAGGAAGTCATGGGCATGGCAGTCTACAACGGCAAGCTGTACGCCGGTACGCTGCCCCTAGCCGCAGTCTATCGTTACGACGGAGGTACGACGTGGGTCTCCACCGGCCAACTCGACAAGACTCCCGACGTGCGCTACCGCCGGGCATGGTCGATGGCCGTGTACGACGGAAAGCTGTTCTGCGGCGTGCTTCCCTCCGGGCATGTGTTTTCGCTTGAAGCTGGTAAGGGCGCAACCTACGACAGGGCCTTGTCGGCAGATTGGCATCATCTGGCGGCGGTCAAGGGCAACGATCGCCTCACGCTGTACGTGGACGGCGCATGTGTTGGAGAGAGCACCAAGTTCGATCCGAGCGACTACGACCTGACGTCCAAGACGTCGCTGAAGATTGGGGTCGGCCAGCACGACTACTTCGACGGTCAAATGAAGGATCTGCGAATCTACGATCGCACACTAAGCGCGGCCGAGATTGCCGAACTCGCGAAGCAGCGCTGAACTGGTAGGCGCAATACAAAGGGAGCGTGCGGGATGTACAAAACGTCATTTCTTGGGCTGGTCGGAGTGTGTGTCTTGAGCTTGGCTC
The DNA here is from genome assembly GCA_016784735.1 of Pirellulaceae bacterium. Lineage (GTDB taxonomy): Bacteria > Planctomycetota > Planctomycetia > Pirellulales > Pirellulaceae > JADHUC01. The sequence continues at coordinate 1,204 of JADHUC010000103.1, read as the reverse complement.
TGCCATCGCCGTCGGTGTCAGGGGCCGAGTCGCTCGTTTTCGATTTTTCCCCTGACCCGTTAGCGAAGTTCAGGAAGGCGCCCGATCCGCCTGCCGCGGCGGAGGAACAATCGGCGGCGGAGACCGAGGAAGCTGTGGCAGCAGACGCCCGACTGCTGACGTCGGGCAACGGCTTGCGACTGGATTTCGAGCGATTGGAGGCACGACCGGGCGAGCGATGGATCGAAGGCAGTGTTCGGCTGAGACCGACCAGAGTTGGATTGGAGTCGTGCAAACTCACCGCGGCATTGTTCCGCCCGGGCGAATCGCAGCCTGTGGCCGAGATCACGGTGACACCGATCGACGAGCGTGGCAGGTTGCGGGTGGACCTGAGACGGCACGGTCTGGCGAAGGCACGCTTCCGCGTGACGTTGACCGAGGGAGACCAAGTCACAGGTTCCGTCGAGGCGTTTCTTTCGGCCCGCAGTCCCGAGCGACCGCTCGATCCTGACATGCGAATTCCTGTGGAAATCGACGTGCCTGACGGCATCGACGCCGCCCGCTCATGGCCCGTGACCTTCGGCGTGCCGTTCCCGGCAGGGGCACTTTGGGATACGGCCGGCCTTCGGGTCGTCGATGGAAAGGGAACAGAACTGCCTTCACAGTGCGAAGTGACCGGTCTGTGGGCTCCGGAGGGATCGGTCAAATGGGTACGGTTCGATGCTTTGGTGAATTCGAAGGACGGATGCTACGTCCAGGTGGCTGGCGAGTCGAAGCGATCGAACCCGGCCAAGGCGATCACGCTGAAAAGCCATGGTGATGACATTGTCGTTGATACCGGCGCGGCCGTGTACGTGCTCGGTCTTGGCCCATCGCCGATTAAGGAGATCCGATCTGGCGATCGTGTGGTGGCCACTTGCCAGGGGACGCGAGGGCTCTATGTGGTCGACCAGAATGGAAACGCGGCCAGCGCGTCAGCCGACGGCGAGGACATGTGCATCGAGGCGGTTGGACCGGTCGCGGCGTGCGTCAAGTTCGAGGGGTTCTACCGGCGCGAAGATGGGCAGCAAGTCGGCCGTCACACCACTCGGGTCGAATTGTTTGCTGGGCAGCCTTTCGCTAAAGTGACGCACACGTTCACCATCACGAACGACACGAACGAGATCTGGTTCCAAGACATCAGTTGGGAGTTGGCCGTGACGGCGGGCGCCAAGCCAAAGGCGTC
>JADHUC010000102.1 GCA_016784735.1 Pirellulaceae bacterium | reverse complement strand
CAGAGGATCTTGCAACCTGTTTTTGACGAAAACAGTCTGACGAGAAGAAACGGCCACGGACGGCCCCAAACAGAACCAGCCACGCTACCCAAGGATGCGGGCGGCGGGCAGAATTCGCTTGACTTCAAACCGCCCTGCGGTACAAATAGAGCAAGCCGCCTCGGTGCGCAAACACCAAAGCGGCTCTAACCATTTCAGTAACCCTGGGTAAGAGGGTCACATCATGGCTAACCGCCATTCTAATCGCGAATCGCTCGTTGCGAAATCCGCGTTTCCTCGCTGGGGTTGTCTTCGTTCAATTCCAGCGAAAGGGAAACGATGCATCCGTCTGGCGGGCGTCTGACACATCCGTGTTCGCAGAATAGGGATATCGTCAGTGTTTGCGCCTGCCAACAAAAACAGCCGCGCCGACCCTGCACGGTCGACGCGGCCAAACACAAAACCGATAGGAGTATTCTACATGGCAAGTATCACGATTCAACGAGGAAGCGACGGAAAGCCGGACGGCCGGCGGATGATTCAATTCAAGCACCCAGACGGCAAGCGGCGGTCGCTACGTCTGGGGAAGTGCTCGAAGAAGAACGCGGAGACCGTCCGCGGGCATGTCGAGGAAATCATTGAACACCTCTCGACCGGCGCGGCCCTGGAGAAACACACGGCCGACTGGCTGAAGCGAGTCGGCGACGATCTGCATGACCGGATGGCCAGGGCGGGGCTGGTTCAGCAACGGGAGCAGGCGACCCTTGATGCCTTCATTGCGGACTACATCGCCAAGCGCACGAACGTAAGTGAAAGCACCTCCGGAAAGTACGAGGTTGTCCGGAGGCATCTCGTTGACTACTTCGGTGCCAATGCTTCCATTCGAGACATGTCGCCTGGAGAAGCAGAAGAATGGAGACTTCACATGCTGGCCAAGCCTCATTCGGAAAACACGGTTCGGAAGTATACCGCTATCGCGAAACAGTTTTTCCGCACTGCCCTGCGAAAGCGAATGATTGAAGAGAACCCTTTCGATGAACTCCCCTGCAACGTGCAACCAAACGAGGAGAAGACTTTCATTGTTCCGCTCGATATGGCCTATGAGATTCTGGCCGAATGCCCAGACGAGGAATGGGCGTTGATCTTCGCGCTAAGTCGATTCGGCGGTGTGAGATGTCCGTCTGAGACCATGGCCCTCGAATGGAACTGTATCGACTGGGCACAAAATCGAATGACGGTCTACTCTCCAAAGACTCGGCGACACGCGGGGAAGGACAAACGAACGGTCCCAATCTTCCCGGAATTGAAGCCGTACCTTGAGCGAGCATTTGAGGCAGCCGAAGAGGGCTCGCGGTATGTCATTTCTCGGCGCCGAGGATCAGGCGCATGGATCAGTTCGAACATCAAGCGATTCATCCGGGCTGCCGGTTTTGAGCCGTGGCCAATGTTCGCGAACAACCTCCGCAAATCACGTCAGACGGAGCTATCGGACCTATTCCCCTCCCACGTAGTTTGTGCCTGGATGGGCAACTCAAGGGCCGTTGCTGATGCGCACTACAACAAAGTCACTGCAGACCATTTCGGCTTGGCGCAGACGTTGCTTTCGGGGCGTCAACCAAGCGACGCAAAAGCCGAAGAAGCGCCTCATATTTCAGTGCTGCAGCCGACTGCAACCGCATTTGGCGATGGTTGCCGTAAACGTGTTACAGGGCAAGAGGTTAGAGGCGATCTTGAGCCATCGGCCAAACTGCAAGACGAAAAGAGCCTGCAAGAAGACAAAGGAATAGCTGACTCGCCAGTAGTCCTGGCATGAACGGAATCGGTGATCCGTCAGATGCTTGGTGTTGTCGGTTTGCGTGTTATGGCTAGCGGTCTGTCAGTTTGCTAATTGTAGGTTGGCCTTCCAAGGCCGACCCAAACAGCCGACGGCCTTGGAAGGCCATCGTACTCACAAGAACAATCCTGCCAGATCGCTAATACCGGCCGTTGAAGTTGGATTGGCCGTCACGGAGATCGCGTTTGGCTTCGAGCAACGTCTGACTCTGTTTGCCTTTGCACTCGATAAACAGCAACGCGTCCGCTCGATTGGGCGACTTGGTCAAGGGTATCCCCGGCACCGATGGAATGGGAAGTCCCAAGAGCCCCGAGCGTTCGGCTGTGGGCGAGGCGACCACGCCACAACCGAGCAGCATAACCTGACTGGCCGGCCAACGGAATCGCTCGTGCAGTCGCCAGCTAACCACCTGAGGCACTTGGATCTGCACTCGCTGTGCGCCGCCGCTCGGCGATGGTACGTCGACGGGTACGGGCACCAGCTTCTCGACCTGGTCGATGTGGCAACGGACGACGACGTCGATGGTGTTGCCGTCCACCGTCATCAGCGGGCTAATCTGCAGCGAATACCCTTCCAGTATCTGTCCCATATTCAATTCGTGGCCCGGCCAAACGTCCGGCCTCATTCGCACCGATCGGACGTAGTTCCGAGGCGTTGTCCGCGCGATCGTGTGAGACTGGCCGTTGTTGATCAGCACGTTGGGCGAGTTGAGTTCGCGGAAATCGGTGCGCTTCTGCAACTGGCCGATCAGCACAGCGGCGTTCTCCTTGGACAGAAGCCAGGCGTCGACTCCGGCGGCCTTGACATCGACCGGTTGTAGGAGCGACATGGCCGTCGTCCGCCAGTTGGGACTAGCGATGGTTATCAGCCGCAGGCTGAACGCGTATGATTCCGCTTCCCTGCCGTCGATGCAATCAACGAGAAAGCGATCGACCACGTCACCGATCAACCCTTGCATTTCTTCGGTGTGATACACGTACAGCGTATTGCGAGTGGCGCTCAGTATCCCGAGCGGTTCGGAGAACCAGACTTCGGTTCCCGTATCGCGCAGGATCCAATCGATCACCGCCTTCTGCGGGTGCTCGGTGGTCGTCACGCGCGACGTGTACGGGCTGATGTCGTACTCGCGCCAGAGCTGGCCGTGATCGTTCGGCAGCTTGCCGGAGCCTTTGCTGACCGAAGTAATCGGAGCCGAGCCGTTCGCCAGACCACTGGCCGCAAGCGAAACGCCGCCGCCGGCCGATGTCCTGACCGGGGATTCGCTTTTCTTGATCGCCTGCCAACTTCCAGCCGATCCATCGTCCGTTGGCAGCCTCGTTGATGGCTGGGCCAAAATGATGGAAGAGGCCAACAGCATCACCACCAGCGGGGCCACGATTCGCGTAAACATCTAAGCCTCCCTGCTCAAGAATGACTGCGTTGGGCGCGCAGCAAGAGAAATCGAGAAGAAGCGCGGCGGAGTATACGAAGGCCACGCCAATGTGACAAGTCGGATTGGCTGGGCTAGATGTCAATGCTAGCGGCATCGGAGCGTGGGGCACGTTTCCAACGTGCCGATGCCTGGAGGTTGGGGAACTACGGCACGTTGGAAACGTGCCCCACAGTGACGAAGCTACAATCAAACCGCTCTCGGATCGCGGCCAGTTAGCGCCGGCGAAGCATCTCCTGCCGGTACCGGCGCATCACGTCACTGCGCATCAACAGCCCTACGAGGCGTCTTGACGGGCCAAGCCCAGACTCCACCGGCAACGTCTCGATGTCTCGTGTGCCGAAATCGCGCAGGGCTTCCAACAGATTCTCGTTCGGCTCGACCGAGAGCGGCGAGGCCAACGCGATGTCTTCTGCATTGACCAGTTGAGGGGGCATGTCGCTGTCCAAGACGCGATGCAAGTCCTCGGGTCGAATAATGCCAATAAGTCTGCCCTCGTCGTTCATCACGGGCAAACTCTCGATGTGCGAATTGGCCTGAGCCACGCGAATGATCTCCGTGACGTTGTCCGAGTACTTGACGGTTGGGAAGTGCCGAATCATGACATCACGGACCATGATGTGCTCCATGTGGTGCATGTCGTGCCCTCGCGCAACCGTCTCGCCGCGACGACTGATCTTCTTGTGGTAAATGCTCTCTGGATCGATCAATTGCGCCACAAGGCTCGCCAACCCCGCGGCCACCATGATGGGGAGAATCAAGTGGTAATCGTTCGTCATCTCGTAGACGATCAATATGGCGCTCAATACACCCTGCGTCGTGCCGGCCACCACTGCACCCATGCCCACAATTGCGTAGACTCCCGGATTAGCGCTCCACTCGGGCAACGCGAGATTGCAGATCACTCCGAACGACGCACCGGCCGTGGCACCGATGAACAAAGACGGCGCGAAAATGCCGCCGGACCCGCCGCCCCCCAAGGTCAGGCTGGTCATCAACGGTTTCAGGAAAGCCAGCGGTAGTAGCCACCACAATTCTTTCAGCATCTGTGACGGCTGCAGAGAGACTATCTTGCTCTCGGCTTCTCGCCTCTTGGCTTCGGGCAGATGGTCCAATTCGGTTCGACCGGGTACGTCGTCAGCTTTCCCAGGCGGCGCGAATTCCAGATGCAGCGCATGGTCCACCACGCCATAGCCGACCCCAAACAACGGTGGCATCGCCGTCTCGCGAGACGCTTCGTCCCGCCCCTCAGCGGCCGAAGGCTGGACCGGTGCCGTCATTGGGTAGAAGACACCGGCCAGACCGACCAAACCACCGAACACGAGCGCCCGCATCCACCATTTTGGCAAGTATCGCTGGCCAAGATCCTCGACACCGTACAACAGCTTGATGAAGCCCGCAGCCGCCAAACCACATACCACGCCCAGCAGGACGTAAGAAGGAAGTTGCTCCCACGCCCCGTGAAACGAGTGATAGATGTGGGGAAACGCCGCCTCGAAACGGTGTTCGCCCACGTGGACTTGCACCACGTCGGCCAGCACGCTGGCGATGACAATGGGCGTAAGACTTTCGACGGCGAAACTGCCCAGGATGATCTCACTGGCGAACACGACCCCGGCCAGTGGTGCGTTGAACGTGGCACTGATGCCCGCGGCCGCCCCGGCGGCAACAAGCACTTTGATATTTCGGGCGGAGAGCTTGAAGAGCTGTCCGGAAACGCTGCCCAGGGACGAACCAATCTGGACAATGGGGCCCTCACGTCCGATGGATCCTCCCGTCCCGATGCACACGCCGCTGGCAAGGATTTTCACCAATGAAACGCGTGGTCGGATGACCCCGTCATGCCGAGCCACCGCAGTGATCACTTCCGGTACGCCGTGCCCTTGGGCTTCGGGGGCGAATCGTCGAGTGAACCAGGACACCAGTAGCAGCCCTAACGCGGGGCAAACGCACAATGCCAAAAGCCATGCCCGGTTATCATTGATCGCAGGGACGATCGACTCGACCGTTAACTGGCTGATCGAATTGATCAACAGCGTAAACAGAACGGCACCGAAGCCGCCAAGGACCCCAATCACTCCGGCCAGGATCAGTGTGAGCGTTCCGGCCGGAATCGCACCGCGCTGAAGATGTCCCAGAAACCGATTGTGAAATTGTTCCAGCCAAGATCGCATGGATCGCGCGTTTGCATCACTCACCGGCGGTTCTTTCGCCCGTGCCTTGCATAGAGCGGCTGGCACCGCCCGTTGGAGAAACCGAGATATCCAAACGGAGTGGCCAGCGTAGAGGGAAGCACGTTAGTCTAAGCCATCCGCGACGGTTGACTAGTGGGCTGCCCGCCCGTGTCTCCGGGTTGAACGACGCAGCAAGCCTTGCGAAACCGCCCTACGATTTCTTCTTGGCCTTTTTCTTTTTCTTGGGTGACGGGCCTTTGGCTGCCCGATCGGCCAACAACTGCAGGGCGTATTCAAACGTCACGTCGTCAGGCGAACCCCCTTTCGGCAGCGACGCATTGGTCGTGCCGTCGGTCACGTAAGGGCCGTATCGGCCATCCAGCAATTTGACCGGCTGATCGGTGATCGGGGACGCGTCAAACACCTTGATAGGCTCCTTCGGTGTCTTGCTGCGTCCGCGACCCTTGGGCTGGGCCAAGAGGGCCAACGCCTGCTCCAGCGTCACGTCCAGCGGTGACAGATCGTCCGGCAGGGACCTGGTCTCGCTTCCACACTTGACATACGGACCGTACCGGCCGTTTGTCGCAATTACCGTTTCAGCCGATTTTGGGTCCGGGCCCAACGTGCGCGGCAGGGCCAGCAACGCGAGCGCCGTCGCCAGGTCGACGTCCTCCGGCGCCATGCCTTTCGCCAACGAAGCATTCTTGGGCTTCTCGTCGCCTTCCCGCGTGCCCAGTTGCACGTAGGGGCCGAATCGCCCTTTTTTCAAGAAGACCGGCTTGTGCGTGTCCGGGCAGATCCCGAGCGGCTCGTCTTCCACTTGCCCTTCGTCCAGCAACTCCAAGGCTCTCTTCAACGTCAACTCGTCTGGCGGCATGTCATGCGGCACACTCGCGCGCCTTTCTCCTTGCTCCAGGAACGGCCCAAACTTGCCGACTCTCAGGACGACGTCCTCGGTGTGCTCCCCTTTTTCGGGTGTGCCGAGCGAGAAGCGGCCAGCGGTACGAGCGTCGATCTCCTTGATGTTGTCTTCGACTCGTTTCCGGAGGCCGGGAGTGTCGTTGCCAAAGAAGAACTCGTGCAAATACTCCTGATGCTCTGTCTCGTGACGGGCGATCGCGTCGAGGAAATCTTCCATCTGAGCCGTAAACTCGTAATCAACCAGATGCGAGAGATGCTCCTCCAGCAGCCGCACCACGGAAAACGCTGTCCACGACGGGACGAGGGCGTTTCCTTTCTTGAACACATACTCGCGAGCCTGAATCGTATCGATGATCGAAGCGTATGTGCTCGGACGGCCGATGCCCATTTCTTCCAGGGCACGGGTCAGCGCCGCTTCGCTGTATCGGGGCGGCGGCTGCGTGACGTGGCTCTTGCCCTCGAGATCGCGGCAGACGACCGCCTCGTCCAGTTTGACGCTTGGCAGAAGCGTTTCCTTGTCCGCCAATTCGGCCTCCGGATCGTCGGAACCTTCCACGTACGCTCGCAGATAGCCTGCGAAGTCGATCGTTCTCCCGCTGACCTGAAACAAGGCGCCGTCACCTTCCAGCGTAACGGTGATTCGCCGGCCCCGTGCGTCCGCCATTTGGCTGGCGATCGTTCGCTTCCAGATCAAGTCGAATAGACGGAACTGGTCCGGATCCAATTCCGAACGAAGCGATTCCGGGAGACGGAACGGATGACCGGCAGGCCGGATCGCCTCGTGAGCTTCCTGGGCATTCTTGACCTTCGACGTGTAGATCCGAGGGCTGTCTGGCAAAAACGCGTCACCGTATTCTGATCGGACCAGATCGCGGGCTGCATCGATGGCCACTTGCGCCAGAGTGGTCGAGTCGGTACGCATGTACGTGATGTAGCCGTTTTCGTACAGGCTCTGGGCTACGTTCATCGCCCGGCGAGCCGTGAAGCCCAATTTGCGATTGGCCTCCTGCTGCATGGTGCTGGTCGTGAATGGCGCGGCCGGCCGTGAAGTGTAAGGTTTGTCTTCCAACGCGGTGACTGAGAAGCGAGCCTGCTTCAGCCGATCGGCCAATTCCGTCGCGGCAGCTTCGTCCATTACCAACAGATTCGAGTCTTTGATGGCTCCCGTCTTGCCGTCGAAGTCCTTGCCCGCCGGCACGCGGCGGCCGTCGACCGAAACAAGGGCCGCTTGCAGTTGGGAGCCCGCATCGGTCGCGAATGTGCCGAGTAGGTCCCACCAGTTGGCCGACGTAAATGCGCAGCGCTCTCGCTCACGCGCCACGATCAGTCGCACGGCTACGCTCTGAACCCGACCGGCCGACAGTCGTGGGCCGATTTTCCTCCACAGCAACGGCGATACCTCGTAGCCGTACAGTCGATCCAGGATACGTCGTGTTTCCTGCGCCTTGACGAGTCCTTCGTCGATGCTGCGAGGATTCGCGAGTGCTTCCTGAATCGCCTCTTCCGTGATCTCGTGGAACACAAGCCGATGTACGGGCACCTTGGGCTTCAGTACCTGACACAAATGCCAACTGATGGCTTCGCCCTCACGGTCTTCGTCCGTGGCCAGATAGAGGCCCTCGGCGTTCTTCAGCGCATTGCGAAGCTTGGTCACCTGTTTTTTCTTATCCGACGGCACAATGTAGATAGGCGCGAAGTCCTTTTCGACATTCACCCCCAAGTAGGCCCATTTTTCGCCCTTGAATTTCTCGGGGACTTCCTTCGCGCCCTGGGGCAGATCGCGAATATGCCCGATACTTGCCTCGACGGTGAAGCCCTTGCCAAGAAACTTGCCGATCGTCCTCGCCTTGGCTGGCGATTCAACGATTACCAGAGACGTACCGCTTTTTGCTGCCGATTTTTTGGCCATAATCCTTCCGTCGATGCCCCCAGAGCCCTGCGATGATGCCGTTTGGGATTGTATTTGCGCCAATGCGCCATAGAATTTCCGTTCTTACACAATCAAGATCGCTCGGGATAGGGGAACCTCTTAACGTGACCCGCGAACCTGTCAAGAGTAGCCTGAATTGCCCAGCCCGTTTTAACTAGGATCAACCGCATGTCCAACCCTTTTTCGTGGTTCAGGCGCAGGCAGAAGGCACTGCTCGCCGTTTTTGGCGTCCTAATCATCTTCACCTTCGTCGTGGGCGGAGTTGTGATGGATTGGCTTCAACGACGAGGGGGCCCCGGGGGAGGTACGGGACCCGTGTTGAGCTGGAAGCACGGGGACATCGACGAAGGTAATCTTGCGTCGATGCGCAACATGCACAATTGGACTGTTCGATTCCTCGACATGCTCATTGCGGAAACGTTTCGCAAAGGAGGCGAGCCGAAAGGCCCGGGAATCAGACGCAATCAACAAGGCCAAATCCTCGATCCGGGCATTCCGCGTTCCGGTCAGGAGGAGGACATGGTACGCACTATGGTCCTGGCCCAGAAAGCCGCGGACATGGGAATGGTAATTACCGAGGATGCGATCTTCGAGTTCTTGCATCTGGTGAGCGATGACAAGGTTCGACGTTCGGACTTCGGCGACATTCTTAGCCGGGCAACCAGCGGTAACGTTGCTCGCGATCAGCTATTCAAACAACTCCGCACCGAGATGCTGGCCCAGAACCTGCAGCGAGTGGTCGGTAGCGGCCTCATGGCCATGCCGCCGGAAAGCGCTTGGGACTACTACAATCGCTTCAGCCGAAGGATCAAGGCCGAAGTGCTGCCGTTACCGGTTGATGATTTCACGTCCAAGGTGAAAGGCGAGCCCACTGACGACGAGGTGAAGCAACTCTACGAAGAAGGCAAGGATCGCTTTCCAGATCCGAACAGCCCCGAACCTGGTTTCAAACGTCGGAAGAAGATCGCGTTTGCGTATCTGAAAATCGAGGACGAGAGATTCCTCGAAGAAGCAAAGGCGGAAGTGTCCGAGGAGGACGTTAAGAAGCACTACGAAGAAAACAAGGACGATTTCAAGGTGTTGGACCTCCCGTCCACCGAGGAGGCGAAACCTGAGGCGAAACCTGAGGCGAAACCTGAGGCGAAACCTGAGGCGAAACCCGAGGCGAAACCCGAGGATGCGGGTGCGAAGGGCGACGTGCCGAGCAAGGAGGAACCATCCAAGTCTCCGGCCAAGGACGAGAAGACCGAACCGGTCCCGACCGCCAAGGACAAGTCGTCGACAGGCGAAGAACCCGATGCACCCGCAGAGCCTGAACCCGCGGCCGAAGCAGCCAAGCCGAAGGAAACTAAGAAAGAAACGCCGAAACCGCCGGCAGAATCGGATGCCTCGGCACCGGACGTAGATTTGGTACCGCCGGAGAACAAGACCGGCGACGCCAAGACGCCGGACACATCTGACGGTACGCGCTTCAGCCGCGGCGAAGAGGCGCTGTTCGTGAGCTTCAACGCGGCACCGAAGTCCGACGATGCCGAGGTTTCTTCCGAAGATGAGCCAGCCGACAAGAAACCTGCCGATGCTCCCGCCGAGAGCACCGCCAAAGAACCTGGTGCGAAAGAAGATTCGACCACCGAAGCCAAACCACCTTCGGCGCCCAAAGGCCAGTCGGACGAAGCGGATGTTGCAGCGCCGGATAAGGATGCCCCCGTCGGCGAAGCGAGCGAGAAAGAGAAGCCCGTCAAGTATCAACCGATCGAGGACGTGGCAGACCAAATACGGGGCATTATCGCCCTTCCCATTGTTGAGGAAAGGAAGAACAAAGCGTTAGAGGCTGCGAAACGAGAGGTCGACCTCTATTACAACAAACGCATAAAATGGCTGGTCACGGTCGATTCTGAACTAGAAACAACCGAACCGTCACGATTTGATTACGAGAAATTCGCGGAGGAAAACAAGCTGACGGCGGGAGAGACGCCGCTATTGGACGAGATTGAAGTGGGCGACTACGAACTGGGCAATGGCTGGCTGAATGCGAGCGGCCAGAGGTTCAAGTTTTCCCAAATCGCCTACGCGGATGGAATCCCTCTGTTCAGGGCAAGCCAGATTTCACCTGACGAGTATGGCGTTGATTTTCTCTACTGGAAAGTTGAAGAGGAAGATTGGAAAGATGACAAAGGCGAGGTAAAGGACGTTCCGGAGCTGAAAGAGATTCGCGACGAAGTCGTGGAAGCATGGAAACGCGGCGAAGCGCTGGAACTGGCCATAGCCGAAGCGGAGAAGTTGACTAAGAAAGCGAAGGGCGATAAGCCGCTGAAGGAGTCGCTGAGCGAGGAACTAAGCAAGGAAGTGGTGGAAACCGACGAGTTCAGTTGGATGAGCTACGGTGCCACGCCCATGAGTTTTGGGCTGCCAGGCATCAGTTCGGTCATAGGCGTGGACGATTCGGGCGAGGAATTCAAAGAAGACGCTCCCGGCATGGAGTTCATGGAATCCGTTTATGCTCTGGAGGTGGGCGAAAACGGCGTTGCCGTCAACCAACCGGAAACGGTCGTCTACGTGGTGCGCATTCTGAGCGAGACCCCCGACGAGGACCAGCGCAAGCGCGAGTTCATGCAAACCGGAAGCATGTACGCGATGTTTTTGCACATGACAACCGTGCGAGAGGCCATGGAAGACTGGTACAAAGACCTCGAAAAAGAAATGGAGGTCGAATGGCAACGGTCTCCGGAAATCTTCACTCAGCGTTAATCTTTATCAATACGCTCGGCCCCAGGGCCGGGAAAAGCTCGACACACCCGCGGATCAGTGGCATAATGCTGATGTGCGTACGTGATTCTCTCACCATCACCAAACGTTTGACTAGGATGCCTGCCATGCGATCCTCAATCCTGCCTGCCGGTCTGATGTTGTTCCTGCTCTTGTGTCTCGCTGGTTGCGGCGGTGATTCGCCCGAGACTGCCTCCACGGAAGGCGGCGGTGACGGTGCGATGGATCCAGGAGGCCCCGATGGCGATATGGGCATGGATCCAGGTATGGAGGGAGGCATGGAAGACCCCGGCATGGAAGAAGGCATGGATGACACTGGAATGGGCGATCCCGGAATGGAAGACCCTGGAATGGCGGAAGACTATATGGAAGAAGGCATGGATGACACTGGAATGGGCGATCCCGGAATGGAAGATCCTGGAATGGCGGAAGACTATATGGAAGAAGGCATGGATGACACTGGAATGGGCGATCCCGGAATGGAAGACCCTGGAATGGCGGAAGACTATATGGAAGAAGGTATGGATGACACTGGAATGGGCGATCCCGGAATGGAAGACCCTGGAATGGCGGAAGACTATATGGAAGAAGGCATGGGCGATCCTGGCATGGGCGATCCCGGAATGGGCGGTGGGCGAACACAGGGATCCCAGCCCAAAACGTTCGCCGAGATGGCCCAGCAGGCATTCGGACAAGGCCGCGACAATGATGCCTTCAAATACTTGTTCGCTCATGCGGTAACGGCCGACGATGCATCCGCCCGTGGCCTCTTGGCCAAGATGGGATGGATCGGCCCGCTGAAACGTCCGGGCCTTGCGCTGCGATGGGGCATCGGCATCGAATTCAACAGCAAGGGCTACGACGGCGACAAATTGTACCCCATCGGCTCGACCCAAAAGGTACAGGCGAGGGAGCGAGGAGGTTTCGGCCAGGGTCGTGGCAGGGATAACGCTGGCGACGATATGATGCAGGGTGGCGGCGATATGATGCAGGGTGGCGGCGATATGATGCAAGGTGGCGGCGGACAGGGGGCCGATGGTCAACTTGAGAAATACACGGGCGAGTTGGGGCAGATGGCCGTCGACGGCCTTCGAGAACGCGTCGCGCGGGGCGATTTCGGTTTGGTTCTGAAAGAGGCCGGTTCGGCTGGCACGTCGAACCGAGGACGCGGGGGCATGGATCCAGGTATGGAGGGAGGCATGGATCCAGGTATGGAGGGAGGCATGGATCCAGGTATGGAGGGAGGCATGGAGGAAGGCATGGGCGGTCGCGGCGGCGGACGCTCCGGCCGTTCGCGCGGCAGGGGCGCTATGGGCCCGGCTCAGCAGTTGGTTCCCGGTGTGGTCTTGGTGGGACTGGCACCCGCGAAGGACTTGCTGAAAATGGCCGAACAGGCCGGCGTCGACGTGCTCTGCGTTTTCAACGTATCGGTCAGTCAGATCCGGCGGACGGGTCAAGTGTCCAACAATGTGAAGATTCAACTGTACAACTTAGCCGATGGCAAGAAGACTTTCGAAACGGATGTCGTGAACAATCTGGCGGTGCAGAATGCACGAGCCAACGAGAACAGTCGAGGAGGCGACCCGGTCGACAAGGAATTGGAGAAGCTGTTCCAAGAAATAGATACCAACTGGCGACTGGGTGCCATTCCCACGTCGCTGCAGCCCGAGCACGCTCTAGGCCGAGTCGGCGAACTGCTCAAGGAAACGCACCAGAACCCGTTGTCCGTGTTGGCCGAGATTCGCATGTACCAAACGCGCGGACTACTGCAGGACAGCCATCTGCTGCTCGCCTACCAGCGCATGACAAACGACCATTCGGGCACGGCGCTTGCCACGGGCACGGAGGAGGAACGGAAGCAGGTCATCGAACCCTGGCTGCCGGTTCGCGGCGGCTAGCAGGCGAGCGCCATATCCGCCAAGAACCGACGCACACTTCTCCGAACGCATTCCCGTCGGGTGGGCCAAGTCATCGCGGCCCACCAGATCGGTCGACAACCAGCCGCCGGGCCCTGAAGACTCGGCGTACCCAATCATCTACCGGAAGAATGGCGGCACTGGCCCATTTGCAGGCTCAACTCCGGACTGTGTACAGGGCGTACACGACAACCGCGAGAATGATCAAGCACATCCATCGTCGCTCGGCGCGCTTCTCGGTGAAACCGACCACCATCAGTCCGAGCGAAAAGACAAATGTGCCGAACCAGAAGAAGCCCTCGCGCCAGTAGGCCCACATGTCGTTATTAGGTGCGGCATCGCGCGCTGCACTTGCCCGACTCTGCCATTCGCCCCGGCGGAGTTCCTCCAGTTCGTCCTGCTTGTCCTCATCGAGCTCGCGCAACTTCTCGTCCAGCGCAGTCAGGTCCTGACGATCCTCCATAGTCGGGTTGGGCTTGTCCGCCAATTCCCGTCGGCGACTTTCGATTGGTGCACGCTCGCGATCCCACCGATCCTGGAACTGGTCCTCGACCACCTTGGACTTGGCCGTGACACGAGCCACGTGGCGATCACCGAGCGAGTCACATCCTCGTGAGAGCAAAACCAAAAGAAGGCCGGCCAGAAACAGCGGTTGGCCAAGAAAGCTGGCAATCTCGAAGACCTCGATGGGCTTCGAAACATCCAATGACGGCATGGGACGCCGCGGCCGTTTGACAGCCGGTGCCTTGGACTTCTTGACAGGCTCTTCCTCTTCAGCCGGCTTTTCTTCGGCCTCGGTATCGTCAGCGGAGGATTCCACGGGCGGCGCAGGCGGCTCCTTCTCGAATAGCCCAGGAACCTCTCCGGCCGCCGCCCAGTCGTCCATGCCCTCTTTCCACACGAGATCGTCGGGCTTCAGGTTGCCCGTGCCAATCAAAGCTCGGATCTGGGCTTCCGTAACCGGGCCTCGTTCCTCGTCACCGTCAGCAAAGTACCAGATAGCTTCAGTCATTGTTTCTCAGAAAGCGAATCAGTGTTCATTCCATGACTTCTATTATCAACACTGTTCACAAAGGATACAAGCATCAATGCATTCGTCTAAGACTGCATCGCCCTGGCCCGAGAACGCGGCCGCCGATGCGTGCTGCTCGCCCTCTCGCTGCAGAGACGCCGACGCTCGTTCGGAAAACCCCTGCTTGGTTTTTTTATGAATCCCAGTAGACTTATGCGTTTTATATTGCCTTCTCCTCCCCTGGTTGTTGGTGGCCCATGAAAGTTGCAGTCGTCACGGAGACGTTTCCCGGAGAAAAACGCGTCGCGTTGATCCCTGCAAACGTGGCGCAACTGACCAAAGCCGGCTTGGACGTGATCGTCCAGTCTGGGGCCGGCGCGGCAGCCGGATTCGCCGATGCGAGCTACCAGGAAAAGGGCGCCGAGATCGCCAACGATCGGGCCGCGGCATTCGCCGCTGATTTGGCGCTGCAGGTCCGCTGTCTGGGTGCCAATCCGGAAGCGGGACGGGCGGATCTGGAATATATGCGGACCGGGCAAATCATCGTCGGCATGTGCGATCCGTTTGGATCGCCTGCGGCCGTGCGGGACGTCGCCGGAGCGGGTGCCGATCTGTTTTCGCTGGAACTGATTCCCCGAATCACGCGCGCTCAGAGCATGGACGTTCTATCTTCGATGGCCACAATTGCCGGTTATCGCGCCGTGTTATTGGCGGCTATAGAGTTACCCAAGATATTTCCCATGCTGATGACCGCCGCAGGCACACTCACAGCAGCCCGCGTCTTCGTGATCGGCGCGGGCGTCGCAGGTTTGCAGGCCATTGCTACGGCCAAACGGTTGGGCGGTGTGGTGCATGCGTATGACGTACGCCCCGCGTGTCGCGAGCAAGTAGAAAGCCTCGGCGGCCGATTTGTGGAACTGCAACTGGAGGCCGGCGAATCGGAGGACAAAGGGGGATACGCCAAGGCGATGGACGACGAGTTCTATCGGAGACAACGGGAACTGATGGCCAACGTGGTAGCCGAAAGCGACGTGGTGATCACGACGGCCGCGATTCCGGGAAAGAAATCACCGCTGTTGGTCACGCAAGAGGCCGCCGAGGGCATGACGCCCGGCGGCGTGATCGTGGACCTGGCTGCCGAGCGTGGTGGCAACTGCGAGGTCAGCAAGCCGGACGAGCGCGTTGTTCACAACGGCGTCGTGATACTGGGACCGACAAACTTGCCGTCCGAGGCACCCTATCACGCCAGTCAGATGTTCTCGAACAACGTTGCCAAGTTCCTGTTGAACATGGTCAAGGATGGCAAGATCGAATTGAACCTGGAGGATGAAATTGTCCGCGAGACGCTCGTCGCGCATGACGGTGAAGTGGCCAATCCGCGGCTTCGTGAATTGTTGGGATTGGAGCCACTCATGGCGTCCGATTCAGCGAATGAAGAGGCTCCCGAGCCGGAGGCCCATTGATTTCTAGCGGCCAGCCTTCGAAAGGCATTGTCAAATGCGAATCGTTTCTGTGATGACATGGGCCACTTGCGCCGCCGTCTGTCTGTTTTCGTTTGGCTTCGCCTCCGAGACGCCCGCTGATGCCCCGGCATCGAATGCGACAGGCGACGTTGCCACATCGCCGGCCCCGGAGGACTCGAAGACCGGCAGCGAAATGGGCGAGAACGAAACCACGAACGCTTTGATCGCCAGCTTGACGATTTTCGTTCTGGCCATTTTTGTCGGATTCGAGGTGATCACCAAAGTGCCGACCACGCTACATACGCCTTTGATGTCCGGTTCAAACGCCATCAGCGGCATTACGCTGGTCGGCGCGCTGCTATCGGCTGGGGCGGAAAAAACCGGATTGGCTACTATCCTGGGTACGATCGCCGTGGCGATGGCGATGGTCAACGTCGTTGGCGGTTTCCTTGTGACGCATCGTATGTTGGGAATGTTTCAGAAGAGATAGCGGAAACGTAAACCGTGGATCCTGCTTCAATCGCAAAACTCGCTTACGTCGTGGCCGCGGTCCTGTTTATCCGCGGCTTGAAGCTGATGGCCCACCCGCGCACCGCGGTCCGCGGCAATCTGCTGGGGTCGCTGGCTATGCTGCTCGCGGTCATCGTTACCCTGGTCAACGTAATACGCTTCGAGTACATCATCGCCGGAGCCGTGGTCGGAGCGTTGCTGGGGGCGATCCTGGCGTTGAAGATCCAAATGACGGCCATGCCGCAATTGGTGGGCTTGTTCAACGGCTTTGGCGGTGCCGCGTCGGTGCTGGTGGCCGGTGCCGAATTGATCCGCGGAGCCGGCGAGGGCGTCAATCCGTACGTAATGCTGACCGCCACGGCGGCAACGGCTATCATCGGCGCCGTTACGTTCTGGGGCAGTTTGGTCGCCTTTGGAAAACTGCTCGAACTGAAGATGTTCAAACGCCCCTTCAGCTTGCCCGGCCAGCAGGTGATCAATGCCGTTTTGTTCATCGGTGTGCTTGCGCTCGGAGCGTGGCTCGTTGCCGGCGGCGACACGTCCCTTTACCTGGTCATGGTCCTGGTCGCCTCGGTGTTAGGCATTTTCCTGGTCAGTCCGATCGGTGGCGCGGATATGCCGGTCGTCATCGCGCTACTCAACTCGTATTCGGGCTTGGCAGCCGCGGCCACGGGGTTCGTCATCAATAACAGCGTCTTGATCATCGCCGGTTCGCTCGTGGGAGCATCGGGTCTGATCCTGACCAACATCATGTGCAAGGCGATGAACCGATCGCTGGCCAACGTGTTGTTCGGCGTGATGGAGGGCGGCACATTGGCCGCAGCCGCCGACGAGATCTACGCCAACGTTCGCAGCACGTCGGCCGAAGACGTTGCGATGATTCTGGACGGCGCCCAACGCGTTGTGTTCGTGCCCGGTTATGGTATGGCCGTCGCTCAGGCTCAACACGCCGTACGCGACCTGGGGGCCCTGATCGAGGAACGTGGCGGGACAGTCGAATACGCAATTCATCCGGTGGCCGGTCGCATGCCGGGCCACATGAACGTGCTGTTGGCCGAAGCGGATGTAGACTACGACAAACTGAAAGAAATGGACCGCATCAATCCAACGATGCAAACGGTGGACGTGGCCGTCGTTATCGGCGCAAACGACGTCGTCAATCCACTGGCCAGGACCGATCCCAACAGCCCCATTGCCGGAATGCCGATCATTAACGTCGACAAGGCCCGCACGGTAATTGTGATCAAACGCAGTCTGAGCCCCGGATTCGCCGGCATCCCCAATCCATTGTTTGCGGCGGAGAACACACTGATGTTCTTCGGCGACGGTCAGAAGGCGATTTTGGACATAGTTGCTGCAATGAAGGAAGGGTAGCCGGTGGGGGAGACGTTTACTCAGCAAGACCCTTCTCCGTTCCATATTTGCAGGAAATTGTCGATGTTGGAGAGGGGCGGTTATCGTGACACGGGGCCGCTCATGGGATTGGTTATAGATTGGGGGTTATAGATGAAGACACTCGCGCGATTTCGTTGTGATTTCGGTTCTTTATCTATAACCCCAAATCTATAACCAGCCTTCAAGGGCGTTCTTCGAATACCTGGAGTCGTCACACTCGAACCCCGAATCCCATGTTCAAACCACTGACCCCCGATCAACCGCTGAGCGTGACCCAGTTGACCCTGCAGATCAAGGAATCGCTGGAAGCGTCATTTCCCTCGGTCTGGGTCGCGGGCGAGTTGTCCAACGTGGCGCGGCCTCAGTCCGGTCACGTGTATCTCACGCTGAAGGATGAAGGCGCTCAGCTTCGCGGCGTCATGTGGCGCAGCGCTGCCTCACGATTGAAGTTCGAACTGCAGGATGGCCAGGAGGTAGCGTGCCGAGGCGATATCGACGTTTACCCGCCTCGGGGTGCGTATCAATTGATCATCCGGCAGATCGAGCCGTTGGGCGAAGGCGCTCTGCAATTGGCGCTGCGCCAGCTTCAACAGCGACTGGAAGCCGAAGGGCTGTTCGATCCACGTCACAAGAAGCCCCTGCCACGCTTCCCGCGAAGGATCGCGTTCGTCACGAGTCCCACCGGCGCGGCGATTCGCGATTTCCTCGAGGTACTGCGACGTCGCTGGCGTGGCGTTCACGTTTTGGTGATCCCGGCGAAGGTCCAAGGCGAAGGGGCCGCGGCGGAAATCGTGCGAGGTATCCAAGCGGCGAACGCTCTGGGCGAACCGCCGGACGTTCTGGTCGTCGGCCGCGGCGGCGGCAGCCTGGAAGACCTGTGGTGCTTTAACGAAGAACCGGTCGTCCGGGCGATCTTCGCCTCGCAAGTGCCCGTAGTCTCAGCCGTGGGACACGAGATCGACGTAACCTTGTCAGACTTGGTCGCCGACGTTCGCGCTCTAACGCCCAGCGAAGCGGCCGAGCTTGTGGTGCCGTCGGAAGAGGACATTCGCGCTGGCCTGGACAACGCGAGCCAGCGTTTGACGTCGGCACTAAAATCGCGTGCATCTGACGCTCGATCACGTTTGACAGCAATCGCCGAGCACCGCGTATTTCGCCGGCCATTTGAACGCGTGCACGATCTGTCGCGACAATTGGACGACCAGGAAATGCGAGCCGTTCGGGCGCTGCGGTACATCGTTTCGCGCTCCCGAGATCACTTACACGGATTAGCCGGCCGGCTGGAATCCCTCAGCCCCCTAGCCGTCCTGAATCGCGGCTACAGCGTGACGCAGAAGGCGGACGACGGAGAAGTCATCACCGACGCCGGCATTCTGTCCGTCGGCGACTCCATCAATTCCCGCCTGGCCCACGGCCATGTCATCAGCCGAGTGGAGCAAGTACACGTGAACGGGGGAAAAACGCCCGGAAGTCCGCAGGCGCGTGTTCGGTTTTAGTTGTGGCTCGGTGGCCGAGTCGGCCGTCGAGGAGCGCATGTCGCACGACGATTACGCTTAACGAGATATTCGCCTGCAGGCCGTCGAAGATGTGCTCAATGGGCACCGAGGTAGGTAATACGGTTGTCTTGACGCGTTTGCTGTCCAAAGTGACACGTTTGCCCCGGCGCTTCGCTGGCTTGACGTTTCTGCCCAAAATGGGTAGTTTCAGGACGATACGGGGTATGTTGTCTCTCTTGCGCGGGTAGCATGGCATGTCCTCTTCGGAATCTGTCAGCGATTGGTTGGTCGGAGTCAAGCGTGGCGAATCCAGCGCGGTTCAGCATCTGTGGGAACGCTATTTCCATCGCTTGGTGCATTTGGCGCGCACGAGACTGGGCGAGGCAAAACTGCGCGTTGTGGACGAGGAAGATATCGCCATCACCGCGTTTACCGACTTCTGCCGAGCGGCCGAAGCCGGGCGTTTTCCTTCGGTGAAGGATCGCGACGACCTTTGGCGGTTACTAATACGGATCACGACTCAAAAGACCATCGACCAGCTTCGACGGGACGCCCGCCTTAAGCGTGGGGGTGGGCAAGTCCGGGGTGATTCGGCTCTGGCGGACATCGTCGGGGATTCGCCCACGCCCGAGTTCGCGGCGCTGGTGGCGGAGGAGACTCGTGTCTTGCTGGAACCGTTGGACCCGCAACTCCGCCAAGTGGCTTTGGCCAAACTGGAGGGCTACCACAACGGCGAAATTGCCGAGCGGCTGGAGTGTTCGGTCAGTACGGTTGAGAGAAAACTTCGACTGATTCGCGAGATCTGGAAACGGGAGGTGGAATCATGAACGGCGGCCATGACCCGAATGCGAAACCCGTTGATGTGACTCAGTTGGAGCGTATCGACGAGATATGCGACCGGTTCGAGGCAGAGTGGAAAGCGGGGAATCGGCCGCAAATCGAGGATTATCTGTCGTCGGTACCCGAGGATCATCGCGGTGAACTACTGCGTTGTCTCCTGGAACAGGAACTGGAGTATCGCGAGAAACAAGGCGAGGCGGTTACGCTGGAAGAGTACGAGGCCCGCTTCCCTGACGACCTGGAGACGGTCCGAGCGACGTTCGCTCGACCGCGTTTCGCCGTGCAAGATCGCTCGGAAGAAAGCACCGATCCCGATGGCGAGCGGTCTCTAGCGGAAACCGAGCCGATTGCATCTCAGGCGGACAGTCAGGTCGTTGCCCCAACTTCAAATGACAAGCACCCAGAACGGATTGGCCGCTACAAGATCTTGGGCGTCCTCGGGCAAGGGGGCTTTGGCACGGTGTATCGCGCCCGCGACGACGAACTCGAACGGGATGTGGCGATCAAAGTGTGGCGCCCGGACAGATTTCCGGCCGGGGCAGACATCGAGAATTTGATGAAAGAGGCTCGCACGGTCGCCCGGCTCGAAAAGCATCCTTCGATCGTGGGCGTGTACGACGTGGGCCGGCGCGATGACGGCAGCCCGTTCGTGGTGCTGGAATTTGTCGAAGGGCAGTCGTTGAGGCAAGAACTCCGGTCCACCGGCAAAAAACTCCCGACGGAACGTATTTGGGAAATCATAATCCAGATCACCTCGGCGATCCAGCACGCTCACGCCACCGGCTTGGTGCATCGCGATCTGAAACCGGCCAATATACTGCTGGATGCCGCCGGAAATGCGCTGGTCACCGACTTCGGCTTGGCGGTCGACGAAGAAAGCCAGCGTCACAGGGCCGGCGAATTATCCGGAACGGCAGCCTACATGGCGCCCGAGCAGGTACGTGGCGAAACGCACCGGCTGGATGGCAGGGCAGACATCTGGGCTTTAGGTGTCATCCTGTACGAAATGCTCGCCGGCCGTCCACCGTTTCCAGGCGACACGCGCGACGAAATATTCGACGAGATCCTCCATCGCGAACCAAAACCGCCGCGCCAGCTCGATCCGGAAATCGACCAGGGACTTGAGCAAATCTGTTTGAAGTGTCTTTCCAAGTCGATTACCGAGCGATATTTGACCGCGGCCGATCTGGCCAAACACTTGTACCGCGTGCACCCGGAACGTAGACTCGCTAGAAAACGGCGTGTCATCGCGACGGCCATCTGGATAGGCGCGGCTTTGCTGGCCCTTTTCGGCGTGGCGTGGGCCTACGTTGCCTTTCGAAGCCACCAGCCGCAGATCACCATAAACCCGGGAGCTGGCATTCACGTGCACCTTCGTTCGACTCTGGTCGGGCACGGTGGCGAAGTCTGGTCGGTTGCTTTTTCACCCGATGACAAGACGCTGGCCTCGGCTGGCGTGGACAAGGTGATTAAGCTGTGGGACGTCGAGAGTTCGCAGCCGCGGGCCGAGCTGACCGGGCATCTGGCCGAGGTCTGCGATGTGGCATTTTCGCCCGATGGGCGAACACTCGCTTCGGGCGGCAACGACCGGATCATCAAGCTCTGGGACGTGGCCAGCGGCAAACCGCGGCGGGAAATCACAGACCATACGGGCGGCGTTCGTAGCGTGGCGTTCGCGCCGGACGGGCAACGTCTGATTTCCGGTAGTCTGGACAAGACGATCCGGTTTTGGGATCCGCAATCAGGCCACGAGCAGCTTCTGATCAGCGTCCATCAGGCCGCAATTCAGAGCGTCACCTGCTCGCCGGACGGCCAGACGGTGGCCTCGGCCAGCGACGATCAAACCGTCAAACTGCACAATGCGAAGACCGGTCAGAACGTATTGACACTGGTCGGGCATACCGATGGCGTGTGTGACGTCGCGTTTTCGCCGGACGGCAAGAAGCTGGCTTCCGTAAGCTGGGATAAAACGATCCGGATTTGGGAAGTGGCAACCGGCAACCCGCTGCTGGAGATCAAAGGACACCGGGATGCCGTGCGCTCGGTCGCCTTCTCGCCCGACGGCAAACGGCTGGCCACCGGCAGCGACGACAACACAATCAAGCTATGGGATGCCGAAACCGGCCGCGAACTGGCCACCCTACGCGCCCACACGGGCCCCGTTACCGCGGTGACGTTTTCTTCCGACGGCAGAATCCTGGCTTCGGCAAGCGGCGACAAGACGGTCAAGCTGTGGGAGCTGGCAGTAGACAAAGAGAAAAAACCCGAGGCGGGCCGTAAGACAGCGGCTTCGGCAATCGAAAAGCCGAAGGATAAGCCTGTTGAGCCCGCTCCGCCAAAGGCCGGGAAAAGCCCTGAAACTACAGGCCCGATGATCGACAAACCCAGCAAGCCGGAATCGCCTTCGCCGAAGCCGGTCGGACCCGCCGAGACACCGGCGCAAGCGCCGCCCCCGGCCATCGCCCCATTTACCGGCGAGGAGGCCAAGCAGCATCAAGAACGCTGGGCCGAATATCTCGGCGTACCGGTGGAGGTCACCAACTCGATTGGCATGGAACTGGTTCTGATCCCACCGGGCGAGTTCGAGATGGGAGTTAGCGAGAGGGAGATGGACGAATGGACGGATGAGAAAACGCTGGCGACGATGGAGCCGCGCGAGCGACAGTTCTACCGCGGAACCATTCGGCGTTCGTATCCGAAGTGGCGAGCCAAGATCACGAAGCCGTTCTATCTGGGAAAACATGAGGTGACGCAGGAAGAGTACGAGCGTGTCGTCGGTCATAATCCGAGCTGCTTCGCCGGCACCGGCAAGCGGAAGGCCGATGTGGCCGGCCAAGATACGAGTCGTTTTCCTGTCGAGGATATCTATCAGAACGTTGCACGAGAATTCTGCACCACGCTATCGGCTTTGACCGACGAGCAGTCGGCGGGGCGCGTGTATCGTTTGCCACGAGACGCCGAGTGGGAATATGGGTGCCGTGCAGGGGCGACAACCCGATATTGTTTTGGGCAAGACAAGGCGAGCCTTGGAGATTACGCCTGGTTCATGGGTAACTCCGCGGGGCAACCACATCCCGTCGGAGGGAAGAAAGCGAATACGTGGGGCTTGCACGACATGCATGGCAATGTGTGGGAGTGTTGTGACGACGAGTGGCGTCGCCTGCGCAGGACCTATTTCTCCTATGTCGAAGGAAGCATCGTGAATCGAGGTGGTGCCTGGTCATCGGACGCGAAGTGTGTGGAGTGCTGGCTTCACAACACTCGTCGACATGCGGCCGAACTCGTCGGATTTCGCGTCGCGTGCCCGATCGACACAGTGCCGGAGGAGCAGACCGTCGAGCTGATTGACGAAGCCTATCCGACAGTCACGGTTGAGGTCGGACCGAAGAGAAAGGTGGAGCCGATACGCATCGAGATTCCGCCGGATCCTGAAGTCAGCGGGGCGGAGCCCGGCGAAGCTCTGAGTTCGATGGCCCTGGTGACCGCCCCGGCAACGTTTCCTGGCGTGCAGTCGTGGACGCTTGAGACGGCCGGACACCGTGGCCCGGTCAACTGCGTTGCCTATAGCCCGGGCAGCCGCGTGCTGGCCACTGCCTGCGACGATGGTGTCGTCCGCGTGTGGGATTTGGAGGATGGACACTGCAAGAAGGCTCTTCTAGGACATCAGGGCGAAGTCCGCTCCGTTACCTGGTCGCCCGACGGAAAGTACTTGGCTTCGGGCGCCAAGGACAACACGATTCGTTTCTGGGACCCGCAATCCGGTCGTCTCCTGCGGACCATTGATGGCCACACAGCCGAGGTCACCGCGGTCGCATGGTCCCCCCACGGCCAAACCCTGGCTTCCATTGGCGATGACTCCGCGATCCGCGTGTGGGATGTGACGTCGGGCGAAGCAGCACGCGTGCTTGAGGCACATACCGATCGGATCAATGCGGTTGCCTGGTCGCCGAATGGCGAAATGCTCGCCTCATCCTCACGCGATAAGACCATCCGGTTGTGGCTCGCCCGCTCCGGCGAATCGGAGCGTACCATCGCAACCGTATGCGTCACCGACATAGCCTGGTCTCCCGACGGGAAGCTGCTTGCGGCGGCCCAGCACCATCCCTCCCGTCCGGGAGTGTCCGCGATACTTCTTGACGTGGTAACCCGCGGTCTCCCAGTGGACCTTCTCACCCTCAACGACGGCGTTCGCCGACTGGCTTGGTCACCAGACGGTGAGATGCTTGTGACCAGCGGAGAGTTCATGACCTGGAACGTTCAAGGCTGGGACTTCGACACGAAGGCCGAAGGGATGCAGGTTCCACCACCGCTCCCCGGACGACGTGAGGCAACCGCCCTGGCCTTTTCTCCCGATGGCAGGAGCTTGGCCGCTGCGGGAGTGGACGGCGTGGTGCAGATCGCGGACAGCGTTTCCGGCGAATCGCGGCACACTCTCCCCGCTCACCTGGGCATCTTCGGGGCGGTGTTCTCGAATGACGGCAAGATGCTTGCCAGCAGCGGCGATGCTGGCACAGTGCGAGTCTGGGACTTCAGGTCAGGACACGTGGTGGGAGAACAGCGACATGGCGGAGTGTCCATCCGTGGGCTCAGCTGGGCGCCGGACGGAAATAGCCTTGCCCGGGGCGCCTTCCCATGGGATACGGCTTGGGTGTGGGATTTCAGGGCCGATAGGCGGATCACCATCGGAACCGATAGTATCGTCTCCACCACCGCCTGGTCGCCGGACGGCAAGACACTGGCCATCGGTGCGTCGGGCAAGGCATTTTTGGTGGACCCGACCACTGGCGAGCGCATTCACGAGTTCCCAGGAGGCTCGGCCCGAGTCGCGTGGTCAACCGAAGGCAAGAGACTGGCGGTTAGCCAAGGCAACAAGATACGCATTTGTGACACTCAATCGGGCGAAATCCTGCTGGTTCTCGACAACCCGGGCCGTGTGGGAAGGCTGAAGTGGTCCTGGGATGACAAAATGCTTGCCGTCGGGACCGACAACGCATCGGTTTGCCTTTGGGACGCGAAGTCCGGCCAATTGCTGTCCGAACTTAGGGGTGGCCACAAGGAAAAGAGTCACGTGGACGTGCAGTGGATGCAAGACGGCAAGACGTTGTTTTCCAGTACACGAACCGAGTGTTGTGCCTGGGACACAGCGACCGGCAAGCTGCTATGGAAGCGGCCGCGGCAAGGCAGCTCAGTACTTTCGCCAGACGACCGTTTCATCGCCTGCCCGGGCGCGAGCTTCGTCCGATTCCGCAACGCCGAAGACGACCAACTCCTGTGGACCACGCTGCAACTGCAGGACAAGCAGGCCGCAGTCTTAAGCCCCGACGGTCACTGGCGCGCCTCACCGGGTACGGAAAAGGAGGCCCTCAGGAACGAGTTCGTCTACGTCGTGCTAACGGACGACGGCAGGCAACTGACGCTCACGCCCGACGAATTCGAGCAGCAGTACGGTTGGAAAAACGATCCGGCAAAGGTGTCATCCGAACCTGCTTCGTCAACCGAATGACCGAAAGTCACGGCGACTCCCACGTCGGCGGAGTAGAGCGTAGAGTGTAGGGTAGGCCAAAGCGGACCATCTCGTTTCCCTTTTGCGTGGTGTGAAAGGTCAGCATCGGCAACAACGCTGGCTTAGCCGAAAACCGAGCGGCGGCCCACCGAAATGTGCTCTCCACTGCCATTCCGGCCGCATCCAGCCAGAGAATTCGTCGCCCGCCGCCGACGCTCGGTCCGAGCGATAGGGGTGCAAGAACGGGTTTGCAGGATCTCGGTAGTTCCGAGGCACGAGTCGTAGCTGGATTCGCAAGAATTCAGGCAGATTTGGCCACACGGCCTGAATTCTTGCGAATCCAGCTACAAACGTGTTCTTGCGCCCGAGCGATAGTGGGGCCACGGGGTGGATAGTCATGCATTCAGTTCCCTCGACCATTTCTCGCGGATTACTCGCAACTTGCGATCGACCGCGCGTTTTGAAATGTCCAACTGCTGACTGATCTCGTCGATCGTATAGCCCTCCATGCGGCGCAAGGCCACTTGCCGGACCGTGTCGTCGCGGAGCATGGCCAGCAATCGCTGGAGCTGTTCGTGTATCTCGGCCAGGAAGCTCGGCGTTGGAGCTTCACCGAGGACGAGGTCCAGGCCCCCTTGCCCGCTCGTTTGATCGGCACGACGAAACGCCGACTCGCCACGGACCTCGCCGCCCCCGCGCTTCCGGCGTCCTTCCCGCCGTTTGTAGTCGACCGATTTCTGCCGGGTGATCATCAGCAGCACTTGCCACAGATCGTCTCGGTCGTTCAAGTTGGGAAAACGTCCGCGAGCGACGCCTTCGCACAGGCTGTCGAAGACGCTCAACGCGATATCTTCCTCGTCGGCAACACGTCGCGGCGCGTTGGCCAGATGCCCGCGCGCCACGCGTACCAGCTCGGTGAAATACCGCTCCCACAAGTGCCGAGCTGCATCCTGATCGCCCTGCTTTAGCTCCTCCAGCCATTCCGTGACGGATTTCTTCTCCGGTCCAGCCGTCATGTCACCCTCCTCCGAAGACTCCGATTACGGGAAAGCTGCAGGGCCTCTCCGCCAAGCAGGGGCGCAGGAACGGGTTTGCGCGACCGCGAGGATTCGTCGACAAAACTCGTAGCTGAATTCGCAAGAATTCAGACGGATCGCGCTGTCACTTCCTGAATTCTTGCGAGTCCAGCTACAAACCCATTCCTGCGCCCGTCCGCCAGTCGATCCGCCGATACGGTGGATTTGATGTTACCAACCAGCGACAAGAAGTGCCAGAAGTCCAGGGTCTTTCGGAAGCCCTATGTTCCAGCATTCCCGCGACTTTGGCTAACGCGACCGGATTTCTTTCATTTCTTGTGTCGCATCTCCGGTCGTCTTGGCGGAGAAACAGAAACGGAAGAACCCGATCACGTACTAATCCGGAGGGTCAGGAAATGTGGTTTGAAGCGAAAGGCAAGGGGCGGACAAAGTTGACGAAGCAAGTTGGCTTCGTTTGTGCTTTGGGTGCGGCGTTTGGCTGCCTGTTTCCCGTGCAACACGCTCTCGCACGGCGTCCAAAGGCAACTCAAAACACCGCCGACTCGGCCGTCACGAGGCCGTCGTTCGCCCATCTAAGCAAGCAGCAATTGCTCGAAAAGATCGACTCCCACGAGCGAGAGATGGCCGATCTCTGGTCGCGATACATCGACGCTCAGTCTCGTGCCATCGCGGCGATCGCGGTAACCCGGCCGTGGACAAACTGCCCGACGCCGCCAGGGCCGCCAGTCATGCGTTACGCCCCAGGCCCGAACGGGCACGTAATTAGCCCGCTTTATCTCGCGCCGGGAAAGGTGTTCCAAATGTCCGAAGCCTCACTGGTCTACCGCCGTACCATGTGGGCGATCGCTCGCAACCAAGCCCTGGCCGTTTCCATACGTTGGCGGATGCTCTGCCTCCTGAACGAGATATCGGTTCTGGAGTCGGAACTTCACAACAGGTTCAGCGAGTGAGGTGATGTCCAAGCGAGACCTTCGCTTCGCAGCACACAAGCCAGCAATGATGCGAGTGCTTGAGCGGAGGCCGCCGTTGTGTGATTTCGTTCGCGTCGCAGACACGTTTTCATCCTGGATGGAGGATGCTGTCATGAGCCCTCGTTTCGCCTATTCCCGTTTGCGTCCCCTTCTCTACGATCCGATCCGTCGGATGCGTCGTCGCCGCACAAGGCGGGCAACGCCGCGACGGCTGGCCCTGGAACCGCTTGAATCGCGATTCCTGCTCACCGAGTTCAGCGGACACATCGTCGACCATGCGATCTGGGATAACGGAGTGGAACCCTATGTTTTATCCGGCGATCTGTTCATCGATCCCGGCGCCTCGTTGACAATCGTGCGGGGAGTCGAGGTTCGAACGGTGAATCGCGACCACGACATCTTTATTGATGGTCATTTGGAGGCAAACGGAGCCGATTTCACGGGGAACGACACCGAGATTGCCGTCCGCGACGGTGGCGAGTTGGAAATGTCAGGCGACTCGACGATCGATGGCGACGCTTGGAACCGGGTGGAGAGTGGCGGCCGAGCGGATCTGACGGACGTACGGTTCCTGGGTGAAAATCGAGGCCGGCTTCGCTACGAGATGGGCTCATCGGGAAGTGTAACGAATGCGGGTGGCAATTGGGAATTGGAGGTCCACACTGACCAAGTGAACGTGCAGGATAGCACGATCAACTGGGTGACGGTATCGGAAACCGGTGCACCGACCATGACGGGCAATACCTTCACTGGCGATTACCCGTTGCGTTTGACGGACCCGGACGGTGACTTGAGCGGCATTACAGGAAACACATACACCGCGGCGACGCCGGGAATCCACGTAGGCGGAACTGCAGACAGCACCTACCGGGCCCTTGGATTTGAAGAAGGGATTGGCCGGTATCGGTTGATGAACAGCCTGACCATAGCGGCAGGCTGTACACTGAGCTTGGCTCCTGGTCTACAGTTGGAACGCGACTATTGGCAGCATGTTATCCACGTCGATGGCCGTTTGGAGGCGAACGACGTTGATTTTGCGGGGTGGTGGTATGTGGATATTGTGGTCCACAGCGGCGGAAGGTTCGTGGCCTGGGATGACACAACGATAGAAGGCGGCAGCGTCCGAGTGGAGGACGCCGGCCGGGCGGACTTGACGGACGTGCGGTTCTTAGAGGTCGTGGGGGGCAATCCAGCTCGGGTCCTTTACGAGACTGGTTCCGCGGGGTCCGTAACGAATGCGGATGGGAATTGGGAATTGGAGATTCGAAGCGACCGGGTGTCGGTCCAGCACAGCACGATCAACTGGATTGAGGTGACGGAGACGGGGGCACCGACGGTGACGAGCAATACGTTCACCGACGGTCATCCATTTCGAATGGCGGATCCGGATGCGGACGTTAGTGGCATCGCGGGGAACACGTACCCGGTAGAGGCACCGGCGATCCGTATGGGCGGCAAGATGGATAGTGCGACGGGCACCTTGGGCTTCGTGGATGGGATTGGCATTTATCACTTGGTCGGCGAACTGACAGTAGCGACAGGCTGTACGCTGACCTTGGCTCCCGGCGTGCAGGTGGAGAATACTCACGGGCAGTACGAGATCTATGTGGAAGGTCGCTTGGAGGCCAACGACGTTGATTTCACCGGATCTTGGGTGGAAATCGTGGTCCGCAACGGTGGTGAGTTCATTGCCGCGGGAGGCACGACCATTGAGGGCGGAAACGACTGGAACCGCGTAGAGAATGGCGGCCGGGCGGATCTCACGGACGTACACCTGGTGGGCGTAGCCGGCGTCGAAAACGAAAAGCCGGTGAAGTTCGTTTACGAGACTGGTTCGGTGGGATCGGTGACGAATGCAGGGGGAAACTGGGAATTGGAGATCCAGAGCGACCAGGTCACCGTACGCGACAGCACCATCGACTGGCTAACAGTGTCTAGAAATGGGGCACCATCGGTAACGGGCAATACGATCACCCACGATCATCCGTTGCGTCTGACGGATCCGGACGCGGATTTGAGTGGCATTGCAGGCAACACTTACACAGCAGCGGCTCCGAAGATCCTCGTAAGCGGCGTGGCAGATGGTCCGACGCGCACGTTGGGTCATGTTGATGAGATTGGTTCGTACCGGTTGCGAGGCGATTTGACGGTTGCGGCAGGCGGCACGCTGATTTTGGCTCCCGGCGTGCAGTTGGAAACTGCTGCCTGGCAACACAATATTTACGTGGACGGCCACTTGGAAGCGAAAGACGTTGATTTCACCGGATCCTGGACGGAGATCGTCGTTCGCAACGGCGGGAGACTGGTGGCTTCGGGCGAAACGACATTCGACGTGGGCGGTATTTGGAGCCGTGTGGAGAGTGGCGGACGGGCGGACTTCGTTAATGTTCATTTCGTTGGGGCACCGGTTCGGTGGCAGTACGCGGCCGGCGCCACTGGCAAGCTCAATTCATGTTGGGGCTCGATCGAAGTCGCGCTTCACAGCAGCAGCGACGTCAGCGTCGCCAACTGCGACTTCTCCGATGCACACGTCTTTCTGGAGGGAAACGGCGCGGCGACCGTGGATGTGACAGGCAACCACTGGGGCAGCAGCCTGCAGTTTATCGGGGCCACCGGACTCGACCACGCCATCTTTCCTATACACCCAGGGGATCTTCCGCCGGATCCATCGCAGGCGGAAAGTCGGATCACAGATCGCATGGACGACGCGGATCGTCCGCGGGCGCTATACGATCCGATGCTGACGCTCTCCCCACGGAGATTCACCGGCTTCTACGTCACGGGGCATCGTCCGAACCAGGATATTAGCGGTTCGCCGGGTCGGATCGAAGTCAGTTTCAACCGTATCCCAGATCCAGCGACTCTAACGGCGGACAACATCGAAATAGCGGGGCCGCTTGGAACAGTGAATATTAACCGGGTTTCGACGGTCAACGACTACACTTACGCCGTCGAGTTCGAACCGCCCACGGAACCGGGAGTCTACCATTTCGCCGTCTCGGCTGCAGTAACGGATTCCGAGGGGAATCCTCTGAATCAAGATCTCGACGGCACACCAGGCGAACAGTCTGATGCCTACGAGGCGACCGTCACCCTGGTCGGCGTGGCATCGGAGATTGCCCGCGATGATTCGCTAACGACGGACGAGGACGTATCCTTCGCCATCCCGTGGGCAACGCTATTGGCTAACGATGCGCCGGACGCCGATTGGCACTTCCACGGTGTAAGCGACCCGGTTCATGCCACAGTCACGAACCGGCCCGATACGCAAGACGTGCTATTTGTCCCAGAAGCAGATTTTTTTGGAGAAGCCTCTTTCTTGTACGCGCTTAGTAATGGCCAAGGCGACAGCGCGACGGCAACTGTAACGGTGGACGTCACGTCCGTCAACGACCCGCCTACGGCCGCGGACATAGCCGTGAGCACGGACGAAAACAGCGACAAGGCGATCACGTTGACAGCCACGGATATCGACAGCGACATGTTGACGTTCACCATAGTGACGCCACCGGCACACGGAGAGCTGACCGGTACGGCACCGGACCTGACGTACGCGCCGGAGTCAGATTTCAGCGGCACGGACGTTTTCACGTTCAAGGCGAGCGACGGCCAAGCGGATTCGAACGTGGCAAGCGTGACCGTCATGGTGACCCCCGTCCATACTGCACTTTGCGTCACGGACCTGACGCCTGCAGCCAGTGGTCTCTCACTGACCGTCAATCGCCCGGCGGACGCCATCGACCTGAACCTATATGACGGGGCAAGCCAGACGCTGGGACCAGCCGACGTGACGCTGGTCGGTGCGACGACCGGTCCAGTGCGCGGTTCGCTGGTGCTTAGCGATGGCGAGAGGCGGATTACGTTCGTACGTAGCGGAGAGCCATTGGCACCAGATACTTACACGCTGACGCTCCGCAGTGCGACCAACGGCTTCCGCGATGCGGCCGGTGAGTTGCTCGACGGCAACGGCGATGGGATGCCGGGGGATGATTACGTGGCCGATTTCGCGATCCCGCTTTCCCCGTTGAGCGAAGTCCTGATCAGTCTACCGGATTTCGCACGCGGCTTCGGTCAGGCGGCAAACGTCCCGGCGTCGACAAACACGGGCATCCCGGTGAGCCTGAGCACCGGCCAGGATGTGTCGAGCGTCGATTTCGACTTGCAGTACAACCCGGCGCTGCTGACCATCACCGGTTTCAGCACGAACATTCCCGGGGCTGCGGCGGCGTACAACGTGGTAAGGCCGGGCTTGGCCAAGTTCACCGTCAGCAGCGCGACGGAATTCAGTTCTTCGCCGGGTGCGATCGAGCTGGGCAGAATCGAGGCCCAGGTGCCTGATGCCGCCTCGTATGCCTCGAAACACGTGCTCGATTTGACCAACGTGCTCGTGTACGACAACGATCCGGACATCCCGCAGCCTCGGCCGGCGCGAGACGATGATGGCATTCACATCGCGGCGTATTTCGGCGACGTCAACGCCAGCCGGTCGTACACGGGCGGCGATGTGACACTGCTGCAGCGAGCGATCGTCGGCCTCGGCAGCGGCTTCACCAGCTTTCAGCTTGCCGATCCGCTGCTCATCTCGGACCTGAATCACAGCGGCTCGCTCACGGGCGGCGACACCACGCTGCTGCAACGGGCTGTGGTCGGGATACTGGTGTCGTCTGTACCTCCGCTCCCCGCGGGAATCGTGCCGGCACCTCCGGACGGTGCCGATCCGCGTGTCTTCATCCCAACCGATCTGATCGGTCAGGCCAGCGAAACCGTGACTGTCCCAGTGAACCTGACGGTGACCGAGCCGGCAGGGATCACGATCAGCAGCGTTGACCTGGTGATCGGCTACGACGCCAGCAGGTTCAGCCCAGGCGATTTCCGATTGGGGTCGCTGTTGGAAGGTGCCGGTTTCAGTGCACCGTTGGTGAATAGTACACCCGGAATTATCCGCGCGACGATGTCCACTGTCGGCGCCACGCCGCTATTGACACTGGGTACGACGGGTTCGTTGCTGTTGATTGACTTTATGGTCAACACCGGTGCACCGACCGGGCCGTCGCCAATCAACCTGCGTGCGGACTTCTCGGACGGAGTCAGCAGGACATCGACCAACCTGACTGACAGGGATATCGCCCAGCTCGTCTTGAACTCAGCCCCGACGAACGTTGACTCGGACCCCGTCGATGGCCTATTCACCATCGTCCAACCGCTGACAGTTCACACACCTTGGCACAACACCGCCAACCCGTTCGATGTCGCCGGCGAGGGCACTGTGACGCCGCAGGATGTGCTGATCCTGATCAACTACATCAACTCTCATCCCGGCGACGGTTCCCTACCTGATCCGTCCGGGTCGCCACCGCCGCCGCCCTACTACGATGTGAACAACGACGAGCGATGCACGCCACTGGATGTGCTGCTTGCGATCAACCATATAAACGGCCAGATCGTCGGATTGAGCGAAGGGGAGGCGCTGCAGTCTCCACCTCCGGTGCTCGCAACTAAACAATCGTCTTTGATGCCTAGTATCGTTTCGCTGCCAAGGCTGGCTCGCTATGTCACGAGTACGGCAATAGAAGCGAATGCCCAACAGTCGGGAGGCGACGAACAAGCGATATGGATTCCGCCGACAGGTAAACAGGCCGAAATCGACACTCCCGGCAGTACCGAGAGGATCCGACACGCCACTGCTAATAGGTTCTGGGATGACGACGCATTGAACGATCTCGATGCTGCCTTTGCCGGATTGAATGCTATTCTACCCGATATCTCAGACGAGATCGAGAGCTTGTGGAATGATGGGTAGTGGTCAAAGTCACGCTGGTTTCCATCCGTTGCTGTGGGACCGGCAAGGTGAATTTGGTGGTGAAAGCGAGAATCTCAGATAACCTTGCGTTTGTGGCGGCCAAAGCCGCGCACGGCATGAGCGAGGTTGCGAGCCAGGATCTGCCGGAGCCAAGCCGCCATCTCGGCCTCGGTGCTGCCGCGAAAGTTCCCCGGTGCTTGGTGCGATTGAAGCAGAGTCCTTTGCACCAGATCCTTTCGCATACTCAGTTGCCGGCTGCCATTCATACCGAGGTGAACCACACAGGTTTACTGCACTTGCAACATCTGGAGGGTCAGCGGTCAAAGAGCAAGGCCCGACATGGTACGTAAGGACGGGAGCGAGTAGCTGCGGTAGATGAGCCGGGTGATTTGCCTCTCAAAGCAAAGGACCGAGCGAGGTGGTGCCCTGGACCAAGGGGGGAGGCAGGTGTCGGGTGTCAGCGTTCAGGTTTCAGAGCAGGGGACGCTGAACATCCCCCCAATGCTGCAAGACGCGTCAGCACTCCGCGCAGACTGAGACACGCT
>JADHUC010000101.1 GCA_016784735.1 Pirellulaceae bacterium | reverse complement strand
ACCTCCGCGGCCGGGCGACGAGCGGAGTGAGTGCTTTCACTACATCGTCACCGCGATGGGTGCGTGGCGTGGTTTCCAGGCAGCCCAGGACAACCGCAAGGACGTGACGTGCGCGGTCGCCCTGGCAGACGACGGCAAGTCTTACACCATCGAGGCCGCGATCCCGCTGAAGGTGGACGGACTCTACGACTATTCTGCCCCCGGGGCCTACACGTTCAACATCATGAGGAACCCGTTTTACGAAAACTCGTTCCAGTCCAAGGAACGCATCGGCTGGGCGCCAATCTTCAACACCGCCCAGTTGCCCGAGTCCCGCGGGCTGGTCGTCCTGGAATAGTACCACAGGCGTTGGATGTCGGGCGACTACGACCTAGTGGGCGGCGTCTTCGGTGTATTCGTTTAACCCCGAGCCGAAGGCGACGGTCGTGTTGGGCGGTTCACTGTGCCACGACCGTCGCCTTCGGCTCGGGGTTAAACGAACAAGGGCTCAGAAAGGAAATCCATAATGCAAGCGTCACTTATTCTAGTTCTTCTTGCCAGCGTTGGAAGAATCTCTGCGCAGGACGTTCCACAGTCCGTCGAGCAAACGTGGGCTCACTTCGATCCTCGCTCGGAACCGCTGGAAACTGAGGTCATCCGGGAGTCGATCGCAGACGGCATCGTGTTGCGGCACATTCGTTATGTGGTCGGGACCTTCGGCGGGAAGAAGACCAGAGTCGCCGCGTTTTACGCATTCCCCGAGGACGGCAGGCGACTTCCGGGGATTGTGCAGCTTCACGGAGGCGGTCAGCGAGCGTTGCCGGAGACTGCGCGGTTCTGGGTATCGCACGGCTATGCTGCGGTCGCGGTCAACTGGGGCGAACATGTGATCGGTGAACAGGACGATCCGAACACGGACTGGGCCGGAATCCCGGCCGGTTTTCTGGATCCGAAACACCACAACGACGTGACACCTGATGAGGCTACGATTCACAATATCCCTCATCCCTGGAACAGTAGCTGGCTTCTGTACTCGGCGGCAGCCCGGCGGGCGATCACGTTTCTCGAAGAACAGCCCGAGGCGGATGGCTCGAATGTCGGGTTGACGGGGCACAGCATGGGAGGCAGGCTGACCGTGTTGACCGCGATCGATCCGCGAGTGAAAGCGGCTTCGCCATCGGTCGGCGGAAGCGGCTATCTCTATTCTGACATCATCGGCGTGCCCGGTTCCGCGCGGCATATGCGGGCTGATCAGGAACTCTACCACGCCACGCTGGACTGCAAGAACTATTGGCCGTTGATCCAGTGTCCGGTGATGTTTCTGGGAGCGACCAACGATTTCAATTCACCGATGGAGAAGGTGCTGCGAGGATTTCGCTCGCTTCCTCAGAAGAACGGTGCGATGTCCTTCACGCCGCACATGAACCATCGTTTCACCGCCGATAACTACGCCGCGCGAGTGCGATGGTTCGAGACGCATTTGATGGGCACGTTCGAGTTTCCCAAGACAGCCACCGTTAGACTCGATTTGGAGTCGGTCGACGGAATCCCAGGCTTCACCGTATGGCCTGATCTCTCGGGGCCTCACGAACTCAAATCGGTCGCTGTTTTCTACGGTTGCGATCGCGATCCGCGTGCGCGTTTCTGGCGATCCGCGGAAGTGGTCCGCGATGGCGACTCGTTCACCGCCGCTTGTCCAGTGATGGATCTGGGCGAGCCGCTGTTCGTCTTTGCCAACGTGACCTACGATACCGGCTCGCCGCTCAAGATGCCTCGCGGGTACGCCGACACTTCGCTGCTCACGGTCACCAGTCAGTGCCGGCAGGCTTTCCCGCGTCAACTCGTCGAAGCCGGCGTGAAACCTTTCGGCGAGCGACAGCGGCTGATCGAAGATTTCAGCCACGGCTGGCGGGATTGGTCGCTTGTTGGCGTCGGGCACACTGCGCATTGGAACTACGAGACGCACAAAGTGAACGACCCCGCTTATGTTGGCCCGCACGGAGCTTCATTGGCTTTTGAGATCGAAACGACGGCACCGAAGAACACGCTAGCTGTGATCATGGATGTCGACAGGTGGCGTGGATACACCGGACGCAAGCCCCGGCGCTTCACCGCGCTGGTCGAGTTGCCCGACGCAGGCCAGCATTCGGTGAAGATTTCCGTGGACAAATTCGTCACGCCCGAGGGAGAGTTGTTGGAGAACTACGATTTCGTAACGAGCTTGATTCTAACTCCGGGCCAGAAAGAACGGCCGGACAAAGTGACCGAAGTATGGCAGGGCAAAGTTCCCACATTCAAAAACATCCGCTGGGAAGATGGCGACTTCGCTCCAAGACCCAGACCGTATCTCAAACAGGGCGTTTTCGAGATCGACGCCGATGCGGCGTTTCGCAAGCAGTTCGAAAACGCCGTTGATGAGTCAGTACGACGCGAAGAAGAAGACCGATAAAGCGACCTTGTTCTGGGGCGGTCTCCTGACCGTCCCAGCCGACCGACCGAAGGTCTCAGGACAAAACACACGGGAGACCTTCGGTCAACACGGTGAGCAGGTCAGGAGACCCGCCCACAACCAGGAAGGGGAAAACCAATGAAACGACGAGAAATGCTGAAGACCAGTGCTGCGTGCGCTGGTGCGGCTCTGTTCAGTCCGATTGCCTTTGTCAGGACCGCCTTTGGCGAAACCGCGGCGAAGGTACCGTCCTACCTGAAAGGATATGAAGAAACCTACGCCAGGGATCCGCGTAAGGCGGCCGTGGAGTACTTCCGAAACGCGAAGTTCGGCCTCTTCCTGCATTATGGCTTGTACAGTCTTCTGGAAGGCTTCTGGCGGGGCCAGCATGCGAAGCCGGCCGAATGGGTCCAGTTCCGCGGCAAAATCCGACTCAAGGAATACGAGAAGCTGGCAGCGAAGTTTACGGCAGAGAAGTTTGATGCCGACTTCATCACGGACATGGCGCTCGATGCCGGAATGAAATACATCAACTTGACCACCCGCCACCATGACAGCTTTTGCCTCTTTGACTCCAAGTACACGGACTTCAAGAGCACGAACAGCGCGGCAAAACGGGATTTGGTCGGGGAACTGGCGGAACAGTGCCAACAGAAAGGACTGGGCTTCTACCTGTACTATTCACACGGGCGCGATTGGCGGCACCCGCACGCTCCGAACAATGGCGACTGGGGTGGCGCAGCGAGGCCGCAGTACGATCCTCCTGAAGAGACCTACAAGGTCGGCCAGGACCATGACCTGAAGATCTACGTCGAGTTCATGAAGAACCAGATCGCCGAACTTCTGACCAACTATGGTCCCATCGGTGCGATCTGGCTGGATGGAATCGGAACACCTCGTTCCCGCGCAGACAAGATCCATTTGTTCAAGACCCAAGAGCTTTACGACCATATCCACTCCCTGCAGCCGCAGGTGCTGGTGTCCTACAAACAGGGACTACTCGGAACGGAGGACTTCAAGGCGCCGGAACGCCATTTCAAAGGCACATCCGATGTGCCGCTGGAGATCTGTGACACCCTGCAACCTTACTCCTGGGGCTATGACCGCAAGGACGACAAGGGGCATAAGCCAGCGGACCAGGTGATGGAAATGCTCAAGAAGGCGAAGAGCATGGGCGCGAACCTGCTGCTGAACACGGGCCCGTTTCCGGACGGCTCCATCCATCCCGATGATGTGAAAACACTGAAGGAAGTCGGCAAACGTCTGCGGCAGGGTTAGCAGCCAACCATGGCTGACTTCCCTCAAGCTCTAATATAGACACCAGTCTCATCCATGGGGGCCCAAAACAACATGGCCACATTCGCAATTGCCCTGCTCAGTATCCTCTTCGCGTCGTCTCACGTTGGCGCGGAGGCCAAGCCCAATATCGTCTTCATTTTTGCTGATGACTGGGGTTGGGGCGATCTTGGCTGCCACGGGCACCCGTATCTAAAGACTCCCAGCATCGATCGCCTGGCCTCAGAAGGGGCCGAATTCTACCAGTTCACCGTTGCCAGCGGGGTCTGCTCACCCAGCCGAGCGGCGGTGATGACGGGGTTCATCGCCCGATGGCCGGGCAAGATCGTAGCGGGTGAGATTGACGATACGACTCCGATCACTGCGGTGGACCTGCTGCCGACTTTCTGTAACATTGCGGGAGTGGAATTGCCGAGGGGCTATGTCTCTGACGGTGTGAACCAGTTGCCCGCCCTGCTGGGCAAAGAAGCGAATCGGATCGAGCTGTTCCGATTTCCCAGCGATCGTATCGAGAAGACTAACCTGCGCAATGAGCATCCGGATGAAGTTCGGCGGCTGAACGCTCTGATCGGCGCGTGGAAGAAGACTCTTCCTGCGGAGCCGAACAGAGATTGCTTCTCGAACCAGCGCGACAGACAGGCTGATCTTTCGCAGACCAAGAAGAAATGAAAGTGAGAACAAACATGATTACCAAGATGTCAAGCAATTGTCTGATTGCGTTACTCCTGTGGGGAATATCCGGCTCGACGTTTTCCCAAGACATGGACAAGATGTGGGGCGAGTCTATTGTCAAGCTTCGGGCGGAAGATGCCGAACGTGGTCAACTGTTTGCAGACGGCAACTATGCCATGTTCATTCATTGGGGCCTCTATTCCCAGTTGGCCAACAAAGTGGACGGGAAGACCTACTACGGAATCGGCGAATGGATTATGAACAAGAACATGGCAGGCATTCCCGTGGCCGAGTATCAGGAGCTTGCCACGCAATTCAATCCCGTCAAATTCGATGCCATGGAGATTGCCCAACTGGCCAGGGATGCGGGCATGAAATACATCATCATCACCAGCAAACACCACGACGGGTTTGCCATGTACCATTCGAAGGCGAATGCTTTCAATATCGTGGATGCGACGCCGTTCGGGCGCGATCCGATGAAAGATCTGGCTCAAGCTTGTCAGCGAACGGGACTCGGTTTCGGCTTCTACTATTCACACAACCAGGACTGGACCTTTCCCGGTGGAGGCAACGGTCCAAAGACCGATGCACACGGAGACCCGGCCACGTTTGACGATTACTACCAGAAAAAATGTTTGCCTCAGGTGAAAGAGATCACCAGCCAATACGGTCCGATTGAGTTGGTGTGGTTTGATACACCGGGTCGCATGCCCAAGAAGTATGTCGAGGAGTTGGTCGCGGTGGTGCGCGAGAACCAACCCGATGCCCTGGTATCGGGGCGTGCCGGACATGACTTGGGAGACTATCAAACCTTGGGGGACATGGAGGTGCCGCTGCACAACGTCGAAGGACTGTGGGAAGCGGTGGACACGACCAACGATTCCTGGGCCTACGCATGGTACGACGAGAACTGGAAAACGCCGAAGGACATCCTGCATCGGCTGATTGCCTGCGTGGCGCGTGGAGGCACCTACATGCTCAATATCGGCCCACGTGGCGACGGCTCTGTACCTGAGCGTGCGGCAAGCTCCCTGCGCCGCTCGGGAGAATGGATCCGACGCTATCCTCAGGTTGTGTACGGAACGGGCGCCTCGCCCTGGCAACACGCTTTGCCTTGGGGAGATATCACGGTGAAGGAGAACAGTCTGTTTCTATCGGTGTTCGAGTGGCCTGCGACGGGGGATCTGTATCTGCCGGGACTGAAGACGGAGATTCGATCGGCCAAGCTGCTTCGCGGCGATGACTCGACTGCGATTGAGTATCAGAAGATGCATGGATGGACCCGTTTCCGCCTTCCACCACGCGCGCCGGAGAAACTGGTCTCTGTAATCGAGATCGAACTAGCAGATGCTCCTCGAGCCGATGCGGTTTGGGGAATTGATCCAACGATCACAACGGAGATCCAAGCCACGTTTGCCACGGTCCGCGGTGCAAAGCAGGAAGGCAAGCGGTGGATGGAGAAATTCGGCGAGTGGAAACACGTGGTGCAGGCCACGGATTGGGAGCCGGGCGGCGCAGCGACTTGGGAAGTGGATGTTCTGGCGCCAGGAGACTACCAGGTGGATTTGACGTACGCGGGTGAAGGACGCTTGGTATGGGGTGTGACCGTGGAAGGTGGCGTTTCGATCCAAAATCAGCAAAACGCCTCGCACAACTACCAACGATTTCCCATCGGCTGGCTGCAATTCCCCAAGCCCGGCCGGTATCACGTAAATGTGTCGTGCCTGGAAGGTAACACGAAGACCGCCAGTCTCAAGGCGATTCGGTTTACTCCCATCCCGTAATCGCGCTACTTGGGGCCGTTTCCCCAAAGCCGTTCTGTTCCCGTCAGCGCGCGACAAGGAAGTGTTCCAGTACGCCACGACCGCCCGTACCTCCGCCCGTTCCGGCACCGCGCTTCAGTGTGGACGTATTCCAAGCGTCGCCTTCGTCGGCGGGAACCGCTTGGTCGTTGCGGTCGAGGGAGAAGAACACCGGATTACACGCCACGGGCGCGAGTTCCTCAGTCTTCAACGTCTGGCGACGCCAGGCAGAACAAGTGTTCTTCCCCGCGAATGAAGAGGCAATTCGACGCCGGCACAGGCGATCCGATCACTCGCTCGTCCATGTCATTCTCTGCGAGCAGCTTGAAACGATCGTTGGTCACGGTAGCCACGAAGACAGTGCCATCCTCACGGGCCGCGTAGAGATTGCCACCCGCGATCATCGGGGACGCGTAGAAAGACGCTCGGCCTTTGGGAAATGCATCGCTCCAAACCGTCTTGCCCGTGACGGGATCGATACAATCGATCTTTCCTCGATCCCGGACGAGATACACGCGCCCCTTGTAGGACACAGGTGTCGGCACAAACGAACCGACATCGTCGCGCCGCCAAGCGTGATTTGACGCGGTCACGTCCCCGCTGCCTGCGAGTCGGATTCCATGGAGCCTCGGCTGACCTCGATCGTTACGTCCGTAGCAGATCACGGCCATGTCCCCAACGATTACCGGCGTTGCGATGGCGGGCCACAATTTGTTGGAATCCGGATTGAAGTTGCCACACGACCAATGGACCTTACCGTCCGCGGCGTCGTGAATTGTAATGTGCTGCGTGCCCCAGACGAGCACGGTCTCCTTGCCATCATGCCGAATCACGAGAGGTGTCGTGTAGCATTGATCGCCTTCGACCGGGGTGGAGTAGTTGCGCGCGATCTTCCACGCCAGATCGCCGCTGGTTTTGTCAAAGGCCGCAAGCCACGAATCGCCGGCATGCATGCGCGCCATAATGACATACTTATCTGTCAGCACCGGAGAAGTACCGTGATCCCAGAATCGCTTGTCCTCGCCGAATCGCTGGACAAGATCGGTCTTCCAGCGAACTGCTCCGTCCAGTTCCACGGCAGCCAGCGTGCCACTTTTGAAGTACACGAATATTGCGCTGCCATCGGTGACAGGCGAGGCGTTGCATCCCGAGCCATTGCGGTGCTTGCCGGGGTTCTCGGGGCCGAACGTCGTGCTCCACCGCCGGTTTCCGGACCAGTCAATGGAAATCAGCGCATCATCCCCGTTCACCGGAGCCGTGAGGTAAATGGTCCGGTTCAGCACAATGGGAGTTGAACAGCCCTTCCCCGGCAGACGGATTCGCCACCGCGTGGTGCTCTCGTCGAACTGTACGGGATAAGTGCCGACCTCCGTGCTGCCAATGTCCTGTGGCCCGCGCCAGCGAGGCCAGTCCAACGGGTCGTCCGCCGTCGCAAGGCCACCTGCCACGAGTAAGATGATTGTCGCGGTGTGAAATCGACTGATGTGCATCCTCGGTCTCATGAACTGGTTCTCTAGTTCTCTACAACGCATCGGTGGCGCGCATCATACAACTCCAACCGGTTTCAGTCTGCGCCACGTAGTCGGCCCACTTGGCGTCCAATTCATGAATAATGGTGGCGATGCATCCTTCGCCGTCCGGTTCGATCGAGAAGGTTACCCTGGAGGGATCGAACTCTTCGGATAGATCGACGATCCAAGTGAAGACAATCTTGCGAGGGCGATCCTGTACAAGATACTTGCCCCAGTGCCGGGCCTCCGTACCATCTCGCATACTGGCCGTGTGCAGGCAATACTTCGGGAAGCGAAAGGCGAGCTTGGGCATTGGCAAACTCCCAAAAGGCGTAAA
Source organism: Pirellulaceae bacterium (assembly GCA_016784735.1). GTDB lineage: Bacteria > Planctomycetota > Planctomycetia > Pirellulales > Pirellulaceae > JADHUC01. Next base: position 25,507 of record JADHUC010000101.1, on the reverse strand, counting down.
GGGCGTACACGCATCGTCGGGGGTTTGCCGCGCTGCCATCCAGGCAGTGTGTCAGAAACTCTTGATTCGGCAGGACTTACGTAGTGCGGGAAAGAGGACTCGAACCTCCACGAGAAATAAATCTCACTAGGCCCTCAACCTAGCGCGTCTGCCAATTCCGCCACTCCCGCTAGCTGGATGACTACGTTGAAAGTCTAGGCAAAATCGGCTGTTCGTCAAGCCGGTTGGGTCAATGCGGGACGCGTTTCACGACGAGCACCGTTTGGTCCTCGATCGCGGCTTGGTCAAAGTGACGATCAAGGAAAGAACGAAACTTGTCGGCTAATTCGTCGGCGCTTCGCTCGCGATTTCGTTGTATTAGCCGCCATAAGACGCGGCCACCCTTCGACTTGACTGCCTTCTTGATCCCTTCGCTAAACACGACTAGAACCTCGCCGGATGCCAGTTCGTCGTGCGATGCCCGGTATTCGGCGTCCGGCTGGGTGCCCAGTGGCGTGGTGTCGGCGGTGGCGATTGGGCGCAGAGCGTCGCCTACGATCGCGGCGTAGACGTGACCCGCCGCCGCGTGTTCGATCTTGCCGCTGTCCGGCTGGATCATGGCGTAGAAAAGCGAGGCGAATTGATCGCCGGCCGAGGCTGTCCAGAGCGTCTCGTTGATCCGTTCGACCATCTGCTGGGCCGAGTGACGATAGGAGGCGTGCGACTTCAGCGCCGTGTGAAGAGCGGCGGCTGTCAACCCCGCTTCGATCATCTTCCCCTGCGCATCCCCGACGGCCACGGCCAGAGAGCCGTCAGGCAATACGAACCAGTCGAAGAAGTCCCCTCCCAAGCAGTCTCCCTGCTGTGTCCACCCGGCAACTTGCCAGCCGTGTAACAACGGCTTGATGCGCGGCAGGCGATGATGCTGCCACCCGGCAGCGTGTGTCAGTTGGCGCCTGATTGTCTTGGATTGCAGGCTATGCTGTAGCAGCATTTCCCGCTCCAAATCCGCAGCCAGTCGGCCGGCAACGATCTCGATCAGATTCGTTTGATCGACGGAAAACTTGCGAGTTCGATCGCAGAACATCCACAGCGTACCCAGCGGGGTGGTGGGACTTGAAATCGGCACGCACACCGCGGAACGGAACTCCTCCGGCACCTTCCAGTGCGGAAGAAGACTTGTGTCCTCCATAACAACCGCATGACCGACCAGGGCCTCCAGATCCGCTGCTGCGCCGCGGAGCTGCCGCGGCGGATCCAGTAGGCGGCTCTTCGGCAGTCCCCAGCACGACCGCAACTTCAGCCGTCGCGTGGCGTCGTCCAACATGTAGGCTGCCGCAGCTTGACAACCCACGGCTTTGGCACCCGCTTGCAGCACCGTTTCCAGGCGGCCAGCCAAATGCGATTCGTCGTCAGCGTGTTGAGCAATGGGTACGCCGGCCGCCAACTCGGCTTCGCGTTGCCAAAGAGCGAAACGCGTCGTGTTCAGCTCGCCAATCAACTCGCCGATGGAATCTGCCAACTCTTTCGTCGCAGCATCCTCGTTCGGCCGTTCCGATTCGGACCGCCGCGGGGTGCCGCGACGTACCGGCGGTTCGAGTGCGAGCACGTGCTCGGCCCGACCATCGGGGGCACTGATGTGTTTCGACCATTCGAACGTGGAAGGAGATTCCTCCGTCGGGGCACATCGCAACCGCCACCCCGTCACGTTCTGGAAGGACCGGCAAAGGCCCGCGAGACCGCGGATTTCGTCCATTTCGGGACGTTTTACTTCAAACTGCTCCTCGACGTGCAATCGCAGATGAGTTGACACATGCTGGGACAAGTTAATCACCTGTGCTTCTGGTGGATTCTGGATCCTGGCGGGCGTCGCTCGCTTTTCGCAGGCCGCAATTCTTGTGTAGACCGCATATTTCCCGTTCGTTTCCCGATGCCCGTGAACGTTATAAATTAACATCGGGAACGCACTGGCGGCGTGTGCAACGGATCTGCCCGTTAGTGCAGGTTGCAGCCACGCGCTGGCTGCGCAAAACGCACAGGGCATACAAGAAGACCACCACTGCCGGTGACCTAGAAGGAGACAATGACCGCTCACAGGGGGGCAGGCAGGTCACGGCGACGGAAAATGATTGTCGCGCCGGCGTAGGCGATTAGCCCCATACCAATCAGGATGAGATCGTATCCCAGCGGTCCAAGATCGGCGAAATGCCCAGTCTCGTCGCGAAGCACCAGGCTCCAGGTATACTCGGGCGTGTTGGCCGCGATGCTTACGAACCGCTCCGGTTCGAACGCGGTGAAGAAAGTACAGTTCAACAGCCAATGGAAGCGATCCGTTGCCAGCGCAAGAACTTTGATGATCACCTGGAAAATGTAGATTCCCACGACCAACCCGATACTGCGCCAACGATATCGATCCAGCGAGGAGAAGAAACTGGTCAAACCGGCGAGGAAGAACCCCAACGCAAAAAGGTTGACGGCAGCAGGAACGAATATCTCAGCATTCACTTTCTCGGACATGGGCGTCAACTGAGTCTTCTCTTCGGCCAACGGATTGGGCAGCTCGATATCCAGCCAAGGAATCGACCATGTCTCCGGCGGCGCCGGTTCCCGCACTGAAATCGTCATGATTCCTGTGTAGATGCCCAACCAAGACGTGAGTGCCAAGAGGGCGATCCCTGCGATCGTCACGGCGGCCTGCGACCAGAGGACTTTCACTCGACTGATCGGCTGGCCCAGCAACATTTCCATGGTGCCGCGTCCAATCTCGCCGCTGACACAATCCGATCCACGAGCGATTGCCCACAGCGTTACACACGTGACGACGATCGGTTCGTCATAGGTCAGCGCAATACGACCGCCATAGGTGAAAAGTTGCTCGAAGGGCACGGGCGAGAAACGTTCGTATTCGCGAAACTGCTCGATGATGACCTTGAAGCGGCTCATCTCGAACTGGCTGACCACCCACACACGCGCCCAGCAGAAGGAGTACATCGCGGCCATGCACGAGAGAAGCAGGAGCCGACCTTCGATGATGGACTTGTTCAATAGGGACCGATTCATCTGTTGCCTCGGCTCAGTCGGACGGTTCCACGTGCAGTTGATCGTAGAGGGCTCGCAAGCCGACCGGTTCGACGTTCATGCGCCGCAGCGGCAAAGTGGCCAGCCAAGACAACACCGGCGAGAGTTCGCCTGGCGTTTCGATAATGACATGTCCCTCCTCGTCCGCCCGAACCGACAACTCGCCGTCCATTGACGCAGGCACCGGAGGCATCGCGCCGGTAAGCTCGGCTCGGATGCGGTGGCGGCACTTCAACTCGGACATGGTTTGCGTGTGCACGAGGCGTCCGCGTCGCAGAAAGCTAACCCGGTCGCATGCCTGTTCCACTTCGGACAATACGTGAGACGAAAACAAGATCGTCCGTCCGGATTCGCGGGCCTCGTTCACCAAATCAAGCACCACGCCGCGGACTGTCGGATCCAGGTTGGCTGTGGGCTCGTCAAGAATCAACAAGGGCGTGTCGGCGGCCATGGTGGCTGCCAGTGCGAGTTTCTGCCGCATCCCGGTCGACATGGCAGAGACGCGACGCGACAAGTCCAATTCCAGGCGATCGGCCAGCGCCAGCGATCGTCGGAAGTCGCCCTCCGGACGTACTTCCGCAAAGAACTTGAGCACTCTCCGGCTTCGCATTTGGCGGAACAGACGCGCTTCGCCGGGCAAATAGGAAACTAGCCGCCGGACCCGCAGAGACTGGCGTTGGCAATCCAATCCGTCGATCGTGGCGTTTCCGGAGGTGGGGTTCAAGAAGCCCAACAGCAACCGCAACAGCGTCGTCTTGCCGGCGCCGTTCGGGCCCAGCAATCCGTACACCTCGCCGCGCCGCACTTCCAGCGCGCAATCCTCCAAAGCGGCAACCGCGCCATAACGTTTTGTCAGAGAATGCGTTTCAATCAACACGCGTGTCGTTCACCGTAGTTCCTGGTCCCTGCCGCGGTTGCGACGAGCCGAAACAGCCGTATCGCCATTGTTGGCGATCAGTTCTGGGCTGACAACCGGGCAGGTGTCATGCCGTGGTTGTGCTGATTGGCCAAGTTCGCCATACTCTGGGGCGACTTCACCGTGATGGAATTCGCAGGAATTCCGGTGCCATGCCGTGCCCTCGGAAGTCTTGCGACTTCCGCTACCGACGTGATGACACGCTCTCATTCCCGGCCTCGTTTCGCGAGATTCCCATGAGTACTTCTTGGATTGCCGAACGTACCAAAGCCTTCGACAGCAGCGGGATACGCAAAGCGTTTGACCTGGCAAGCCAATTGGAGAACCCGATCAATCTTTCGATTGGGCAGCCGGACTTCGACGTTCCGGAACAGATCCGGGACGCTTGCGTCGAAGCGGTCCAGAGCCGCAAGAACGGGTACGCGCTGACGCAAGGAATGCCTGTGCTGCGCGAGAAGTTGCAGGCACAAATCGACGCGGAATACGGACACGACGATCGTAAGGTGTTTGTCTGTTCGGGCACGAGTGGTGGGTTGGTGTTGTCGATGATGTCGCTGGTCAATCCCGGCGACGAAGTGATCGTCTTCGATCCGTTCTTCGTGATGTATGAACCGCTGGTCAGCTTGGTGGGTGGACGCTCCGTTTCGATCGACACGTACCCTGATTTTCGTATCGACCTGAACAAGGTTGCCGACGCGATCACGCCGCGCACCAAACTGATCCTGTTGAACAGCCCGGCGAATCCGACGGGCGTGGTGGCCACGCCGGATGAAATCCGGGGGTTGGCGGAGCTTGCGGCCGAACGCAACGTCGCGCTTCTGTCGGACGAAGTGTACCGCCAGTTCTGCTACGACGAACCGTTCTTGTCACCGGCCAAGGTCAACGAGCGAACGATCGTGATTGACGGTTTTTCCAAGAGCCACGCCATGACCGGTTGGCGACTGGGGTTTGTTCACGGCCCGGCCGAAGTGATCGACACGATGGTGAAGATCCAGCAGTACACATTCGTCTGCGCTCCGCAACCCGCGCAATGGGCCGGCGCGGCAGCCATGGACGTGGATATTGGCCAGTACGTCGACGCGTATCGCCTAAAACGCGACATGATCGTCACCGGTTTGTCGGACACGTACGAGTTGGTAGCCCCGGGTGGCGCGTTCTATGCTTTTCCGAAAGCGCCATGGGGCACAGGGACGGAGTTTGTGACCGAGGCCGGTAAGCAAAACCTGCTGATCATTTCGGGCGATATCTTCAGCCACCAGGACACACATTTTCGGCTGTCTTATGCGGCAGAAGACGAAGTCATCGAGCGCGGCATCGAAGTGCTTCGGGGGTTGGCGCGCCGATAGAATGTGTCTCTTCTCTGTGGGGCACGTTTCCAACGTGCCAAGGCACGATGGAATCGTGCCCCACGTCCGGCTTCGGTTTAAACGAGCATTCGCTGCGAGGCTCGTTCAACGCGGGGCTAGGCGGGAATTCCTAGAGGCGCGTCAAGAGTGTTCCTTATCGCGTGGAGCAGGGCTTCCGGCTGGAAGGGCTTTTCGATGACTTCAGCCTCGTCGCTGGCAATAGCAGTCGCCTGATTCGCCAGAGGGTCGTAGCCGGTGCAGAAGATGGCTTCGATGGCCGGGTTGATCTGTTTCATTCGCGTGAAGGCATCGCGGCCGCTCATTCTCGGCATCACCAGATCCAGTAGAGCCAGCGACACGATCTCGCTGTTTTCCTCGAACAACCGCACCGCCTCCTCGCCGTTTTCCGCGGCCAATGTGACATAGCCCGCTTGCCGGAGAATGCGAATCGCCGTGTCGCGCACCAACGGCTCGTCCTCGGCCACGAGTATTGTCTCTGTGCCGCCCTGCGGCCCCTCCATGGGCACCACAGGACAGGCAGTCGGTGCGTCCTGGAGGGGCAGGTAAATCCTGAACGTCGTGCCCTCGCCAGGTTCGCTATAAACATGAACGGCCCCCGTGTGTTCTGTCACGACGCCGTAGACCATTGCCAGTCCTAATCCCGTGCCCTTCCCGACTTCTTTGGTCGTGAAGAACGGTTCGAAGATCCGCTGTCTCACCTCGGGGGACATGCCATGGCCGGTGTCCGTGATGATGATTCGAGCGTAGTGTCCCGGACGCACGTCAGGGTGCGTGTCTGCATACATTTCGCTGATCGCGATCGTGTCGGTCCGGACGATCAGCTTGCCTCCCTCGGGCATGGCGTCCCGCGAGTTGATCGAGAGATTCATCAAGGCTTGCTGCAGCATGGTGGGATCGGCCAGCACCGTGCCTATTTCGTTGTCGAGATCGGTGCAAATCTGGATGCGTTCGCCGATGACCGGCTGCATCATTTTGACGACCGCCTGCACGACATCATTCAAGTCGACCGCCGTCTTGCTGAGAGATTCGCGGCGGCTGAAGTTCAGCAGTTGACGTGTCAGCGCGGCGGCTCGGTCAGTCGCCACCAGAGATTGTTGGAGGTCCTGATAGGCTTGATCGTCAGCAGAAAGCTGGTCCATGGCAAACTGGTTGTATCCGCGGATGGCCTGCAGGAGGTTGTTGAATTCGTGAGCGACGCCGCCGGCCAGCGACCCGATCGCTTCGAGTTTCTGCTTCTGTCGCAACTGCTCGTCTTTTTCGCGGAGGGCCGCGGTTCGTTCCTCGACCATCTGCTCCAACTCGTCCGTGCGGAGCCGCGCTTTCCGCGCTAAATCGCGTTTTTCGGTCAGCGCTACTGCCAACTGCTGCACTTCGGTGTTGTCGAAAGGTTTCTTGAGAATCAGTAGATTGTCACTGCCGCCAAGTCTCTTGAAGAGTTCCGGCCAGGAATAGTCGGAATACGCCGTGCAAATGACGATCTGAAGATCTGGATCCTTTTCCCAGATGCGTTCTATCGTCTCGGCACCGTCCCAGCCCGGCGGCATCCGCATGTCGATGAACGCCAGATCGAAGGGTTTGCCCATGTCCAGAGCTTCGACCACCTTGTCGAGACCCTCCCGACCTTGGTAGGCGTCAACGATGCTGTACTTTGGCTGCGCATTGGCCGAAATCTCCTCACGGAACAACGCCGCCTCGATATCGTTAAGATGCGACGCGTAATCGTTGTCCACCAGAATTTTTCGGAAGTCGTCATGGACCGCTCGGTTGTCGTCGATTACGAGAATACGACGCTCACGATTGTGATCTATGCCGTGCATAGTGTTGTCTCCTCGACGGTCAGTGGCAATTCCAGTCGGAAACTTGCGCCGCAGCCGAGACCGTCGCTGTCAACTTCTAACGAGCCACCAAGCTCGTTGGCGGCCAGGGCGCTGCTGTGCAGGCCGAAGCCGTGGCCCTTTTGTTTGGTGGTAAATCCGTGTTCGAAGATCTTGGGCATGTTATCTGGATCGATGCCGACACCGCTGTCACTCACAGTAATCGTCACGCAGCTTTCGCTCTCGACGCCGATACGCAGGATCAGTCGTTTGTCGTTGCCAGCGGACGCTTTCAAGGCATCCTTTGCATTGCCGATCAGGTTTACCAAGATTTGCAGCAGCCGGTGCTTGTCCACCATCAGCGGCGGAACCTCTTCGTACTCTCGCACAATCTTGAGGTTGTGGTGAAGGAAGCTGGCACTGTTCAGTTTGATCGCGCCATCCAAGACTTCGTCCAGACGAACCACCTCCAGAACGCCGGAAACACGGCTGTGTGCTTGCTGCAGGTTGATAATCTCTTTGACGTGTTCGACGTTCTGGTGTAGTTCGTCCAGTTCCTTGATCACGGCAGTTTTCTCGTCCTCCAAGTGCTTGCCGAGCATCTTCAGATACCCCGGCAGTTGATGGCCGCGAGCATCTGCCACAAAGAAATCCATCAAGTGATCGCTGTGTTCATCCAACAGGGCTGCAACCGAGGATACCCGAGCGACGCGGCTGCCATTCAGCTTTTCCGCGATTACGTTGGCGGACACGTTCACGCTGTTCAGCACGTTGCCGACGTTGTGCAAGACGCCCGTGGCCACTTCGGCCATTCCGGCGCGACGAGACGCGTCCACCAGTTCGTGGTTCAATCGCTCCACCTGCGTCTCCCGCTCCTTCTGTTCGGTGATGTCGCGGACCGTGGCTTGCAGCATCGCCTTGCCGTCCACTTCCATCCGTGTCAGCAAGACGGTAGCCGGAAAATCCTCGCCGTACATCTTCTTGTGGGTCCATTCGAAGAAGTGGGAGCCTTCACTCATGGCCGTCTCGATTATCTCCTTGGCTTTTTCGGCCGATGGGCGACCGTCCGGCTGCATTTCGGGAGACAGATCCCACGGACAGAGCGTGCTGAATTTGCTCTCGTCCCTTGTTCCGAACAACGCGACGGTCGCCGAGTTGCCCGAAGTGAACTTCCAGGAGGGCGGTGCCAAGATCATGATCGCGTCCCGCGAACTCTCGAAGAGGGCTCGATATCGCTCCTCCGCCCGCTTGCTTTGGCTGATGTCCATCAAGGCCAGCAGTGCGTATTTCTTCCCGTCCAGCTCCAAAGGAGTGGCGTTGATGGAGAGACAAAGCCGCTGCTCTTCGCCTCCGATCCGCAGCCGCATAGCCACTTCGGCATCTCGGACCGTCTCGCCCCGTTTGAGGACTTGCTCCATGGTGCTCCGTACGGGACAGGCGGAACAGGTGGTAGAGTGGCCGCAGCCTGCCAGCGTCTCGCTTGCATGAATGCAGCAGAGTCCGTCGCCCGGCTGGTGGCTGACAAACTCCGTCGTTTCCTTGCCGACAAGCCGGGCGAACACGTTGTTTACGCGAGTGACTTGGGTGTTTTCGTCGACGAGCAGCATGCCAACCTGGACGCCGTCGAAGATGGTCTGCAGGTTAGCCCGTTCGCGGACCAGTTCCTGCTGTTTCGCCAGCAGCTCCTCCTCGGCCAGCCTGCGTGAGGCGATTTCCTCCTGAAGCTGTTGATTGGTCCGTAGCACCGCGTCATAGCTTTCCTTGATCCTCATCGCGGCGCGGATGCGAGCAGCGAGGACTTCCTTTCGGTACGGCTTCGAGACATAGTCATCCGCGCCCGCATCGAGCCCTGCAATCACATTTTCGTCCAGTCCCATGGCCGTCACGAGGATCACGGGAATCATGCGCGTTTGGGGGTCTGCCTTAAGCCTTCGGCAGACCTCGATCCCGCCCATGTCGGGCATCATGACGTCCAGAAGAATCACGTCCGGATGCTCGCTGGCGGCAATCTCCAGCCCTTGTCGGCCGCTGGACGCCGACAATGCTTCGTAGCCCTGGTGCTGCAATTCGAAGCTCAACAGCCTGATGTTATCAATGACGTCGTCGATGACGAGTATCTTGGTCATGGTCATGTTCTGTTTTCTATCGAGCGTGTGGATCGAAAAAGGACCCGGCAAAGAACGCGGCGGATTTCCACAACAAGTTTTGGTCACAGCTTGTCGCGCGGCATACGAGAAAAAGTCGCACTGACAGGTTTCCGTGCCCGACCAGGAGTTTTTACGGCATGCATCACGCCTGCGTCCGACGTGAGTGCTTTGTTTCTCCGCATAGTCTGAGTGTAAAGCCCCCGGCGTTTGCACTGGAATGCCGACAGACGTACGCCCTTCACGCATTGGTATGCGACAGATTCTCATGTCGGCTTCGGCATTCTTGTGCCATGTTTTCTTAACGTAACTTTGCCGCAGCAAGTAGGATGGCAACGTGGGCCGAAACAACTTCCCGGTTTCGCGCCGTGTGCCACTGCTCGAAACGACAAGGGCCTACCATGTCCGGCCGCTATCCATCGTTTCGAGCAGTGTTGCGCTGGCCGTGACCCAGCACTGCTGGGAATCGTGGTGAGTCGTGCGCGATGGATGACGCGTCCGATTCCCAACAGTGGCACACGTTTTGAAGACATCCGCCGTTCGCCTGGGGAAGTTGTTTCGGCGCACGTTGCTACGCGTTCGTCGCTTGGATTCCGTCGAGCGGGATTATATTGAAAGATAGACACAACATGTTCCGTCTGAATGACTGGCCGATTCGCCGCAAACTCTGGCTGCTGACGATGTCAGGGATTGTGGTCGCCTTGCTGCTGGCCTGTTGCAGCTTGGCCATCAACGACATTCGAAGGATCCGCGGAGCCAAAGCCAGTCAACTTGTCGCGCTGGCCGATATCCTGGGCTCGAACGCCACCACGGCCCTGGAATTCCACGATGTGGGTACGGCGCACGAAGTGCTATTCTCGTTGCGTCTTCAGCCCTCGGTCGAGCTGGCTGCCTTGTATGACGCCAACGGCGAGGTCTTTGTGACCTATCCGGCCGTGCTGACCACCGACCATACGCTTCCAGCAAATCCAGACGTCACCCATTCCGCGGTTTTCCACAGCGGGCATGCAGAGATCGCACAAGATATCGACAGGAATGGCGAGAAGGTCGGTACCATTTTTCTTCTGTCCAACCTGCACGAGATTGATTCCCAACTCACACAGACGCTGTGGGTTGTTCTTGGGGTCGTTACGGTCGCTCTGGCTTTCGCGACTCTGATGACGAGTCGCTTACAGAAGCTGTTCACCGAACCGATATGCAGGCTGGCGGAGACGATGCAGCACGTCTCGCAACAAGACGACTACGGTGAACGTGTTGCCGTATCCGGTCATGACGAGTTGGGCGTGCTCTGCGACGGTTTCAACAGAATGCTCGACCAGATTGGAGTGGCTCGTGACGAGTTGCAGAACGCTCACGACGACATGGAAAAGCGTGTTGTCGAACGAACGGCCGAGTTGCAGGTAGCCCTGGAGGCTGCCGAGGCAGCCAATCACGCCAAGAGCGATTTCCTGGCCGCCATGAGTCACGAAATTCGCACGCCCATGACAGCCATATTGGGCTTCACCGATATTCTCCTTAGTATAGTCGAAAACCACACGGCCATGGAATGTGCCGAGACCATCAAGCGTAATGGCGACAATTTGCTGAGGATCATCAACGACATTCTGGACATTGCGAAGATCGAAGCAGACAGGATCGAGCTTGAAAAAGTGCCCTACTCGCCGCGTCAGCTTGTTGCGGACGTCGTTTCGCTGATGCAAGTCCGCGCGGCCGAAAAAGGCCTGCGATTGGAGGAGGAATTTGTCGGGCCCGTGCCGGAAACCATCATGACGGACCCAAACCGGTTGCGACAGATCTTGCTAAACCTCCTCGGCAATGCCATCAAGTTTACTGAACGAGGAAGTGTCCGGATTATCATGCGCATGGCGACAAATCAGGGCGGTGAGCCGAAACTCCGATTCGACGTCATCGACACGGGAATCGGCATGACGGAGGAGGGAGTCCGGAAGATCTTCGAGCCCTTTTCGCAGGTGGACATGTCATCCAGTCGCAGGTTCGAGGGTACCGGATTGGGTTTGGCAATCAGCATGCGCTTGGCGGAGATGATGGAGAGTGCGATCGAGGTCAAGAGCGAATTGGGCGTTGGGAGCACGTTCACCGTTGCTATCCACACCGGTCCGTTGGATAACGTAAGAATGATCGAATACCGGCCCGAACATGTCCTGGAGAAAGAGTCGACGTGCCTGCCGGCCTTGGAAGTCGAACGTGAACTTGCCTGTCGAGTGTTGTTGGCAGAAGATCGGCCCGACAATCAACGGCTGATTGCTGCCATCCTGGAAGGCGCCGGCGCCGAAGTGACGATCGTTGAAAATGGGCGCGAGGCACTGGACAAAGTGTTCGATAGCGATAACGTACTGGGGGAATCCGACGACGAGATCACGCCGTGGTTCGACGTGATCCTGATGGACATGCGAATGCCGGTGATGGACGGCTACACTGCCGTCCGCAGGCTGCGTCAGAGAGGCTATGCGGGACCAATCATCGCCCTGACGGCTCACGCCATGGTGGATGACCGGCGAAAATGCCTCGACGCCGGCTGCGATGATTATGCCAGCAAGCCCATCGAGCCGGGGCGATTGCTGGAGATGGTGGCAGGCCACGCAGAAGGCACGGTCGAGCAGCGGGAAGTCCTTGCTTCCTGCAGCGAGCCAAGTGTCGTCCATTGACGCTACGGCGCGGAAAGCGAGGGGCATCACATCGACAATGAGCTGGCTGGGAATCGACATTGGCGGAGCCAACTTGAAGGCATCGGATGGGTGCCGCTATGCGCAGTCGGTTCCGTTCTCGCTATGGAAGGAACCGGAGAACCTGACACGCGAACTGCGCCGCTTGATCGCGGAAGCTTCTGCTAGCGATCAACTTGCGGTGACTATGACCGGCGAGCTGGCTGATTGTTTCCAATCCAAAACCGAAGGTGTCCGGTTCATTCTGAAGGCGATCATCCAGGCGGCAGGCGACCGCGAGACGTTCGTCTATCTCACCGACGGCCGAAGCGTTTCACCCCAGATGGCCATGAGCACGCCGGAATTGGCCGCCGCATCCAACTGGCACGCGTTGGCTCGTTTTGCAGGTCGCTACGCTCCCGACGGGGCGGCGCTGCTGATGGACGTTGGCTCGACGACCTGCGACATCATTCCGCTGCTCGATGGCCAGCCCGCGGCGGTCGGACGCAACGACACCGAACGAATGCTGGCCGGCGAGTTGGTCTATACCGGCGTGGAAAGGACGCCGCTGTGCGCCGTCGCCAACCAAGTGCCCTACCGTGGGCAATGGTGTCCCATTGCCCGCGAGTTCTTCGCCACGATGCGCGACGTGTACGTTGTGTTGGGCGAATTGCCCGAGCGGCCTAAGGACACCGACACGGCAGACGGACGCCCTGCCACGAAGAATGCGTCGTGCGCCCGCCTGGGACGGATGGTCTGCGCGGACCCGGAGCAGTTCGATCAGACGGACGGGTTGGTGGTGGGGCAATCGTTTGCCGACGCGCAAGTGTCGGACGTTCGAGCGGCGGTGAGGCAGGTCATGGATCGCATGCCATCGTTGCCGCAGACGGTAATCCTGTCTGGTCACGGTGAATTCGTGGCGCGGCGAGTGCTATCGAAGTCCGGACTGCAGACGCAGGTCGTATCATTGACCGAGCACCTTGGCCCTGACATGTCGCGAGCGGCCACGGCCTATGCGTTGGCCGCATTGGCACGAGAGGTGATCGAGTGACGAAAAATGGTCCGGTACGCGTGGTGAAAGTGGGTGGTAGTCTGTTTGACTTCCCCGAACTAGCTCCGGCGCTGCGTGTATGGTTGTCCGCGCAGTCGAATGCCCGGAACGTACTGTTGGCCGGTGGAGGCGCGTTTGCCGATGTGATTCGTGGGGCCGATCAGAGGTTCACGCTTGGCGAGGAGACATCGCATTGGTTGTGCATCGAGGCGCTTCGCGTGACGGCAAGACTGCTCGCGGCGATCGTGCCCGAGACGCGGTTGATCACAACTCTGTCGCAGTTAAGAACGGCGTTGGCGGAGGAAAACGACGCGGGGCCAATCGTCTATTGCCCCGAGAGTTTCATGCGAGAAGCGGAGCCCGCATTGGACGCCCCACCGCTCCCGCACGCATGGAGCGTCACAACGGATTCCATCGCCGCCCGCTTGGCGGAGACAATCGAGGCGGACGAACTGGTTCTGCTGAAATCTTCCGATTCGCCCGCGAATATAGAAGACACAGGGCGTTATGTGGACGAATACTTTCCGACCGCGGCGAGAAACGTCAGGAAGGTGCGTTTCGTCAATCTGAAAGCGTCAGCGCTGAACAGTGCGTAGGCCTCTTTACGCCAATGGCGTTCTGTCACATCGCCCAGGGTTGCCTTTGGCTACCCTGGGAAACGGCACACCAAACGAGAGGTCTTACCCCAACGGGGTTGCGTCATCGGTGATACGGGGCCGGTGTGACGGAACCCCGTTGGGGTACATGGCTAACGGACGGTCTCCTCGCAAATCCCAGGGTAGCTCCGCAACCCTGGGCTATGTGACGGAACCGCGTTGCGGTAGAAGTCCCCGTAAGCGGGCTAGTTCCACCGCCAAGTCTTGTCCGACGGGGTGGCGGCTTTCGAGTGAACCGCCTTCAATTGCTCGTCTACCTGGCTCTTGCTGGCCACCTCCCAGGATTCGATCTGCACGCCGCCGGAAGCCGTGATGACGTATTTGCGTCCGATCTTCAGGTAGCTGCACTGCGTGGCAAGCGTCTGCGGAGCGTGCCACTTCCCGATATCCAGATCGTCGGTCGCGGCAGTCAGCAGCGGAAAACCGCCGCCTCCGGCCAATCCGGTCAGATCTTCCTTCTCGATCAACGCGGCCACGACGCACATGTCCATCAGATTGCGCAGCTCGGCAAAGATGGGATCCTTCTGGGCGAGCTTCTCGTAGTTCGCCGTCAGGCGTTCCGCCCACTCTTTGGCAGTGGGATCTTCCTGGCCTGTGCCTCGCACCGTACCGTCGGCGGCGACAAACTCGTCTTCCGTCATGGCTTTCACGCCCGGTCCGCGCAATTCCCACGCCAACCTGTCTTCACTGCGAGCCAGCGGTTCGTAATTGCACGCCATCCACCAACGCGGCGTGGCACTATTCGCCGACCGCCTTTTCGATTTGAGCAAGTCCAAGAAACCCGGAATCTCCTTCACCGGAGACTTCTCGAAATTCATCGCCAACCGCTTCATCCGATGGTCGGCAACCATCAGCACGCGGGCGAAATGACTGCCTTCCGGAATGCCGGTGTAAGTTATCTTTTGAGGGCCCATCGCGTTGGCCAGACCTGCGACAACGCCGCGATTGAACGTCGTCTGCCTGCTCATGAACTGCTCGAATCGCTGCCGGCCTTCCGCTGTGGGATCGATCGATACACTAATGCCCTCGGTTCGCGCCGCATTGACCGTCCTGAGGGCAACCAACAGGTCCTCCAAATGCAGGACGGGCTGTCCGGTGGTGATGCCCACGGTGTTGCCGGCATCATCCAGCTTCCAGCCCTCTCCCGGACCAACCAACACGATGTCGTTCTGATCGGGATAGATCAGCACGTATCGGATGCGCTGCAAACCGGCCAAGTACCTGATTTCATCGGGCAGCCAACCTTGGTTGTTTGCCAATGCACTCTGAATCGCCGCTTCCAGGCCCCGCAGAGAAACTTTGCGGAGTTCCACGGCACCATTCAGTTCGGGACCCGCTTGCTCTAAACGCTGCCGTAGTTTCGCGATATCCGCGTCCACCTCGAAAGCAGTTGCCAATCGCACGGCTCCACTGGGATCAACCAGGATGCCGCCCACTGCTCGATTTTGGCCGAGAAACTGCGCCGTAGCAGTCGTGGGCAGAATCGCAAGCGTGCCGACTACCAAGACAACCGCCATCGCTGAACTACGCTTAAAGAGAACGGTATTAGCCCACATAAGTGATACTCCTTCGATACACCAAGATACGCCCCTTCGCCGCCCACAAATGGCTGCGAAATGCCCAGCCCTGCTGTCCAACCGCTCGATTTCCAGCCCAACTACAACCAACCGACCGTTTTTCGCCCAGTGAAAGAATCGAAATAGCCCGCGGTTTCGTGTAACCTTAAAATAACTAAGATGTTAGATATTTGCAATAAAAGTTACGGTTAGTCCACCTTGGGGTATCCCCATGTTAGCCTATTTGGTTATTCGCGAAGGCTCAAAATGGTCGGACGTGTTCCGACTGACGCCCGGACGCACGGTCACGGTCGGCCGGGCGTCGACCAACCAGATCGTGATCAAGGACGAACGCTGCAGTCGCTACCACGCCGAAGTCTTCCTCACCCAGGGCTCCTGGACCCTACGGGATCTGGAGAGTCGTAATGGGACGATGGTCGGTGGAAAGGTAGTACAGGGCGACCTAACGCTCTCGCCGGGCGATATCGTCCGCATTGCCAATTGCCAGATGGCCTTTGTGCACGACTTGTCGAAAGCATTTGCGGACTCCGGTGCCAAGCTGAGTCTGGCCACTGACACCGGCGAGGAGACGGTCATCGGCGAATACGTCTCTGATACCAGAGATTCGCATACCCTGGACGCATTCGAACCCACCAGGATCACTCATCGCCGGGGGAAGACAAAACTGCTGGCGCCGGCGAAAGATGCCCCCAGCACCGCGCGTCTGGGCAAAGCCGCGGCGCAGTTATGTCACATTGCGTTCAATATGGCCAAGGAGACCGACGCCGCCTCGGTGGCAAAACTGGCCCTGGACGGGCTGTTCGAAGGAACGCGTGCTAACGCGGGCGGCGTGCTTCTGGGGCCCAGGGATGCTGACGAAGACTTGACCGTATCGGAACTGGAGCTGATTGCCTCGCATACCGATTCCGAAGCCAACTACCACGTCATATCGAGTTTCCTGGCCGGAACCGTGCTTCGCGAGGGCGAGGCCGTCTTGGCCAGGAACGTGGCCGACGACAGCACGCTCGGGACTCGCGACAGCAAGGGCGAGATTGAATCGACCAGCGTGATCTGCGCGCCGGTGCGACGGGACAACATGGTCATTGGACTGGTGCACTTGTATTCTACCAGCGCGGAACGCTCGCTTGATCCGGACGACCTGGAGTTCACGCTGGCGGTCGCCGACAACCTGGCCCTGGCAGTCAAGAACCTGGGCCGTCAGCAGGAGTTGGTCGAGAACTTATCGCAAACGCAAAGCGAAATTGTGCAACTCCGCCAGCGATTGGGGGCCGAGAGCGACATCGTGGGCAGCGGCATCTTGATGCAGAAGTTGCAGCAGGCCATCGCCCAAGCCGCCCCCAGCCGGGCAACGGTCCTGGTTCGCGGCGAAAGCGGTACGGGCAAAGAACTGGTCGCCCGTGCCATTCACTTCGCCAGCCCCCGACGGAAAGGGCCCTTTGTCTGCTTGAACTGCGCGGCGTTGTCAGAAACGCTTCTGGAAAGCGAACTGTTCGGTCACGAGAAAGGCGCCTTCACAGGGGCGACAGATCGAAAGATCGGGAAATTCGAAGCGGCCGATCGCGGAACGCTGATGCTGGATGAGATCGGCGAGATGAGCCCTTCGATCCAAGCCAAGTTTCTCCGAGTGCTGGAAGGACATCAGTTCGAACGCGTGGGTGGGAATCAGGCCATCAAGGCAGATGTTCGCGTGATCGCCGCCACCAACCGTGATCTGGAAAAGGACGTTGCGGAGGGCAAGTTCCGCCGTGATTTGTACTTCCGCCTGCACGTCGTCGAGATTCTCGTTCCGCAACTGAGAAAGCGCGTCGAGGATGTGGTCGAATTGGCGGCCCATTTCTTGGAGCGATTCAATGGCGAGACCGGCAGAAAGATCCGCGGTTTCACACCGGATGCGCTTGAGCAAATGCAAAAATACCGCTGGCCGGGGAACGTGAGGGAACTGAAGAATGTAATCGAACGGGCAGTCGTGCTCGTACGAAACGACCGTATTGACGCCGGAGACTTGGCTTTGTCCAGCCTGGCCCCAGCCGGTGAGTCCGGCGAGCTGCCGCAACCCGAATTGGCGTACGAACCCACAACGCTGGCAGAAATGGAGCGTCGTCACATTCAGGCGACACTAAACGCCGAGGGATGGAACAAGAGCCGAACGGCCGCGATCCTGGGGATCGAGCGTTCGACACTGGACCGGAAAATCCGGCGTTACGATCTGAAATCGAACAAGTAGGCCGCAAACGCGCGGACAATCCAGGCCTGGGGAGAAGAAACCAGGATGCATAGCAGCGTCAGAAGACGGTCGTCTCCAACCTGCCGATTCGTGGCCGTTGGGCTATCGACAGCAGCCATGCTTGTGGCCGTAATTCTTGCGGGACCGTCCCGAGCCTCGGAGGTCGCCGACGCCGTTCACGTAACGCCCGAATCGTTCGGCTTGGACGTGCCCTCCGGCCCGGTGTCGCCTGGCAAGGACCAATGCGTTTTGACTCGTGACGCGTTGGGCCAGGAAGTCGTCGCCAGAGTGCACGTCAACGTGGGCGACCACCGCATCGTGATGCTTCCCGACGGTCAACTGGCCGCACGGTCGATCGCCGAAGCCCCGCTGACGGATCGGCCGTTCGAGCCGATGACGAAGGAAGCTATCGCCGAGTTCCTGAACGAATCGGGATCGAGCGGATTCAAGACGAAACAGACGCGGCGATACTTGTTCGCTTACAACTGCAGCGAGAACTTCGCCGAAGTGACCAGCCGCGTCTTGGAAACCATGTTCCGCGGCGTCGAGACATACGCCCAAGTGCAGAAAATCGATCTGCATCCGCCGGCGACTCCGCTGGTAGTCATCATCTTCCGTACGCCGGCCCAGTTCCAAGAATACCGCCGTATGCCGGAAGGGATCGTGGCGTACTACAACGTGCTCACGAATCGCGCCGTCATGTACGAGGAATCCGAGTTGTGGCGAATCAAGCCCGAGTTGGCGATCCAACAGTCGATCTCGACCATCGCCCACGAAGGCGCCCATCAGATTCTGCACAACATCGGCGTCCAGTCTCGGCTGTCGGTTTGGCCGATGTGGCTGAACGAGGGGCTCGCCGAGTTCTTCGCTCCGACCACAACGGACCGACAATTGAAATGGAAAGGCGCGGGACAAGTCAACGACATGCGCATGTTCGAACTGGAGCAGTACTTCAAGAGTCGCTCCGAAGACGATGCCAACGGCGAACTTGTTGCACAGACCATCGGTGCCGCCCGCTTGACCTCCACCGGCTACGCATCGGCTTGGGCCCTGACGCACTACCTGGCAAAGAACCACCGCACGTCGTTTCATGGCCTCGTGCGGGAACTCAGCGGTTTGGAGCCGCTCGAGGTATTGGGGCCTATCGTGCCGCCGGGCGTGATTCCCGAGAACGTCAACTTGTTCAAGAAGCATTTTGGGGAAGACTTGGCCGAAACCGAACGCCGGTTGCTGCTTCACCTGAAGAACTTGCCCTACCGCGACCCGTTTGCCGAATGGCCGCACTTCGTGGCAATCGTCTCGATACCAGCCGGGCGACGATTCCGCCGGGAAGCCAACGTCTTCCATACTCCCGAACAAGCCGACCGTTGGTGTCGCGAGATCGTGGAACAGACCCCTGCTGAGAACCGGGCGAAAGTGCAGTCGACGGTTCGCCAGTTCCCCAACCGGCCACTGGCCGAACGCTACGCCCGCCAGTGGCTTCAGGGCGGCTGACGCCGTTTGATACAACTCACGCCCGGCCCGTAGAATAAAACTCGCTCGACGAATTCCGCGATCCGCGCATGAATCTTGTGGGGCACGTTTCCAACGTGCCTTTTGGGCCATGGGCACGTTCGAAACGTGCCCCACGTCAGGAATCCAGTTCGATCACATTCGCCGTTTCTTCAAGCCGGCTCGTTCGAGCAGACCTTCCGAAAGCATGTCTCGGACCGGTTCATGCTCGGGAGGGGGCGTCCCGACTGCGTCGAGGTCGTCGATTGGCGAGTACTTTACCTCGTACTTGTGTTTTGCGATGGTGATAGTGTCACCGGGGTCCAGCCGCTTGCGCTTCGTAATCCGGAGGCCGTTTACTTTTGTTCCGTTGCGGCTTCCCAGATCCTTGACGAACCAGTAACCATCGTCGACGGCCAACTCGCAGTGTTTGCCTGACACATTTGCGAATCTCAGCACAATGTCGCAGCTTTCACGACGGCCAACCGTCAACTTCTTCTGCAGAAGAGGAATTGGATCCCCACCGCCGACAGGAACCAACTGTCCGTACATATTGACGCTCCCCTTGTTTGTGGCGGGCGAGCGATCTAAGATGCCTGTTCTCTGCACCCGCCGTAAGTAGTAAGGGCCCAACGGTAACTTTACAGGAGAACGATCCTGTCGTCAACTATTGAGTTATCGCCAAGCGCTTATGCGTCGCACTATGATTGGCGCAGCGCGGGCCTGCGATTCTATGCTTATAGCTTTTTTCTGCGCACCAGGTTCGGCCACCGGGTTCACAGGGTAAGCATCGATGCCGGATTCACGTGTCCCAACGTCGACGGCACTGTAGCTACGGGCGGGTGCGTGTTCTGCGATAATCGGAGCTTCAGCCCCAGCCGACGAATCCCTCGAATGGACATCCAAGACCAGATCAACGCGGGGATTCGCCGAATCAGGGGGCGGTACAATTGTGATCACTTCATAGCGTACTTCCAGCCTGCCACGAACACATATGCCCCGGTCGATCGCCTCCGGCACGTCTATGCCGACGCGTTGGATCACCCGCAAATCGTGGCATTGGCGATTGGGACCCGTCCCGACTGCGTTTCCGACGAGGTGCTGCAGCTTTTGGGCGAAATCGCCGGTCGGACGCATCTGTCAGTCGAATACGGCATGCAATCCATGCACGACCGCTCGCTGGAATGGTTAAACTGTGGCCGCCGACAAGACGCCTTTGTCGATGCGATTGAGCGAAGTCGTGGGCGGGGATTTGGCGTCTGTGCTCACGTCATTCTGGGCGTTCCCGGCGAGACTCACCAGGACATGATGTCCACGGCCAGGGAACTTGCGAGGCTTGGCGTCGATGCGGTGAAGATCCACAATCTCTACGCCGTGCGAAACACGCCTTTGGCCGAACAGGTTGCCGGCGGTGAAGTCACACTGATGGAACGCGACGAGTACCTACGGACGCTGGTAGACTTTCTGGAACTGCTGCCCCCCAGAGTCGTCGTCGAACGTACCAGCGGCAATGCGCCGCCCGACTCTCTTGTTGCTCCCGCATGGTGCCTGGACAAGCCCGGCGTAGTGGCCGCCCTCGAAAGCGAACTGGAGCATCGCGACACTTGGCAGGGACGACGATCCGCGGGGTAGGCCCCGCGACACGGCCTCCGGCCGCGAACTAAGTTGGAGTTCACGCTTTAGCGTGTCTTCGAAGGCACGCTAAAGCGTGAACTCCAACTTGCCGCTGGTAGGTTGCCGGCGGTCCTGTTTTCGCGGATAATATGGATCGCAAGGATCCGGCACGCGGCATGGCCGCCTCCTGTTGACCTTCTGTGTTTGAGGAGACGACGTTGGCTGCTGACAACGCCAAAAACCAACCGAACTCGACCGGCGGCGAATCGCCCGTCAAGCCGGCCCCCCCGGTTCCCGGACAGCAGACTGTACCGGCGGGCCAGGAACAGCCCATCGCGCCGGCCCCGGCGATCCCGACCGGCGGCGTCCAGCAGGCAGGCGCGGTTTCGCAAGAACGCGCCATCCGGCCGGCCCCGTTCATTCCGACCGGCGGGTCCCAGGAGCAGCAGATGTCTGGCCCCGGCGCTCTTCCGCCCGCTGGCCCTTCCAGCGGATCGACGGGCGAGCAACCGCTGGCCAGCGCGCCCCAGGTTCCTATGTCCGGACCGCAACAGACGACTCCGGCTGGTCCGGCTCCGCAATTCGGCCAGGCCCCGATGGCAGGTCCTCCGGCGGCGATCCCGCAGCAGCCGGGTTATGTTGGCGGCGAAACTCCGATGGCACAGGCGCCAACCGCCGGAATGCCGGCCCAGGGTCAGATGCCCATGCAGCCCGGCCAACCAGGTTACCCACAGCCGACGTACGGCACGGGCCAGGCCTATCCAGCCGCACCGGTCGGCGCTCAGGGTGAAATGCCGATGGCGAATCCGGGCATGATGCCAGGTACAGGATACCCGGCGCCAATGGCGCCGACCGGCCCCGCAGGCATGCCGGCACCGGGTTGGGGGCAGCCGCCATCGTCTCCGCCGCCGGTGCCACCACCTAACGAGCCGCAAGCACCGCATCAACAAGTCAATCCGGTCGGGAATGTACCAGGCCAGCCGCAACCGGGCGGTGTGGGAAACGCGGCCGCGTCTGGCGAGACGTCTGTCCGAAGCGCGAGGACGAGCACCGCACGCACGCTGCGGCGCCGGTCTCGTGAACGATCGTGGTATTACGCCATCATGTTCGTGTGCGGCGCTGCTCTCTTTCTGGTATTCGTTGTGATCATCCTGATTGTCTCGCTGATGTGATAGCCGGATCCTGTCCGGTCATCGAATAAATGCCGCTGAAGATCAAGTGCCCGACCTGCAAGCGAGTGCTGAGCGTACCCGTGCAACGCATCGGTGCGATCGTACGCTGTCCGGTTTGCGAAAAGAAGTTGCGAGTCCCCAAGCCGCAGCAGGCGAAGTCCAAGAAGCCCGGGCCGAGTGAGAAAGGGTCCCCGCCAACACGAGGCAAATCTCCTCCAGCGGATGCCCCCCGCAAGCCGCGTCCCGCCGCCGAGAATCCCCCGCGGGTCGAACGCGAGCCGGCTCCACCGCCAGAGCCCAAGCGACGGCCAGACCGTCCGAAGAAACCGGCGCCGAAGAAGATGACTTCGGAAGAACGTCCGCCAGCGCCACCCGAGCCGCCGCCTGTATCCAAGGCCGTGTCGCCGAAGCGTGGTTCGCCCAAAAGGGAGCCCAAGAAACCGGAACCGCTCGATCCGCCCAAGCCGCCGCCGCTGTCGAAATCGAAGCAGAAGCGAGCCCAGGACACGCCTGACTCGTCTCCCGCCGAACACCCGACGGAGGAACCAAAACCCGAAGAGGCGCAGGCGAGGCAAGAACCGGACGAGGGCGTCGCAAAGACAAGGGCCAAAGAAAATCGCTGGAGAAGAGAGCACGACGGGCATCCTGTTCCGGAACGGCCGCCACTGCCACGAAAGGCCCAAGAGCGGAAGAAAGCCAAGGACGATTCGCGCGCCGACACTCGCGCCGAACCGCCTCCGGTGCCTTCCCGCGTCCATCGCGAGGAAAGGCCGGCCGAGACGAGCGAAACGGAAGCACAGGAACCAGAACGCGAGGTGGTCCGCGGCTACGAGCACGACGTCCAGCGGCGCTGGACGGTCTATTACCTTGGTATCGCGCTGATTCTGACGGCGTTTTTCGGAGCGATCCCCGCAATCATGGACATCATTCAGCACTTCCGTACGATCGACTCGCCAGGCGTCTCTCGGTGGGCTTTGGCGCTGTTACTCGCCTCGGGTATCCAACTGGCATACGCCGTATACCTGATGCAATTGCCCGACTGGGGCACGGCCTGGGTGGTATCGCTAGTGACGCTTGTCATGGCAACCGCTTACGCCATGTTCCTGGGCATCGCCATCTTGGCCAAGGAAGACAACCAGATTATCCAGCTTCTCGGACTCGCCGGCAGTGGATACGGCAAGAAGGCAGCAGGCTGGTGTCTTATCATGCTCAGCATTTCCAGCCTGCTGGCGTATTTCAGCGGCCGGATCAGCGTGCGTTGGCGTCAAGCCTACGAGATGCTCACGACCACGTCGCCAGAACAGTAGACACGGCGAGAACATCGAAGTTGCCGTTCTGAGCGTCGCCGAAGAGGCCGGCGGCCGACGTCGTTCATGGAGTGCCCAGTTGTTTTCGTACGGTGGCCAGAAGAACTTCTGGGGTGCAAGGTTTCTGGATCAGAGCGAATCCCTCTTTGGCCAAATCATGCGCCTCGTTCGACCTGGGATCGTAACCAGTGCAAAAAATGGCCTTGATACCGGGATTCATCTCCCTGATGCGGTCGTAGGCACTTCGCCCGTCTCTCTTCGGCATCACCACGTCTAGTAGCACAATCGCGATGTCCTTGGCGTGCTGCTGAAAGACGCCAATCGCTTCCTCGCCATCCGCCGCTTCCACGGTCAGAAAGCCCGCTGTCTGCAAGATGCGGACGAGAATCTTGCGTACCATTTCATCGTCTTCGGCTACCAACACCAACCCGGCTTTGCTGCCCGCTTCCTGTCCCGTCGCTTGCCGACAGACATCGCTCGGAACGCCGTGCACCGGCAGATAGATTCTTAATGTCGTACCACTGCCCGGCTCACTGATGACGTCAATGAGCCCGTCGTGTTGCTGCACCACGCCGTAGACCATCGCGAGTCCGAGGCCCGTTCCCTGGCCAACCTCTTTGGTTGTGAAGAACGGCTCGAAGATGCGCTGCGTCACCTCCGGCGGCATGCCGCAGCCGGTATCGGTGATCAGGATGCATACGTAGCGTCCCGGTTCAAACTCGGGATGCGCTTCGGCCTGTTGCTCGCTGATCATCGTGGCTTCGGTCCTGACCGTGAGTCTTCCACCGGACGGCATGGCGTCTCGGGCATTGAGGCATAGATTCATCAATGCCTGGTGGAGCATAGTGCCATCTGCGAATACGGCCCCTACGCTGTCATCGAGATCTGCTTCGAATCGGATCTCTTCCCCAATGACCGGACTCAATAGTTCTATAATTTCACGCACGGCGTCGTTTGGGTTAAGAGGCTCCTTACGACACGTTTCCTTGCGGTTAAAGTGCAGCAGTTGGCGCGTGAGATTGGCGGCCCTTTTCGTAGCAGACAGGACGACTTGTAGGTCCCGGTATGGTTGCTCGTCTTTGGGGACCCCGTCCATCGCAAACGTCGTGTGCCCCTGGATGGCCTGCATGAGGTTATTGAACTCGTGAGCGATCCCTGCGGCCAACGATCCGACGGCCTCCATCTTTTGAGATTGACGAAGCTGTTCCTCCTTTTCACGCAATGTCTGTTCGACGGCGTGACGCCCGACTGCGTAACGTATCGCGCGAGAGAGCAATGGCCCATTCAATTCGTGCTTGAACAGAAAATCCTGTGCACCTACCGCGACAGCCCTGACCGCTGTGGCCTCATCGTCGATTCCACTTAGGATCACCGTCGGAATCATCGGCACCGCTTGGTGCAGCTTGGTGAAGGTATCCAGGCCGGTCGAGTCTGGCAGAGTCAGGTCGAGCAGCACGCAGTCCACGGCTTGTCGCTCGATACGCGCCAGTCCATCGGAAAGCCTGTCGACGCACTGCACTTCGAACGCCGTCGTGACAGATGCATCCAACATTTGCCGTACTAAGTCGACATCGCCAGGGTTGTCTTCGATCACGATTACGTGGAGCTGATCGTTCTCCATCGGGATGCCTTCTGCTTGCTGCGCCATCTTAAATGCGGTCGCCACGTGTCGCGTCTTCTTGGCCTGTCGTGTTCCGGAAGCCGTCCTACGGAAGCCAGGGGATTCTCTATGCGACCATCTCATTCGCATGCCGCTCGCTGGCGCGCCGAGCGGGCGCATCTGCTTCAGCTTGCCGCGAATTCTTGGGGGCGGCCCCTACGTCCAAGAAAGTGTAGCCCGAGAAAAAGTGCGCGACGGCGTGAGATTATGCAGTAGTCTGCGGGATCCGCGCACGCTCTTCGAATTGCGACACTATCTCATGCGACTTCTTCGTAGACCGCTGCGAGATTACCTCATGGCGATGTCCGTCGATAAGGTCGATTTGTGAAACTAGGGGAAATAGGAATCACGGCGTGACGTTTCTGATTAGGCAGAATTTCGTTTGCTCCGTCAATCGTTGAGAATCGGGAGAGACAGATGACAGGAAGGCAGCCGTCCAGTGGGTCAGTGAATGCAAAGCAGTTGCTGGAGGTTCTCCAGGCGGTCAAGCGGGGTGACTTTTCTGCTCGCATGCCTTCGGACCGTACGGGGATGGCGGGAAAGATCTACGACACCTTGAACGAGATCATCGAGCTAAATGAACAAACAACCAAGGAGATGGAAGAGGTTGCACAGGAGGTCGGCAAGGAGGGGAAAACCAAGCGACGGGCTTCTGCAGCCACGGCCCAGGGGGCGTGGAAGACGCACGTCGAGACGTTCAATACGCTGATCGACGATCTGGTTCGGCCGGTAACCGAGGTGACAAGCGTGATCGGAAGCGTGGCCAACGGGGATTTGTCCAAGGCCATGTCGCT
>JADHUC010000100.1 GCA_016784735.1 Pirellulaceae bacterium | reverse complement strand
ATCATGCTTTGGCGTGGGAGCCGATACCGGATTCGATAATCGCCCCGCCGATTGAACCTGCACGGCACTGGGGACCGATATTTCAAGAAACCGCGGCGGTTCGGTAGTTGCATCACCGGCTCGGTGGTCGCCGATCACATACAGAACGTTGTCGTCGCTTTCAAAGGTGGCTTGGATTACTTGGATGCCCAACGCGATCAACAGAGCGACATGCACTGCCACGCTCAGCAGTCCACCTAGCCAATAGCGACGCAGGAGCGTCAGCCAAACGGGGCTCGGCCGAGATTCGTTCGCGCGGATTTCGACCACGTCCGCTTGGCCGCGATGGTGTTTCTTGCGACGCCGGTCCGAAGCTTCGCACACAGATGACCATTCGGGATAGCGCCATCGCCCGGCCCGAGAAACCTGGGATTCGATCCGCTCGTCGTCGACCATCCGCGTAGGTACATTTGCCTCGCCCAGCAGGCGGAGAAAATCATCGTACCCGCTGGTAGGCGGATCGGCGGTGCAAACTGCGCTCTTGCCGTCGACGCTCATCGCCACACGCATGCAGAAATGCTAACTTGAAGAGGCCAACAACTCTGCATTGTCAACAAAACACCTCCGGTGGTCAAGGAAGCTTTGGCGATGACGCGCGATGATGACCTGGAACTCTGGAACGAACAGTGGGACCTGAGCCCCGGTGTCACCTATCTTAACCATGGTTCTTTTGGGCCCCCACCCAAGCCGGTCCAAACGGCCCGGCGAGTGTGGCAAGACCGTTTGTACCGCCAGCCAATGGACTTCTTCATGCGCAAGTACGAAGAAGCATGGTTCCAGTCGCGCCGCAGTCTGGCGGAGTTCGTTGGGGCGGATGAACGGAATCTGGCCTTCGTCGAGAATGCAACGGCCGCGATGAACGTGGTAGCGGACAGCTTTCCGTTGCGGCCCGGCGACGAGGTCGTCCTGACGGATCACGAGTATGGGGCCGTCCGGAGAATCTGGGCACGAGCGGCCAAGCGAGCCGGTGCTGCCGAGCCACGCGTTGCTCGCCTGCCACTGCCAATCGAATCCACGGATCAAGTGCTGGATGCGATCTTCGCGGCAACGACGGACCGAACACGATTGCTGGTGGTCAGTCACATCACCTCGCCCACGGCAATCACCCTGCCCGTCCAGCAGATCGTTGCCCAGGCCCATAGTCGGGGCATTGCCGTCTGCCTTGACGGCCCCCACGTGCCCGCCCAACTGCCGTTGGATCTGGAGAGTTTGGAATGTGACTTCTATTGCGCCAGTTGCCACAAATGGCTGTGTGCACCGTTCGGCAGCGGTTTTCTGTATGTTGCACCGCAGTACGACGGCCAGATCCAGCCGCCCCTTCTGAGTTGGGGGCGACTTCCGGAGAATTCCGTGCAGACTTGGAGCGACGAGTTCATTTGGAGTGGGACTCGCGATCCTACTGCCTATCTTACAGTGCCGGTCGCGATCGCCTTCCTACGGGACGTTGGGCTAGAGAGGTTTCGTGACCGGACGCACCAGTTGGCCAAGTACGCGCGCCATCGACTGGTCGATTTGACAGGCAACGAGCCAATCGTGACAGACTCGTCAGAATGGTACGGCAGCATGGCTCAGGTGCCGCTGCCTTCGGGGGACGCCGCGATGTTGCAAAGACAACTCTGGACCGAACACGCGATCGAGGTTCCCATCATCACCTGGGACGACCGCCGCTGGATCCGCGTATCGTGCCATCTCTACAACACTCACAAAGATATCGACCTGCTGGTGGATGCACTAAGGCGGCTATTGTGAGTTTGCTAGTCGACGGCCAGCAATTCGTCGATCATGGCCTGCGTGCCCGAGGTCGTGTAGCTCATGCGTTCCATCCATAACGACGTGAGCACGCCCGTCGCATCCCATAGGTCAGGGCGAAAACAAGAGAGAATGGCGGAGGCAATCTGGGCGTTCAGATCGGCGTTCGTGGACTGGCGAGCCGTGTCCGTCCGGAAGGCGGATTTCAGAGAGGCTTCGAGAATCCGCCACGCTTGATCGCTATCCGGGACACCAGAATCGCCCGAGAAATCGTCGGCAAAGTCGAGGACGCGTTTGATGTCGAAGGCGTAGTCCGTGATGTCGCACTCCGGAACCAGTTGGGCTAACAAGACATCGGTCCAGCGTTCGCTGCGACAGCGCAGACGGTTGACCACCAACACTTCGTCCAGATCGTAGTCGTCGGCGTCGAACAACACACTCAATGCGCGATTGCGGGCTTCGAGGTGGGCGATCAGTGCGCTACGCACGACCGGCGAGACATAACTCAAGCCGTGTCGCCGATCATGCTCGCAGGCGATTGCGGTCCAAACGCGAGTCAAGATTTCGCCGGTAAAGACTTCTTCCATGACCACAGAGATGCGAGACCACGATTGAGCCATCCGTGTTCCTCGCCCGGTTCGCCGTTGATACTCGGTCAAAGCCCGAGTCCACCGTTCATGCCGAGCTTTTGACGCCGACCAGTACTCGTGGATATGAGTGTCTGACAGGCGGCCTTGCCCGCGAATGAACGCACGCCCATTGACCGCCAAGGCAGCAGCAATTTCTACGAGATCACTAGCACGCATGTTCGGCGAACCGTTGCAAGAACTGCGCCGAACTTCACGGCCTGCGGTTCAATTCGCCATAAGTGCTGAAATAGCAGGCACTACAGGCGATTGGGGACCGCTCAACCTCGCTCTCAGCGAAGGACGCGTCGAAGAAAGTCAACGTCGCCACTGATGGATGTTGTCTAATCACTACGGGCTCGGATCAGCGATCGGCTCGATCTCCGGCTCTGGTAGCGGATGGTCGTCCGCCGGCAGTGGCGTTTCGAAGTCTTCGGCGTCGGTGCACCAATTCATGACCGTGCTACCATTCTCCGGCATTACCATCTTTCCGGGCCAACACGCGCCGCCGCCACCAATCCCCGGATACCCGTGCTCGGGAGTCAACGGACCCGGGTCGATCCACATGCTTTCCGCATCCAACTGCATGGTGCCCAAATCGAAATCCAACGCGCGTCGCAGCACCTCATAAGTAACCCAAATACTGAGGAAATCGTTTTGCGCTGTCAACAAGTCGCCCAACGCGGATACGGCGTCGCGCGTTGCCGTTGGTCCGGATGCCTGGCTCTGCACGTCACTGATTCTGCGAGACTCCTGGTTCAGTTCGATTTGCTGTGCGGCCGCCCATACCGCTTCGCGCCGCAACTGGAAGTTTCTCTGGTTCAGAAGGATCGTTCTGATCGTGTCGCGGAATCCACGCGAAATTTGATCCTCGATCGCATAGTAATTGCGACGAGCCTGTTGATATTCGATCAAGGCTTGGCGGTACGTGTTGCGTTCGGACAGCCGCGTTAGCGGAGCGTCAAACTGCACGGCCGCGCGCAAACGGCCGGTTGCTGAGTCGAACTTGAAGGGATTGTCATCGCGAGTGCTCATGTCGCCGCTGAACACGATATCCAGCGTGCTTTCCAAGTTGTCCGCATTGAATTCGATCAACCGCCACGTGTCCACTAGGGCTGCCCGCGCATTCATCCAATCGCGCCGGTTCACTCTGGCGATATCCACAGCCGCTACGGGATGCAGATCGATGTGGACCAGCGAAACGGTCTCGGCCCGTGTGCGGGCTTGTACCAGCGATAGTTCGAGCACGTTGTCGGCCAGATTCACCAACTCTTGCGGAAGCGGTCGCGAAACTTCTCGGCGAAAACGATCCGCCAATTCCGCGGAAGTCTGATTTGGCAAGTCCGCGATCAGTTCGTCGATTTTCTCCCGGAGGGCTCGAACGTTGCCCGGAAGACTGTCGAAACTGCCCGACGCATCCATGCGGGCCGAGGTGTCCAGCAGCATGTCGACCAATTGGGCAAACAATCGTTCGAGCAACCGGATTCTGTTCATTGGGTCTTCTTCGCCAGCGCCTTCCACCTCGTACGGAATAGCCCGCCAGCGGTCCACCTGCTCAAGCCAAGGGTAGTCTTGCGTCATCTGCTTGTACTGTTCATTCAGAGGCTGGACGTCCTGTTCGAGCCAGCCAGCGATCTGGTCGTGGGTCGTCTTTGCCTCGGCATCGGGCATGTTTTCCATCGCCTGAACTAGGTCGCGGTACTTTTCGTACATGGCTCGTGTGGTGGGATTCGTGTCGGTCTGCATCCACTCGATATTGACGCGACCACCGGAATCCAACAGCAGCCGGAAAGCGTCGATGTCATGTATTTGATCGCGCAGGAGATTGAAACGGTGGAAACTTTGAAGGTTCTGCCACCAGTTTTCGCTTGCGATTTCGTTTCGGATGCGTGTTAGAAGGTCGATATCGGCCTGCAGGTCCTGAGGGTCAACGCCAGCCCGATCGGCGCCTGCGTGCTCCTGGATCGTTTGTTCCAGGATGCTCAGCAGTTTGACGCCATCAGCGTGAGAGCGACGGATCTGGGAATTGTCGCCGTCCGTCAAGCGACTGCGAATGTCTTCAACTGCATCCAACCTGACTTTCAACTCTTGGAGTTCCCGTGTCAGTGTGTCCCGCCAGGCTGGGGCCGTGTCGTCGGCGGTGAGCAACACGGCCAACGCCGTCTCGAGGCTGTCGCCGACCGCTTGCTGCAACTCGCTGACTTCTTCCTGCAGGTCCACCACATCGCGATGGATGAGATTCAACCGCTCGAGCATGGGGTCTTTGATTTCAAGACAGATTTCGGGCGAAAGGCCCAGCGTGATCTTGAACCGATCCAGTTGACTCTCATAGCCGGTCGCTGCAATCTCAAGTTGACTCTCGGCCCGCAATACAGCTTGGCGTGCCTGAGCCACTTGCAGTCGTTGGCCGACCACGGCTGCGCTGTCGATGTCTCTCCGGGACAGCAGTTCCTGCAGCGTCATGCGCAGGCGAAAGTGGTTGGAGCGTAGAGAGTACAGATTGAAACTCAGGTTGTGGATTTCCTGCTGTGTCTGCAACAGCCCCATGAAGCCACCTGCCTGCGCCGCGCCTGTTCCGCCTCCGAAACTCGCTGCGCCGCCGCCGGCGAGACGTCCGAAACCACCGCCGCCGACTCCGCTGAAGCCCTCCAAACCGGCACCGCCGAACACGCCGCCGCGACGCGACGGCCCCTGACCCGCATCGACCCCCGTAACGACTTCCAAATGGAATCCTCGGCGAAAACGCTCCATCTGGCGGACGTTCGCCAGCAACGTCCGCTCGGCCAAGGTCAGCCGTTCCATGATGCGATCGCGGCCGCCATTGCGCAGCAGGGGCTGGACCAGCGTGAAGTCCAAGAGCGTCGTTGCCGCATACGTATCCGGACCTGAGAACTGCCATATCAACGAGTTGGCCAGCCCCACGACTAGATCGGCTCCGGTGGTGTACAGTTTGTTCATCCTAATATTGGCCGTAGCGGGACCACTCGTCGTTAGACTCAGCGCGCTCCGAGAATCGCCTGCCCCACTCCGTAAACGTCCATCGGCGTTGTAATCCACGGTATAGCCGCCAAAGAACTGCGAGTCGAAGCGAAACCGCTCGAAACTCACGTCCAAGGCGGAAAGATAAAGCTGTTCCAGTGCGTTTTGGTATTCACGGGAATGTAGAAGCGCCAATTGCACTGCGGTATGAGCATCTAGAACCAGGACGCCGTCTTCGTTCAAGGGCAAATATTCGCGCCAGTAGGGGTTCTCCAACTCCGTCGTGTCGCCATTGGCGTGCCAGCGTGGAAATCCCCGCTTGCCGTCGACCATGTGCATGTACTGATGCGAGTCCGGATCGTCGGGCGGCATGGGGGGGCGGTCCGGGTCGAAAGGATCAAACATGCGCGAACGCGGATCGACTTCGATACTGCAATCCTCTAACGCCCAATGTGGATGATACGCTTTCTCGGTGATCAGCGAATAGGCATCGCTGTCGGCTTTCTGGCGATAGTAGCTGCGATGGCAACCGCCGATCGTCGCCACTGCGAGCAACGAGACGAGGGCCCACATACTGGACCGTCGCAGCCTGTCAGTCTTTCTTCGTGTTCTCATCGTGCACTTCCCTGTGCTGACCACTATCGTCGATATCCGGGGTGACTGCTCGCAAAGCAAGCGGTCGCTCTGCGGCACGCACCAACCGTTCGAGCAGCGACGCCAGCAGTTTCTGCTCGTCGACGGACAGGTGTTTGGTAAGAGCGACTGAAACGGCCCCGAAGTCCGTTCGGATCTCGTTCATCATGCGGCTGCCTTCGTCGGCGAGGGTCCAGTACTGCCTGCGGCGGTCTTCTGCGCATCGTTTGGCAGCCAACAACCCTCGCTGGCGCAAACACTCGACCAGCCCGCTCATTTGCGCCGCCGAAACGCCCACAGCTACAGCCAATTCGTTTTGCGCGATGCCAGGCTCGCGGGCTTCGCAGCACAACCACAGCACAAGCAGCTCGACGTCGCTGATGCCCCAGCGGCGGACACGGTCCGCCAGCGTCCGTCGTAACTCGCGCTCACACTGCGAGACTAGGCGCAGCAGCTCAACCGGACCGAGATCGTCGATCCCGGCCGGGATGCCAGATGGGCGCGCTAATTGAGGCATAGGGCGAGACATCGCTCGGCGACCGTCAAAGACGAAGACAGATAAGATCGTTCAACTATGAAAGATTCGGGCGGGAAACCGTTCAGACTTGAACTAATCGGTCGACCGATAGAAACGGTTCGCCAGTAGGTGCTCCAGTGCTAGCACGAGAGCGACCACCAGGATCAGAAACGGGTAGAATTCGCGTCCCATGCGCGCCTCGCCGATGCCCAACACGATCTCGTCCTTGCTTCGAGCAAAGTGATACCGATTCGGTCCAAGCATCGCGTCGAGTTCATCCCTGGGGAGTCGTTCCAAGTCGCTCGCTGCTCGTGGTAGATTCACGCTGAAGCCACGACCGATCGGGCCGGCTTGATTGCCTTTCAGCCGATACGCGCCCGGGTACTCAGTAAACTTGACCATGATCCTGCCGTCGGCCGCCGTCACGTCCTGCGGCTGGCCCAGCGGCGTGAACAACTGATATCGCTCGGGATAGCGGTCGCGACTGTTGGGCAGCATCGCCGTCTGGCCTGCCAGATAGTTCAGCTTCGTACCTGCAGTGTCCACAAGATGAGTCATCATTTCGTTGACCAGCATCACGTAAGGCCACGCATTTTCGCCCGTGGGCAACTCGTTCCAGGTCTGACGGCCCTGCAGGCGAACCGGATCGGATACCGGCGTGGTCATGATCAAGGCTCGTCCGCGTTCCAGCGTGGTCTCCAACAACGCGGCTTTGTTGCTGCTAAATGGGATGACCAGTTGCGCGTTCGGCGAGAAGTCTTCCAGCACCCAATGCCGGAAAACGGGAAACTGATGCCAGGGCACCGTAGTCGCAATGTCGCGAAACGCAGCAGTGACTGGATGGTTCAGATCACGCAGGGCCAAGAACAAGTCGCCCGGCGATCGCCATTGGCGGGCCAACTTGCCCCCGAGCAGCGAGTGCGCCGCCGGATCGTTGAACGAGGCCTGATCAGCATTGTGGCCCAGGAAAACTGCCAGCCCGCCTCCGCCGCGAACGTACGCCGCCAGCTTCGCCCAGTCCGGCGGCGTGAGCGGCGAGGGATCCAACAGGCAGACTGCGGCATAATCATTCAGGTCCAGGTTCGGCAACTCGGCCTGCTGCTGGACCGAACAATCGTATCGCGCCCGGCCCGTTTCGCGATACTCGTACGGTGCGATCGCCTCGACGAAGAACTTCGTCGTCGTTCCCGCCGGAGCCAGCACTAGCACAGGCGACGCTTCCTGGACCTCGACTGTGAAAAAGCGAAGATTGTCGATCGCCAGACCGTCCTTCCCGGTCAATTTGATTTGCGCCTGATGGACACCCATGTCGAGCCCGCTCAGGTGGAAGCTGATCATTTGGGCTCCGTTTTCGGGCAGATCGATAACCTGTTGACTGCGTCGCTGCGCCGCGGGCAGCAACATCTCGCCGTCCATGATCAACGGACGTTCCGGATCCGGCTCCTCCAGCAACAGTTCGATCGTGCTTGGGCCGCCTGGACCCACGCAACTCACTTCTGTGTGTAACGTCAGTTCGCCGCTCTTGGGTAACACGTCGGCCGACAGCCGTACATCGCCCAATATCGTGTTTTGCGGATTGTCGATGCCCACGTCGATGATGTACAGCAAGACGTCGTCGGCTTCGCCCAAACGTCGTTGCAGTAGGACGGGCGACGCCGCGGACCAGGCGGGGCGTGTCACGTCCGTGAAAACGTACACTTCCTTGCGTGCCTTGGTGGTCTCGACGGCAAGCTCGACCGCCTGGTTCACGGCATCGGTCAGCGGCAGCGGCACGCCCGCGATCTCTAGACGCTCGATCGACCGTTCGGCGGCTGCCAGATCTACGGCAAACACGGCGCCAGCGGATCGCGAATCGACGACTGCAACTTCGCTATCGGCCGGCAGTTGACGTATGAGCCATAACGCGATCTCCCGGGCTTGCTCCAGCCGTGATTTGTTTTGCCAGAGATACTGCATGCGCGGCGAGGTGTCGAATACCAGCACCGCACTGACCGGCGCCTGCTGATTGCCGATCGCGTGTTTCTCGCCGTCGCCAAGCGACTTGGCCAACATGACCGACAGAACGATGCCTACCAGCAAGGTCGCGGCAAGGAAGCTCAATACGGCAACTCTTCCGCGCCGCTGCAATGCGGACAGCAACGCAAGCAGGCCGACCACAAGGAACAGCGTCCCCAGAACGCCCGTGGCAATCCAGTTGCCCAGGGCCATCGAATGGACGCTCGGCCGGGCCAACGCCGCGGCCAGCAGGGCGATCGCCAGACAGCGAAGGGCCAGCAGCAGCCAGTGGCGAAGTTGCATCTTCCGCCGATTCGCGTCGCGACGTTGCTGAATAAACCGCAACGCCGGAAAGACCATCTGCTTCGGTCGTTGGCGCATCACCAAGTGCAGGACGATCGGGATCGTCACTAGCAAACCGCCGAAAATGAGTGAGAAGTTGACGAATGCCATTAGGCCAAGTGTCTCGGTCGATACTCTGAACTCGTGAGCGAGCGCGGTAGCCGCGAAGCGGCGCAGGCACGTAGCCTGGGGTCTCGACCCCAGGAGCCGGAGAGCCAACCCCGAAACCAACACCCAAAGTCCCGAAGGGACGCAGGCGGCTGGATTCCGTCACCGGCCCCATCTCAATCCCACACGTACCGCTCGTCGTATTCAATTCCGTGCTTCTCCAGAAGCCCGATGAATTCCTCTTTGAACGCTTTCACTCGATGATGCTCCTCCTGGCTACGCACATATCTGTTGACCTTCGGCAGTTGCGAAACGCTTACCGTGAACGCCCCATATCCTCTTTGCCATGCAAACTTGCCTTGGTGGTCTGTTTGTTCATTGACCCATTTCGACGATTTCGCTTTGACGGTCTTCAGCATGACTGCCACGGACGGCTCCGTTTTCAATCGCGCGACCCAATGAATGTGATCTGGCGTCCCGCCGATTTCCAGAAGCACACCACCCTCGCCTCGGATGATTCCACCGATGTACTCGTAGAGCCTATCCCGCAAGGACGGAACGATGAGCGGTTCACGATGCTTTGTGCTGTACACGGCGTGGTACAGCAGCTTGGTGAATGTTCCGGCCATGGCGTCACCTCGTGCCTGCGCTCCTTCGGAGCTTGATTAGGGTGGTGGTGTACTACGCATCCTCGGGTTGAAACCCGAGCCTATGTGCCTGCGCCGCTTCGCGGCTTTCACGGTGGGAAACGTGTCCCGTTTCGTCAAAATCGCGCTTTTCTACTCGTCAAATACTCCATCAACGCTTTGTCGAACTGCATGCTCGTATCCAACTCGACATAGTCGACGCCGGTCTGAAAGCAAACTTGACGGTATTCGTCTCGGAACGCCTCGACACCCGACAGATACTCGCGACGGTATCCCGTCGCGTCGACTTGGACCTTTTCCTCCGTCTCCGGCTCCTCGAACTCGATCACGCCGTCAAACGGAAAATGGACCTCCGCCTCGTCCAGCACGTGGAACAGGATCACGTCGTGCCCACCGTGCCGCAAGACGCGAAGGCTGTGGAAGACCGGTTCCGGATCGGTCAGCAGGTCCGAAAAGATCATCACCAGGCTGCGGTGTCGCAGCATGGCGGCCACCTGCATGACACTGTTGCCGATGTCCGTCTGGCCCGTCGGTTCCAGGCGTGATAGGTGCGATAGGAGATTCCCCAACTGTGTGCGTTTCGATTTTGGCGGCAGGCTGTCGCGCACCTTTTCATCGAAAGTGATCAATCCCACGGGATCTTGTTGGTAGATCATCAGATAGCAGAGCGCCGCCGCCAGACACACCGCATAATCGAACTTGTTCAACTCCTGACGGTACGTGTAGCCCATCGAGCGGCTCAGGTCCATCACCAGATAGCCCGTAATGTTCGTTTCGGCCTCGAACTTCTTAACGTAGTACTTGTCCGTCTTGGCGTAGACCAACCAGTCAATGTCTTTAGGATCATCGCCCGCCGTGTACTTACGGTGTTCGCTGAACTCGACGGAGAAACCATGAAACGGGCTCGCGTGCAGTCCTTGTAGAAACCCCTTCACGACGAACTGCGCGCGCAGATCAAGCCGCTTGATCTGATTGATGACCTCGGGCTTCAGGTACTTTTCAACGGACATCGCGGAATGCCCCACTAAGATGGTGGCGGGGGCGGTGTCGGCGCCTTCTGAGTCCCCGCCTTGACGAACTTGGGTACCTCTGGTTCGGGGATTTCTTCCAGCAGCCGTAGTATCACGTCGTCGGTCGTCATGCCTTCGGCTTGGGCTTGGAAGTTGGTACTGACGCGATGTCGCAGGACCGGAATGGCGATCTTACGCACATCGGCGGTGGCGACCGAGAATCGGCCGTCCATCGCCGCCAGCGCTTTGCCGCCGTTGATCAGGAATTGGCCAGCGCGAGGGCCGGCGCCCCAGTCGACCATCTCGCGTACGAAGTCCGGGGCGGTCACGTCGCGGGGCCGGGTGGCCCGAACCAGCCGGGCCACGTACTTGATCACAAACTCGCTGACCGCCACCGAACCGACCAGCTTCTGGGCGTTGACGATTACTTTCGAGGACATCACCTTGCGAGTCTCGATCTTCTCGTTGCGTGCGGTAACCGCCAGGATGCGCTCTTCCTCCTCGGCCGTGGGATAGTCGATCTTGATGTTGAACATGAAGCGGTCCAACTGGGCCTCGGGCAGGGGATACGTGCCTTCCTGTTCGATCGGGTTTTGCGTGGCAATCGTGAAGAACGGATCGGGCAAATCGTATGTTGTGCGTCCAACCGTCACCTCGCGTTCCTGCATGGCTTGCAGCAGGGCCGCCTGCGTCTTGGGCGGCGTGCGGTTGATCTCGTCGGCCAAGAGAATATTCGTAAAAACCGGCCCTTCGACAAAACGAAAATTGCGGCGCCCCGAACTCTCCTCTTCCAGGACATTCGTACCGGTGATATCCGATGGCATAAGGTCCGGCGTAAACTGCACGCGTTTGAAGCTCACGTCCAGGATTTGGGCCAGTGTGCTGACCATCAGCGTCTTGGCCAATCCGGGGACGCCCTCCAGCAGGCAATGGCCGCGGGTGAAGATAGCTGCGAAAAGCTGTTCGATCACTTCGTGCTGACCGACGATTACTTTCTGGAGCTCTTGCCGCATCACCTGACGATGCTGGGCGAACTCCTGCAAAATGTCGCCGATACTGCGTTGCTTGATTGTCACCGGGATCCTCGAATGTCGTGGGGGCGACGATGTTGTACGATATCGCCGCCGGTTCCGCGTATCCTCGTTTAACCCGAAGCCGGAGGCGATGGCGTGCGATGCATGTGGACCGTCCATCCTACATCCCGCCATCGCCTCCGGCTTCGGGTTAAACGAGATGTGTGGACAATTCAGCTACGGAGATTCTAGCGGCCGCGGCAAATGTCAGCAACGCGGCGCATTTCGCGTTGCCGACGTAACCTGTGATCCCTATGATGTTTATGTCGACCCAAACGGGGGCGTTTTTGAAGGAACCGAACATGCCGACTGGATTCACCCGACGGTTGCTGTTCATCGGTGCGATCATTGCGATTGTGAGGCCGGCGCATGCGGAGATCACCGCCGAACAAGTTCGGCAGACGATCGAGCGCGGCGTCGCGTACCTGAAGAGCCAGCAGATGAAGCCGAACGGCAAATGGCCCGAACGACCGGGTTACCGCGGCGGGCTATCGGCGCTTTGCACGTTGGCACTGCTGGAGTGTGGCGAGCCGGTCGATTCGCCCGCAGTCCAGAAAGCCCTGTCGCATTTGCGTTCTCTAGATGAACTGCGGGACACGTATTCGACGGCCACGCAGATCATGGCCTTTGCCGCGGCCGAACCGCAAAAGGACCTGCTGTTGATTCGACGACGGGCGGAATGGTTGGAGAACGCCCAGGTTCTTGACGGCGACCGGGCCGGTGCCTGGACGTATTTCGCCCGCGTCGGGCGGCGCACGGGCGGCGACAACTCGAACAGCCAATTCGCGGTGCTTGGGCTACACGAGGCGGAGTTGGCCGGCGTTGAAATCAACGAACAGACATGGGAACGGGCGTTAAGGTACTGGAAAAGTTGCCAGCGTCCTGACGGATCGTTTGGCTACTACAAGGACGCCGAGGGCGTGCCCAAGGCGGCTTCGACCGGCAGCATGACCTGCGCAGGTGTCGCGGCCCTGGCAATTGCCTCGGGCAAGAAACACGAGGGCGACGCGCGAGTCGAAGGCGGTACCGTGCGATGTTGCTGCGACCAGCAAGACAACAGCGACGTGGAACGGGGCCTTCAGTGGCTCGGGCGGCATTTCTCGGTGAACGTGAATCCCGGGCCGGCAAGCGGCGCCCGCATCAATGTAGACATCAGCGTGTCCGGACGCTTCTATTACCTCTACGGCATGGAAAGAGTCGGGCGTCTGACAGGACATCGCTTTATCGGCCGGAACGATTGGTATCGCGAAGGGGCTGATGCGCTGGTCCAGGACCAACTCAGGGACGAGCTTGGCCTCGGTGGCTACTGGCAAGGCAAGGGGCATGGGGAAGAGAATCGGCTGATCGCCACCTCGTTCGCGCTGTTGTTCCTCGCCAAAGGGAGGCGGCCGGTTGTCATTGCCAAGCTGAAACACGGCTATGGCAACGACTGGGATCGTCACCGCAGCGCCGTCCATAATTTGACTCGAAAGGTCGAGCGGAGTTGGCAACAAAGCGACCCAAAGTGGCGACAGAAGCTCACTTGGCAAACCATCGACGTGAGCGCCGCCACGCTGGAGGATCTGTTGGAGACGCCCGTGCTGTTCATCAGCGGCAGCCAGGGGCTGGATCTGGAGCGCGAGCACAAGGACAATTTGAGGGACTACGTCAATCAAGGCGGATTTCTGTTTGCCGAAGCGTCCTGCGCCGGCAAGAAGTTTGATCAGGATTTCCGCGCTCTGATGAAAGAACTCTTCCCGAACAGCTCGTTGCGATTGTTGCCCGAGGACCATGCCATTTGGTACGCCGAACAGAAGGTCGATCCCAAGTACATGCGTCCCTTGTACGGGATCGACGCTTGCTGCCGAACCAGCGTCGTGTACTGCCCAAAAGATCTTTCCTGCTATTGGGAATTGGACCGCGGTCGGCGAAAGACAGGATACCCCCAAGCGGTCCAAAACGAAATCGGCGCCTGTCTGGCCATCGGCGCTAATGTCCTTACGTACGCCACGAATCGGCGGATCAAGAACAAGCTGGATCGCCCGCGGATTTCACGTCGTGCCGCCGGGCAGCAAGAGCCGGAGCGGGCGGTGCTGGTAA
The DNA here is from genome assembly GCA_016784735.1 of Pirellulaceae bacterium. Lineage (GTDB taxonomy): Bacteria > Planctomycetota > Planctomycetia > Pirellulales > Pirellulaceae > JADHUC01. The sequence goes on along the minus strand of JADHUC010000100.1, from coordinate 20,263 downwards.
TCCCAAAAATCAAGCACGGTGGCGGCAGCAACGACGCCGTCAACTCGTTGCCCAATCTGCTGGAAGTGATCAGTGCTGAAGTGGATGTGCGGCTTAGCACCGAACAAAGACTCGTGTCGCTGACCGATACGCAACTCTATGAATCCCCCATCGCCTTCGTTCATGGACGCCGGGACTTCCGTTTGTCGCCCCTGGAGCGACAGGCGTTGGCGACGTATCTGGAGCGTGGCGGTTTCCTGTTCGGCGACGCCATCTGCGCAAGCAAGCAGTTTGCCACCGCGTTTCGGCGCGAAGTCAAAGCGGCTTTGCCCGAAGCGGAGTTCGTCCGGATTCCCGCGAATCATCCTCTGTTCACGAAGGAATCCCGTGGCTACGATCTGTCGACGGTAACGCTGCGCGATCCGCAGATTCGGACGGACGGAGACCCGCTGAAGTCCAAGTTGACCAAGGTCAAACCGCTTCTGGAAGGCGTCGAAATCGACGGACGGTTGGCCGTAGTTTTCTCGCCCTACGACATCAGTTGTGCCATGGAAAACCACGCGTCGCTCGAGTGTAAGGGATATATTCGGGCCGACGCGGCCCGGATGTGCGTTAACATCGTGATGTTTGCCTTGCTGCAATGAGTCGTGCGAACGAGAGGTGTGATTGATGCAAGTACTGCTGCTTGTGGACATCCAGAATGACTTCGTGCCCGGCGGTGCATTGGCCGTGCCTGACGGCGATCAAGTGATCTCCGTGGCCAATGCGCTGATTCCGCGGTTCGAGCTGGTGGTGGCGACGAAGGACTGGCACCCGGCCGATCACGGTAGCTTTGCCAGGCAGCATCCGAATCACAAAATCGGTGACGTGATCGACCTGCATGGTTTACAGCAGATCTTGTGGCCGGACCACTGCATCCAGAACACTGCGGGAGCCGAGTTTGTTGAAACGTTGGATACGGACGACATCGATCGCGTTTTCTTCAAAGGGACGGATGCGGACATCGACAGCTACAGCGGCATCTTCGACAACGGCCGACGGAAGGCGACGGGGCTGGGCGAGTACTTGCGCGAGAGCGGCATTCGTGACGTGTACGTCATGGGGCTGGCGACGGACTACTGTGTGAAGTTCACCGTCTTGGATGCGTTAGACTTGGGCTTTCACGTCCATGTGATCGAAGACGGTTGCCGCGGGGTGGACCTGAAACCCGGAGATTCGGCAAGAGCGATCGAAGAGATGCGCAAGGAGGGCGCCTACATTGTCCGAAGCGATCAGATAGCGAGGCGAGGTCGCGTGGGCCCATCGCAACCCGAAGTGTAAGCGAGGGCTGACAAGCGAGTTGTCCTCGCTAACGCTTCGGGTTGCGATCACGCACTGGGTCGCGAAGTCCCCGGCTCATGAATAACGAGCTACGGATTTGGCGAACCGCCCGGAGACATGCCCAACTCGTCAGCGATCTGGGCCATGGCGTCGATGACGAACTGGATGTGTTCGTTCAAATCCACGCCCAAGTCTTCGGCACCGCGGACGATGTCCTCGCGGTTGATGGCGGCGGCGAACGCCTTTTGCTTCATCTTCTTGCGAACGCTTTTGGCCTTCATGCCGTGAATTCCGTCTGGGCGAACGGCCGCAACCGCACTGATGAACCCCGCCAACTCGTCGCAGGCATACAGTGTCTTGTCCATGAGCGACACTCGTGGACAATCCTCCAGATAGTCGGCGTGGGACTTGATCGCATAGATCACGTCCTCGGGGTATCCGCGTTCGGCCAGGATTTCGGCACCTTTCAGCGGATGGTCCGGCGGATTGGGCCACCGCTCGTAGTCGAAGTCGTGTAGCAGGCCGACGATACTCCATTTCCGCTCGTCTTCGCCATAGCGGCGGGCGTAGGCTCGCATAGCGGCCTCCAACGCCAGCATGTGACGGCGGAGACTATCGCTTTTGGTGTATTCGCACAGAAGGGCGTACGCTTCGTCCCGGTTCATGGTCGATTCACTTCTAGGCTTCGAATTTGCTTCGCCGCGGCTGTAACGGGTCTTCTTTCTCTTCCACCGTCTGCTCTTCACGCCACGGCTTCTTCTGCTGGTAGCTCTCCAGTTCTTTCTTCAACTGCTCGTCCACTTCCTCGTCTCCGCTGCCCAATTCGACGGCCTTTGTCGACCACTTAATCGCTGTCTTGAAATCGCCGGTTTCTGCATAAGCGGCCGCGAGCGTGCTGAGGATATGGGGCTTCTTGTACTCCGTGACTTCGCAAGCCTTGGTCGCCAGCGTGATCGCACGCTTGCCGTCCCGCAGTTCATCCACCGGCGAGGTAGCCAAGACCCAAGCGAAGTTATTTAGAATACTGTCGTTTTCTGGTTGCTGTTTGAAGACGATTTCGAAATCGGCGATGGCTTCCTTGTGGTCACCGACACTCAGCAGCGTGTCGGCTCGCGCCTGACGAGCCAGCCAGTTGGTCTCGTCCTCCGCAAGAATCTTGGTGAAGATCTCGATGGCTTTGCTGGGCTGGTCATCTTGAAGGTAGAGCCCGGCGAGTTGCATGCGCCACGGGACGTTTTCTGGATCCCGCTGCAACAGCGATTTCATGTCTGCGACGGCATCGCCCGGCTTGCCCTGTTCGGCCAAAATCAGGCTGCGAATCAGAAGTGCCTGGGGTAAGTTCGGGCTCAGGATTAGAGCACGCTCGACGTCATCTTTTGCAGCGTCCAGGTTCTCCTCGGACACATGCACCCTGGCCCGAATCAACAGTGCCGAGATGTCGTGGGGTTGCACCTTCAACGCCTTGTCCAGGTCTGCAAGCGCAGCCTTGGCATCGTCCTTGATCAAGTGCAACCGGGCACGCAGCGTGTAGGCCAATGACGAATCCGGTTTCAGCTTGATGGCCTTCTCGACGTGCTTCAACGCTTCGTCGAATTTCTCCATATTGGTCAGCGCCTCGGCCAGCGCCAAACGGGCGGTGGTGTTTTCTTCGTCATTCTCAATCAGGCTATTGAAGTCGGCAATGGCCTTGTCGAAATCGCCTTGATCCATGTAAGTCAAGGCACGACCTTTCCATGCATCGGCATTCGTGGGATCCAATTGAATCGCTTGGCTGTAATCCTCCAGACGAGCCTCGGTCTTCTCTCGAAGCTGCGCTCGCAACACAATAGCCGCCGCCTTTTGGGTCCGATTTTCGTCAAAAGCACTCGCCGCGGCACTTGCCGCCTTGATCGCCCGCTCGCGGTCGCCGCCGGGCAACACGTTCAAGCGACCGATCAGCATGTGAGCATCGCCGAACCCCGGATCACGTGTCACCACTTTCTCCAAATCCCGCAATGCGAACTGTCGCAACACGGGCCACCGGCGATCCGGCGGCGATTGCTCCAGGACGGGGCCGCAGAGGCGTTGGGCGTGCTGGTACAGAGTCGCCGTCAGCAACTTCGTGGCGAACTCCCGGTTGGCTTCGTCCAGGCCCTTTTTAAGGGCACTCTCGCACAGTTTGGAGACCTTTTCCAGGTCCGCCAGCGACTTGGCCCCGATCTTCAATTCGTTGGCCTTATCCAGATCGGCCAGCCCCTCGTTTTCCGCTCGGACGGGGCACGCAAGCAGGGCGACGGACACGCATGCAACCAGCAAACCGAATGAACATTTGCGAATCATAGATCTGCCTCCTAAGGGTCTCATGGGCCGCGACGAGAACGTGGACGCGAACCACTCTAGCCGACATATTATGGCGCAATTGTGGTCAGAAGGCTATCCGAGAGCATCCGGTAGATGCACTGGGAGACGGAACGCGGTCGCAGAAGTCGATCTTGGTAGCCGAAGTTGTTATAATACATCTAGTTCGGAAACGAATCTTGTTGCCGATTGCGGGGCCCCCTGGTCTTTTTGGGGGTCGCATCGGGAGGGCGTGATGACTGTCGCCGAACCGGCCTTCGAAATGCTAATCCTCTCGCCCGAACTGGCGGGAACGCTTATGTCGCCCGACGAGTTTGACTCGGTCGAAGACTGGGACGATGACTACACTTACGAACTCATCAATGGGGTGCTGGTCGTGACGCCTCCCGTATCCGACCGTGAACGTGGCCCGAATGACGAACTGGGGCATCTGCTTCGCACGTATCGAGACAACCACCCTAAGGGCCATTGCCTCGATCTTACCCTATTCGAGAGCTTGGTTTGCACGCCCAATAATCGCCGACGAGCGGATCGCGTCATTTGGGTAGGACTTGGTAGAACACCGAACCCAATCCGCGACATTCCAACTATCGCTGTGGAATTCGTTTCGGAGGGAAAACGCAACCGTCGGCGCGACTATCTGGCCAAACGAGAGGAGTACATGGCCGCTGGCGTCAGAGAGTACTGGATATTCGATCGGTTTCGGCGAATTCTGACTGTTGTTCGTCCCAACGAACCGGACGTGATTGTCAAGGAGACCGAATCATACCGGACTCCGTTGCTTCCCGGGTTCGAGCTACCGCTGCACAAGTTACTGTCCGTTGCCGACTCCCTCGAACAATCCGCGTCTGATGACTGAGCGCCCCTCACGCCCGCCCGTGGGATGCCGCCCAACTGGTGATTCTGGTTTTCTCCGCTTACCTTGGCCTTAACCGCTCGTCACATCATCCTGCGTCCACCGACCGTCGACGTATCGCCACGCGGTGCCATTGGGGTTCTTGTCCTGCAGACACGCGGGCAGCCGATGCGGCCTGACGTTGTCATAGCACTCGAGCATCGAGAATCGCGCCAGCGAAGCCGGAATCCCGACGGCTGTGAATCCCGGATGTCCCGTCGCCGGGTAGGGGCCGCCGTGGTTCATGGCCGGGCTAATGGCCACGCCCGTGGGCATCTTGTCGTTCAACAAGCGGCCGACGCGCCCGCGCAGATGCGGCGCGATCTGATCGTAGGCTTCGTCGTCTGAACCGGCGGTGTCCGAATAAACGCAGCCGGTCAGATTGCCTTCCAAGCGGCCGATTGCCGCACAAACCTGATCGACATCGTCGGCGACGACCAGCAGCGACGTGTTGCCGAATGCCTCGGTCTGCAATGCTTCCGCATTGGCCAGAAACTCCTCGCCCGTGACGCTCAACAGGGTATTTGCGTGGCTGTACCCCTGCCCGCCGCCTTCGGTATCGCCGACGATGACCTTCGCACCGGCTTCCTTCAGCACGTCGAGGTTCGCTCGTAGGTTCGTTTTGACGCCTTTGGATAGTAACGTGCCAACCGGAGCCTGTTGGAACTTGTCGCCGAGCATCTTGACGAACGTGCTGGTTTCTTCGCCTTTCAGCAATACCACCAATCCCGGATTGGTGCAGAACTGGCCCGTACCCATCAGGCAACTCGTCGTGAATTCGCCCGCAATTTCGTCGCTCCGCTCACGCAGCGCCCCAGGCAAGATTACCACCGGGTTGACGCTGGAAAGCTCCAGATAAATCGGTCTTCCCGCAGCATCGGCGGCGGTTTTCAATTTCAGACCGGCGCTGCGGCTGCCCGTGTAGCCGGTGGCTCCCGTCCGTGGATCGGACACCAGGCGTTCGCCGTCTGGATGGCTGGTGCGATAGATCAACTGTACGGTCCCCGGCGGCATATCGGTCGCTTGTCGAGCCGCGTCAGCTTCTTCGGCCAAGATGCGTGTGGTTCCGGGATGCGACGAATTGGCCTTCGCGATCACCGGATTGCCCGCCGCGATCGCGGCCGCGAAATCGCCGCCCGAGACGCTGCCGAAAGCCAATGGAAAATTGTTCGGACCGAAAACGCACACGGGACCGATCGGCGCGTAACAGGACCGGATGCCGGTTGCCGTGTCGATCGTCGGCATCGCCCAGGAACCCTCCCGCGCCGCGGCGGCGGCCTGACGCAACTGGTTCGTCGTCCGCGGTAACTCGACGTCAGCCAGCCGCGGCGAAACCGGTAGAGCGGTTTCCGCGTTAGCCATCTCGACCAACTCATCCCTGCGGGCCTCGATGCGCGACGCGTACTCCTCCAGGAATCGAGCGATGTCCTCGCCAGGGATGCCTCGCATTACTTCAAATGCCGCGGTCGCCGCCTCCAAAGCCGAATCGCAGTCATTCCAGGCGCTGACAGGATACTCGTCTGGCAACGATTCGCGTGTCGCGGGATTCTCTGCCCGGAACGTCGACGTAGCATCGGCTTGGCGCCACTGGCCGTCTATCAGAATTGGCTGAACGGTCATTTGTTCTCCTGCCTCTAGTCTTTGATCACCGGATTGACCAAGGTGCCGATTCCATCGATCGAGATGCCGACAAGATCTCCGGGCTCCAGGGCGAAATCGGCGTCTGGGACGATCCCCGTGCCTGTCATCAAGAACGCACCATTGGGAAACGAGTTCTCTCGTCCGAGCCAACCGATTAGATCGCCAAAGGGACGTGCCATCTGGGCCACGCTCGTCTTGCCTTCGAAAACGGCGTCACCCGCGCGGCGAATAATCATGCGGATCTCGATCGTGTCGTGCGGCGGCATCTTCCCGGCTAACGTGATGCACGGCCCCAGGCCGCAACAGGCGTCGTAGATCTTGGCCTGCGGCAGGTACAGTGGATTCTGCCCTTCGATGTCGCGGGCACTCATGTCATTGCCGATGGTGAAACCGGACAATGTCAAATGCGAACTCAGCACCAACGTAATCTCCGGCTCCGGCACCGTCCATTTCGAGTCGGTACGAACGCGCAACGGCTGGCCAGGGCCGGAGACGCGGTGGGCCGCGGCTTTGAAAAACAGTTCGGGACGAGGCGAAGAATACACGCGATCATAGCACGACGCCGCCGACTCGGACTCTTCCATACGGGCGGACTGGCTTCGCCGATAGGTCACGCCGGCCGCCCAGACCTCCTGCCTGTCGATGGGCGCGACAAGGGTCGCCGTGTCCAAGTCTATCGCGCTGCGACGGTCGACCAGAAAGTCCGCCGCCTCCAGTGGATTTTCTTCCTCCAGGATGTCGGCCAGAGACTTGAACTGACCCGCGGACAGATCGAGCGGAAGCAGCCGATCTTCGTCCAATTGGCCAACTGCCACTTCTCCGTTAGGAAGTCGGTATTTGGCGAGTTTCATGGCGGTACCAAGACTCTGGGAATTCGGATGGGCGGCAACGGCAATCGCCATTTAAGCATATGTGAGAGCGGGTTTGTAGACGCCTTGGCCCCCTGACCGATCGACTGGTGAGGCTACCGTTCACGGGGTACTAGCCAACACAGCGAGAATGGATTAGCATTCACATATCAGGGCGACTAGCTCAGTTGGTTAGAGCGCCGTCTTCACACGGCGGAGGTCACAGGTTCGAATCCCGTGTCGCCCACTGGACTGCTTCGCATTGCTCCATATCGCCGTTTATTGCGGGTTTTGGGGCTTGTTCTTTGTCTGTTGTCCCCCGTTGCCGAGTATTGTGTGCGCAAAATGCGCGCGCGAAGTGCTCGTCCGTCACTTGGCGCCGGGGTGGTAGAGTGATTCATGCAATGATACTGATTCGATTGGCCCAGGCCGAGCAGGAGGCCAGGCGCGAGTAGCGGGGTCGCGGGCAGGCTCGGAGTTCATTGTGCCCTGGGCTTGGAGGGACAGGCAGCAGTGACGGTGTGCCAGCCGTAACGAGATCGTCACTGATCAAGACATCATAGCTTTGTGCGAGTCATATCACTCGCGCCAATAGCCTACACCCACGTGCACAAACAGAGAGAAAAACCATGAGCAGTCTCTTTGAACGACTAGGTGGTGAAGCTGCGATTGATGCGGCTGTCGACCTTTTCTACGGGAAGGTACTTGAGGACGACAGGATCAAGCATTTCTTCACAGGCGTGGACATGCAGAGGCAGGCTGGTCACCAGAAGCTGTTTCTTACGTTCGCCTTTGGCGGAATCCCCGACTATCCGGGCCAAGCGATGCGTCAGGCGCACAAGCGACTCGTTGAAGAAATGGGACTCAGTGATGCGCACTTCGACGCCGTCATCGAAAGCCTCGGGAGTGCCTTGCAGGAGCTTGGTGTGTCTGAGGACCTGATTGCTGAAACAGCCAAGATTGCTGAGTCCACGCGTGACGATGTCTTGAACCGGTAGTTCCGGCCCTAATGAGATCGGCCGCCTGGAATGTTAGTTGGCACGGTTTGGCAGCCGGGTAGCCTCTCTCTTGTTCCGCTGAGGCGCATCACTGGAGGGTGTCGATGCCAGTCCTGGACTTTGTTCTGGAGTCACTCGCCGGCATCCTCTATCCTGCAAAATCGCCACGTTGGGCGCGGGCACAGAAGATTGCGGCTGTCTTGGGTGCAATCGCTTTGTTGCTGTTCGTCGTTGCCTTCATCGTTGGGCGATTCGAAGCGGCGTCATTCATGGCCAAACCCCTTGGTTTTCTTGGGGGGATAGCATTGCTCGGCTATCTCGCCATTGGCGTGGTATGCGCCATCGCCCATGAAAAAACAGGACCGTCTTGAATCGGCACGGGCATACCTCAGTATCCTCGATCACACGATCTACCCCATTCTGATTGCATGTGGGGCGTGCTTCGTGGATACTGAGTGAGTGTGGATGGCGTCGGCGAGTCCGCGTACCGTGTCGTGACCAGACTTGCCGGTGCCGGGGAGTCGTTGAGCCGCAGGGCGAGCCTAGTTCGATGCTGACCTTGTTCGTCAGATTCGCTGTCATCGCGCTGATCGGATACGTGCTTTGGCGCATCTTTCGACCGCGACATGGCGCAAGAATCGTGATTGACCAACATGGCGTCAAGCATCATGAAGGTCTTCCAAGATCGCATCGACGAGAGATCCTGGAGTTCATGGATGAACTCCCGCCGCTTGACGGAACACTCACCGTATGCGCGCAGCGAGAGCCAAATGGCTACTTGCGACTTGACTTCAGGGGTCGAGTCGATCCAGGCACGCGTCAGCAGATCCGAAACTTCTTGAATACCGTTATGTAACGAGTCAGCCGTTGAACGAGTGGTCGCGGAGCCGCCGCATTCAAAACGCGGGCCCACGCCTCGACCAGCGGCTCGACGCCTTGGGAGAGGACCTTCGTGGCCTTGTCCACTCGCCGACGGGACACGCCGGCATTGGTAAAACATATCGCTGTTCGACGCTGGTTGCCTCCGTTCGGGGCGGCGTCCGACATGCTTGGCCAGTGCAGATCACATGATTCCCCAATGGTCGCCAATCCAACGTGCGATGGTTTCCTCGCGTATCCGGACGTGCCCGACCCTGTTGCAGCGTATCTGATAGCGAATCACCTGACCGCCGAGGCTCTGGTACACGTAGATCGTGTACTCCGCGTCGCCGCGTACTTTTGCACGCGTTGGATGCGTGACGGACTGCCCTTTTCCTTTGAAGAACGTCTGCAATGCGCCCCTGTTTCGCGCCACGTCTTGGTCGGTCAGTCCTTCACCAGCAGGCGATGGAATATCCTGAACGGACGAAATCACCTTGCTTTCATAGGGAAGAACTCGCAGTACTTCCTGCAGAAAGCGAATCGCTCGGTCTGTCGTCTGGGGCTGGCCCTGTGCATCTCCGACAATGCGAGCCGCGAGGTCAAGCGTCGCGTATTCGAGGGCGCCATCGGGATGCACAACGAACGACGTATACTGATGGCCGCCAGCGAACCAGAGATGAACACAGTAGAATCCACCGTTGAATTCGAAGATCTTCAAGCCGTCTCCGCGTTCGTCGGCCAAGCCGAATGGGGCGGTGCGGTTGCCGTCGACCGGAATGCCCTCGGCTTTGAGCTTCGCCCAAACCTCCTTTCGTATGCCTGCGAGTTTGACGTACTGCTCCAGATACTCGATTGCCTTGGTGCCGAAATCGACCTTTCTGTCATCATGGACAAGCAGGAATAGCTGATGATAGAGGACAGCGGAGACGCAGCACTCCCGATAGGTGAGCTGCTTCGCGGGGAGAGTCAAGCGTTCGAGGGCGATGCCGACGTGGCGTTTCGGTTTGTATTGAGTAAGATCCTGCAGCAAATCGTCCGTTTCCGAGATCTGGCGGGCCAGACGCGATATCTCGGCGGTTTCGACGCTTCGCGGCATCACCTGCGCAGCTTGCTCACGTAAGCGAGCAAGCTTGTTCTTGAGCGTATTGATTGCTTCTCGTGAGTTGCTGGTCGCGATCGCAGGGCGACGAGGTCGGAACGGATACTTCGAGGGCGTCTCGGCCGCCGGTTGCGCTACCATGGCGGCTGACGGCGCAATCACACAAGCGATGGCTGTCAGCAATCGTAAACCGAGCATCGATTGTGATATCGTTGCGGACAACTGCATTATCCCAGAGGCAAACTAGCACGGGTTGTCGAGATTATCCTCTGCTGCGGCTGGGGTATCAAGCAAACCAGCGCCCGCGCCGGCAAAGCCCCCGAAGGGCCCGAGCCGGCCAGGTCCCTGTCGCAAGAATACAAACGGCACAGAATGCGTAGACAATGAGGGGAGGCTTAGGCTTTCTGGTTGGTGTGGAACCGATATGCCGATCGTTCATCACCGGTGGGTTTGTTTGGTGGTTGCGATTATCGTCCGCAAAAAGGGGGGGGCGAAATGAGAGTTGTTACTGTTGTGTTGAGTTTCGCGATGGTGGTTTCGCAATTCAGCGTTGCTTCTGCAGCGACTACGCAGAGTCCCCTCGTGCATGTCGCGCTAACGCAAGACAACCTTCTCCGAGGTCAACTCGTGATGCGAGGTGGACAACCCGTGTCTGGAGTCGATATCTCGATTTCGTCAGGTCAAGCCGTTGTTTGCAGGGCGACAACCGATGACCGCGGGGTCTTCGCCGCTAGGGTAGAGAGAGGCGGTGTGTACGTCCTGTCAGACGGCGAAACGTCCGCTGTGGTCGCTGCATGGACCAAGCACGCGGCCCCCCCATCCGCGAAGAATGGAGTGCTGATGGTCGCTGACGAGAACGTCTCGCGTGCCAATCTTTCGTCTCGTGGTAGAAGATTCGCGCCTCGCCGGTACGGCCTCCTCGATACGGCCGCCATTATCGGCGCGATGGGGGGTGTAGTCTATCTCGCTGCGGATGACGACGATGGAAGCTGAGGCAACGCCACGGTTTTGCTCGCCGCGGAGGGTGTCGGAACAGAGAGTTGCGATTCAGAGTGGCTTTCTGGAAAATTCCCGATAGGCTCGGAATTGGGGCCATTGCGCAGGAAGACCCAGACTCGGCCGTGGCACTGCACGCCCGGTTCCAATGCCTGCTCTTCTCGAAAATTCTTGTTCCGGATGTCGTTCAGCCGCCGCATCCGCTTGCGCAGCGTCTCAAGCTCTTGCTGACGCTGTCCAGGGTCTGTCGGCTTGGGCGTTTGAAGCACTCGGCGGTAATCGCGAAACACGGTAGCCCACGATTTCAGCAGATCTGCCTGCTGATGACGAGCTTCCTCTCGCCACTGGCTTTCTTCCTCGCTCAGTTTCTTTTCGAACTCCTCGCCGCAATCGCCGAGCACGATGTCAAGCAAGCCGTCACCATTCCAGTCGACGACGCAGATCTTCGCAAGAACGCCTCGCTGGCCTCCCTCTTTGGGTGCCGGGATGAGTGTCTCTGCAGTAGCCAGTTCCGGCCCTTTGGATGTGCCCACATTCCGGTACCAGAGGACGCTGCCGTTGCCAGCTCCGACAAGCAAGTCCAATCTGCCATCGCCATCCCAATCGGCCGCAGCCGGTCCTGCTTTGTGGTCCGGAACTTCGATCACCTCGCCAGCGGCCGTCAATTGCTCGGGTTCGCCGAAGGAGTACTGTCGGACGCTGCCGTTGTTGCGTACCAGAAAGACGTGTCCACGGCCGCCTCCCACTAGTAGATCAATATCGCCATCCGAGTCCCAGTCTACGGCGTGAACGGCCGACCACCCCTCGGGATCGACAGGCTTGCCCATGGAGTCTTTGATGACTTGGCGCGGCGCGAATTTCCCCGGCCCCAGCCCGCGGAACAGGAAGATCTCGCCAAACCACGAACCCGAGATGATGTCGTTCAGGCCGTCCCCGTCCAGGTCCACAACGTGTGGGCCAAAGCCGATGCATCATCCAGCCGGGACGCGGGCCTCAGGCGCGCCGTCCTGAAAGACGAAGTAGTTCTCGAACCTCCGCTCGGCGTTCGTGCCCACGTTTCGGTAGACGCGCAACCTGCCTTGGTAGAATTCGCCCACGAGCAGGTCCTCCAGCCCGTCCCCGTCGAAGTCGGCGATACATGGTGCGGCATGTCCAGAATGCTCGACATCCAACGGACTTCCTGCGACACGCACCGGAATCGGCTCCGCCAGTTCAGACGAGATGCCGTTCGGAGTGAAAGTCAACAGAGCAGAAACTGACAGTAAGACTCTCATCGTCCCCCTCTCTATTTCAATTCCTCGTAGGCGTTTGAAACATCCCACACGAGCGCGGTGCCGCGGTTGTCGCCAGAGACTAGTCTCTTCCCGTCCGGCGAAAAGGCCAACGAGAATATGCCGTTGTCCGGCAACTGGAACCGCTGCAATTCACTGCCGCTGTGCATGTCAAAAAGTACGATTGCTCGGTCGGCAACGCCCGGTCCTATTATGCAGCGGGGACCGCGAGCCAAGATCCGGCCATCAGGTGAGATGGCCACGCGACTGCCGGGCGTATTCGCAAGTTTCAAGCTGGCGAGCTGCTTGCCCGTGACCAGGTCCCATTTGAGAAACGAATCGTCAAACGACGGGCTTACCACAGCCGACGTCCCGAAGGGATCAAACGCCATCGAAACTCTGCGACCCTTTGACCAGACAATCCTACGTTCTTCCTTTCCAGTTTCGACGCGCCATTCACGAAAAGTACCGTCCTCGCTGCCGGACAAGAGGACTTTGTCATTGGCCGATAAAGCCATTGTCATGATGTGGCCTCTGTGTCCAGCCAATTCTCGGATCACCTTGCCGGACGATGTCTCGATCAGGTCGACGATATTGTCTTCCGGTTTCCCTGCCTCTCGGTCGAGATCCCATAGTGCGGCTGCCAACATCCGGCCATCGTGGGACGCGGTAAACGTCGACACGGGTCGGGGGAATGATAGCTTGCGAAGCAGTTTGCCACTTTGCGTATCCAGGAATAGGATCACGCCAGTGTAGTACACTGGAGGTTCTGGAGGGCCAATGCCACTTGCGACAAACGTGTTCTCCTGCGGCGGAAACGCGACGGACATAAACTGTGCGCGGGCAAGCTTGTACCTGTGAAGGTGCTCGCCACGGATCGCGTTCCAGAGGCGAACGGTCCCATCGCCTCCCGCGGTTGCGATCAGTTTGCCATCGTTCGAGTACGCCACGGAACTTACGGGTCCCATGTGCCCGTCGGAGAACGAGACTAACGGTTTGCCTGTGCGGACATCCCACAATTGAATTGTGTTCATGTGCGTGGCGGTTGCTAACGTGCCACCGTCCGGCGACACAGCCAACACGTGCGCACCGCGGATCGTCCCGAGCCATGGGAAGGCCCGAGCGAGTTTTCCAGTGGCAGCGTCCCAAATTCGAATCTCTCGATCGGATGCGCAAAAGAGTAGGCGTCCATCTCTGGACAGTCGGATGACACAACTCCCCGAGCCAAGTTCATTGGCCTCCAATACCCCTATTCGTCGGCCGGTGGTCACATCCCAAATGCGAATCTCGCTTGTCGTCCGAGAGACGTTTTTCTGCGATCCGTCTTCTATCGTTGTGCGCTCGTGGCCGCCAGAATAGAGTGTCTTTCCATCTGGCGCAAATGCGAGTGAATGCGCCCCGCTGCCGTGTTCCGCGTTGATTACGAGCGGCGACTGCCCTGTTTCCAAGTTCCAGATGCCGATCGTTCCGACACCTTCCTTGTCGATGCCCGAGGCCAGCAGACTCCCGTCGGGCGAAAATGCGATGCACGGGCAACCTTTCTTGCCCAGTTGGAGATCGAGCAGCGCATCGCCGGACCGCGCATCCAACAAGCTGATCGACCTGTCCCCATATGCCGCGGCGATTGTGTTGCCATCGGGTGAGAATGCCAGACTCTGGAGATGGCGACTCTCGCCTGGACCTCCGGCATTCGGTGTCTGAAAGAGCTGCTTTCCCGTAGCGACATCCCATAGATGAATGGGGCCGCTACTCCAGCCGCTCCCCGCGGCAAGCGTAGTCCCGTCCGGGGCGAAAGCGAATGCACTGCAGAATCCTCCGCCTTGCCAGACTTCTGGGAATGCTTGGACCTCTCGTCCCGTTGCTATGTCCCAGAAACGGAGCTTGTCATATCCTCCTGACGCAAGAATCTTGCCGTCTGGCGAAAACGCCACAGCCTTCACCGATTTGGAGTGCCGAAGTCGTACTGTCCCAAGTCGGAGAACGGCGCCGGCTGGCAAGTCATCTTCGTACAGATCCTTCGCAGTGCCAGTCGTGTTCTGAGCACTACAGACGATTGTCGCAGCCTGGAAAACACTCACGCTCACAATGAACCACATGGATCTCATGGATGCGACTCCTCTTGCGCCGTGGGATACGATCATGTCGTCCTAATCGCTAGTTGCCGTGTGTTGTCTGCGTGGCTTCGGACACGTCCCACAGCAGAATCGTGCCGTCGTTCATTCCCGTGGCGACCTGGCGACCGTCTGGGGAGAATGCCGTCGAGCACACGTCGCAGCTTGGGGACGCATATGAAAGAAGCTCCTTGCCGCTCGCCACATCCCACAAGAGAACCGCGTCATTTCGAGAGCTTGCCGCGAGCCGCTTTCCGTCCGGCGAGTAATCCATGCCGTGTGCCCCTGAGGCTCGCTGCCGATGCTTGAAGCTCGCGACGGCATTACCAGAAATGACGTTCCAGACGGTCACAGTCTCCCAGTCTGCAACGGCGAGATTCGCACCGTCTCGTGAAAAGTGGCAAACGTTCGCGCTGCCGATTTCCAAAACTCTCGCTGTCGTTCCAAGGGTCAGGTCCCAAACCCGCATCTTTCCGCTGACCGAGAGTAGCCTATTTCTTTCCGAAAAGTGAATTGAGTGGACGACCCGCGCATGATCATTCAATTCCGCAACAGTACCTCCTGTAGCTACATCAAACACCAGCACTGGACCATTCTCGGCTTTGCCAGAAAACGAAATGGAGCCAGCCGCCAATCGCTCTCCATCTGGGGAGAAGGCTACACTGGAACCGCATTCGGGCAGCCTAAACTCTCTCAGAGCGGCCCCAGTGTCGGCGTCCCAGAGCTTGACGCTTCCCTTCCTCTGGCGTGTGTTTCCCGCCGCCGCAAGAAACCGGCCGTCTTGTGTCATGGCGAGTGCCATCAGATTGAGACACTCCTGGGAGAAAACCAATTGCTTCGTCTGACTACCGTCGGCAGTATCCCAGAATCGAATAGTCCCGTCGCCAGATCCGGATATCACCGTCTTCCCGCCCGGCGTGAAGACAATCGCCCGCGGCGGTCGGCGGTGACCGGTCGTTTGCCATTTCCTCGTCTTGTTCTCGCGCAGATGGTACACCTCAAGTTCGCAGGAGGCAGAACTGGCAATCGCGCATTCTGTGCCGCCGTGAGATACAGACAGAACGTGGCCCGACCACCCCTGGATTCTTGGTCTCAGTGGGATCGAACGTTGTAGGCTCTCGGTGTCGAGATCGTACACATCTAGGCGATTGCAGTGAGCGGCGAAAAGGCTGTCCTCCACAACCACGAGGTCCAGCACTGCCTGATCCTCTTCGTCTTCGAGGATCGGCTTCTCTTCTTCTCCCGTTGTCGGGTTCCAAGTCCGAATCTGCGCGTCGGCTCTCGCCCCGATTGTTTTGCCGGTTTGTTCGTCTCTGACTCGCTCGTAGCGCTGGCCCCCGGAAATAAGCGTCCGACCGTCCGATGCAAACTCCAGAGCGGTTACCTCTCGCGAATGTGCCTTGCGAATAACAACAGGGTCTTCTCCCATCTCAATATTCCAGATGCGGATGGTGCTTCCGATCGACGAAGCCAGATGCGCGCCGTCGGGTGATATGGACAGCCTGAGTTCGCCTCGGGAATCGTCCCCGTGACGAAGAACCAGCAGTTCCTGACCCGTCGTCGCGTCCCAAACACGAACGTCGCCATCGCCGCCGACCGACGCGAAAGAGAAGCCATCGGGAAAAAACGCGACGCCGGATACCCGACCGCTCTTGCCGGGCGGAAACGTATGTTCAGCGGAAAACAGCTCCTTGCCCTGTTTCACATCCCAGAGCCGCACCATCCCGTCATTGCCAGCAGAGATCAGACGGTCTCCGTCCGAGGAAAACGTGAGGGCTCTGCAATTACCGATTTCGCCATATGTGTGGGGTAGCTCCTGCACTTCTTTTCCCGAGGACATGTCCCAGACGCGCACACACCCGGCTCCGCCTGATGCCACGAGCTTACCATTCGGCGAGACCGCGACGGCATAGCAACCGCCCGGTTGCCGCAGTCGAATCGATCCGAAGCGTTTGAGAGCGCCTTCAGGAAGTGCATCTCCGTACCGATCGAGACGCGGAGTATGCTGACCTGCAGCGGTCGCCGGTAGGACCGAACACACGAAAAGAAGAAAACACGCTGTTTTCACACCTTTCTCCCAGTGTCGCGAAGAATCACGGTCTTTATTGATCGTAACGAGCTAACCAGAGTTCGACAAGAAATAGCTGTTAGCCAATAGGCAGTATCGCAACATAGGCAGAAGGTCGCGTAATGATCATCGCTGACCGGAAAGGCAAGGTCAGGGAGTTTCGACCAGCGCAGGGGGTAAGACGACGCTCACCTCGAAGACTCTGGATGTTCCGGTTGCTGCTCGCTTTGTGGCTTGGCACGTTGCAGCGTGTACACGGCAAGCTTTGACCCTTCCTTCGATTCAAAACTCTTCGGCCGTGCCGCCCCACTTTCAGTTGCAATGCAGACGGTCAGTGAGTCGCCTTCGATCTTGTAGATGCCGGCGAGGGTCATTCCCTTAGTTGAGCCGTCAAGGTTCGTGGTGTCAATCGACTTGGGATTCGTTTCCGGATGCAACGTGAAACTCAGGGTCTGTCTCGGAAAACTCTCGGCGTTCTCGTCTGGTGGGACGATGGTTAACCTATCCTTCGAGAAGATGAATTTGACTTCCTTGACTTGTACTGGAAACGGTTTGCCATCCAGGACGATCCTCTGCAGATCCCAACTGCCTTGAAGCTCGTGCTTGCCCTGGTTGTCACCCTCCGCCTGAATGAAGCCAGCAAACGGTAGGCCCACGAGCAGAGTCACAAGCATTCGCAGAACGGTCATAGCAGACTCCCTTTGATTGCTGCTGAACGAACAAGTTTTGAGGAAACTGGTTCAAGACGTTTACGTTGCGTTCAGGTCGATAACGGTAGTACCCGCTGGGGAACGGCGCCCCAAAGTCGTCGTGTGGATCGCGTCATTCAAGGGGCCGCTCAGCTACCTTCCAAAGTGAAACGCTTCCCTCCTTATCGTCGGGATCAGCGACGGCAAGTAATCGAGCGGCAAAGGAGATCGTCAGAATGTCGCTCGAATCGGTCGAAACGTCGATCGTGGCGGCCTTTTGAGCGACGGCGAGGTCCCAGATCACGATCGGTCCGTCGCGCCGGTCACGCACGGCTAACCAATTCCCGTCGCTTGAGAATGCGATGGGAGTGAAATACCAGGGTTCTGTTTGGATTCGATACGACGTGACCAACTTTGCCGACAGGACATTCCATTGGCGCAAGTGGCCGTCTTCGTAGGCGGCATAGAGCGTCTTCCCGTCGGCCGCGAAGGCGAGTTTGTGGAGCCCCTCCGACGACTTTGCGGAAATCTCGTGCAGTGTCTTCTTTGTCGTCGCATCGATCAGACGGATCGTGCAGTCCTCGCCTTGCGCGGGCACGTGAAGACCTCCGCTCAGGTACTTTCGGGCTTCGTCAGGGTCGTCGGCCACGGCCAACATCGCACCGTCGGGAGAGAAAGCCACGTCGGCCGTCGGCGGCGCCATCCGCGACTCGCCGTGTTGGTACCAAATCGTCTGCCCGGCGATCTCACCGAATCCGAAGCCGTTACAGGCATCGCCAATCGCGAGTCGGGCCCCATCGGGCGAAAAGGCCAACGTCGTCAAGGGATCCGGGAAATCCCGTTTGGCTCGCAGTTTGCCCGAGGCGACATCCCAAACGCGATAGCGCCCGGCCGCCACGTCACGGACGCCTTCCTCACACGGAAGATACTCTGCAGCGGCTACGAGTCTTCCATCCAGCGAGAAGACAGGGCTTCTAGCAGACGGGGTACCCCAGAACGGGATTTTCTTGGGGCGAGGGATGATCCCTTCGATTAAAGGCACGGCCTGCTTACCGCTGGCCAGCGTCCAGAGTCGCACCCCGTTCTTGCCCGCTGTTGCCAAGAGATGGCCATCGGGCGAGAACGCGAGACCATACACCTGAGCACCGACGGAAAGGCTTCGGGGGGCCTTTGTATCCTCGGCCGCCTTCTGGATGCCTCGCTCCGAGGAGACCGCCTGAGCGATGGCGTCACCATCTGTGACGCCGTTGTCCACAGTAAACTGACCATCGCCGGCGAGGGTGGTATGGACGATGGCGGCCCACGCGAGTGCCGCTGCGAAGTATCGAAATTGCGAAGAAGTCACAAGCCATCTCCCTTCCGGATGGGCGGAACGACAGCGATCACTGGGCGGCGGCAGTGAAGCAACCAGTGGCAAGAGCATTCTCCACCGCCGCTCTTTGTGCATCGCATTGCCATCTCATCTGCGCCGAGGCTACGCAGACTCACGATCCCAGACACGCAACTTGTATCTGCACGATCCGATGAGCACAGCACCTTCGCGCATTGTACCAGCCGGAGAGCGTCTGCAATATTAGGAGGGTCGGAATCGCGCCGAGAATCGTCAAGAGTCTGCTATTCCTTCACCTCGACCACGTAAAGTACGGGGCGGCGGCTCTTGTAGCCGGCGCTCGCGCGGGTGGTAGGGATGATGATGTGGCCCGTCTCGCGGTCCTCGTGCGAGTGCCGGTGCGACAGGTTGACGTCGGGCTCGTCAGGCTGCTTCGTGTCGATGACGAGTACGCTTTCGCGGATCAGCCCGTAGGTCTTCGGATCCACCTGGCCAATGACCAGCGGCCAACGGGGGTGGTTGGCGCGGCAGTTGCCCTGGCTCAGGTTCCCGATCCAGTAGATACGCCCATTGGAGTGAGTGAAAAGCTCGGACATCGAAGCGGGCGAGAAGAACGGCTCGCCGTCAGCGTACTTCCACAGCTCGGGCTTGCTCCAGGTGTAGCCGCCGTCTTTCGACACGCATTTCCACTTGTGGCTGGGCCACGCGTAGTCCCGGTCGCTGCCGCCGCCGTTGCTCCCGCGCATCACACACAGGATGTTGCCGTCGGGCATCTGGGCCAGGGTGGGTTCGTAGAGCCCGCGCGCGGTGCGGTCGCCGTCGCCTTTGATCGGCTCGGAGGCGTCCCAGACGATGCGGTTGCCCTCCGTCCAGCGGCCTATCAGGATCATGCTGTCGAGCCAGTACCAGCCGCCACCGGGATTGTGGAAGCCTTCGCCATCGGGATCCAGGGGCGGCATCTGCATCGGCACAAGCACGGTGCCCTCGCGAGTGCGAATGGGGTGCGAGCCCGAGTCGCCGAGGAAGAAGCAGTTCTTCGTGATGTACACGCCATCGATCGGGTGCTTGGGCGAGTAATCCTCGCCTTGCTGGACGATGGGCTCGTCGAACAGCCAGGTACGGCCACCATCGGTCGAGACGCGGTAGCGCAGGTAGTAGTAATACCACTGCCACCGCGGCTCGTGCGCGTGCGGGGCCTTGCCCGGCGCATCCATGCAGTTGAGTAGGACAAGGATGTTTCCGTTAACCGGGTCGAGCCACGGCGAGTGCGGGCTCCGTCGGTAGCCGTAGGGCAGGTTGCTGTCGAAATCCGGGCCCGACTCCATCGGTTGCCACGTGCGCCCGTTGTCGGGCGAGCGGCTTCCCCGCTTCATCATTTCGAGCCCCGTGGGACGCTGGTAGGTCGCGCCCGACAACGGCGACATCTCGTCGAGCAGTGTCTTGCTCTTGAGCGTCAGCGTGCTCACCTCGGCCGCCGGTGCCGCGTTTGCCGTCAGCCCCACGACGGCCATGAACGCCATGATCTGAGCTCGTCTGATCTCAACTCGCATTCCATCTCCTCCCGTCACGTAGGTGTAGCCACACTCTAGCCGCCCGAACCATCGGGTAGCCTACCCGCGCAGGAACAGGTTTGTAGCTGAATCGCAAGAATTCAGGCCCTGAAGCCCAACCCGGACTCATGCTGGTTTTCGACAGTACGTTTTCGTAAGTACTTTCTCCATGACGACTTATGTCGACCCCAATCGCTGTTGGCACCATGCGCGTCCCAGGGGCGACGCGGTGGATTGGCGTTCAACATCCCGACTCAGGATTCGGTGACT